>JANQDY010000076.1 GCA_028278625.1 Thermodesulfobacteriota bacterium
TGACCTTCCCATCTGTTTGAAATGATTAATAATTTCGAGCGGCCAGCTGAAGATGGGTCGCAATAATTATTTTTCATATCGCTACGCGAAAATCGGTGCTTAAAGTTTATACCCGGAAAAAAGCCAGGGGTTTTCAGTTTTTCAAATCTTTGATCATCAAACGCAGCGCTTCAATTTCAGCCTGCTGTTTTTGAAATCTGATGATGTAATCCTGCAGAAGTTTGTTTTGGCTTTCATTTCTCTCTTTCAGTTCTTTCACCGCCTCAACAAGAACCACAGTCAACTTGGCGTAAGAGACCGCTTCGTACCCGTCTTTGTCTTTGGACACCAGTTCAGGGAGTACCTTCCCCACGTCTTGGGCGATGAGTCCGATATGCCTGCCTTTAACAAGCCCTTTATCGGGGTATTCGTCAATTCTCCACTCATAACGCACCCCCCGAAGGTTTGATATTCTATCCAGGGATGATGCCAACGGTTGAATGTTCTTTTTCCACCGCTGGTCCGATGAGATATGGCTGGCCATGGCCCTGAACCCCCCGTAGATAATCACGTTATTGGCACTGAAATCGCCCCAGATAAGGGGGTTTTCAGTATCCGTATTGTCAATGTAGAGTTTGCCGGAACCACTCGACTTGCGCCCCGCTGAATACCCCAGGAAAACATTGCCGTCCCCGAAGGTATTCAATACGCCGGCATAATGTCCGATGATGGTATTGTTCTGCCCGGTTTTACAGCCGGCGCTGTTTCCGATATAGAGGTTGTGATTACCGAAAGTCTGATCAAAACCGGCGGTGTGTCCGATGAAGAGGTTGTTGGACCCGGTTTCGTTGTTCTGTCCGGCAGCCCGTCCGATGAAGGTGTTGCTTTCTCCTTTGGTATTGCTAAGACCGGCGCTGGAACCGATGAAGGTGTTCCCTTCGGCGGTGCTATCCATGCCGGCGCTGTTTCCGACGAAAGTATTGCAGCACTCTGTTTTATTGTTCTGCCCCGCAAGATATCCGACGAAGACGTTGGAATTCCCGCTGGTATTTTCATACCCCGCCCTGTTTCCCATGAAGGTGTTCTGATCCCCGATGGTATTTTCCTGTCCGGCCTTGTGTCCGACAAATGTGTTGATATCCCCTGTGGTGTTTCTGAATCCGGAATAATAGCCAAGGAAGGTGTTTCCGGTCACCGTATTGGCGTATCCGGCATTTCTCCCCACAAACGTGTTGGCCCAGCCATCAGCGTTACCATATCCGGCCTGACTCCCGATGAACGTATTGGACTCGCCGGTTGTAGAAGGATCACTGAGTATCCTTTGGCCGGCACCGGTCCCGTAAAAGGTGTTGTACGCACCTTCGGTTCCCTGAGGGCCGATTGTCTCGTCCTGTTTTTCGATTCTGTCGGTCTCCGGCTGCCCATCCATGGCAAAAGGATTACCCGCGAAGACAAGCAGCGCCACCAACACCTGATAAAATATGATTCTCGTTTTCATCTTGTCCTCCTTTGACGCCTTTTTTGGCCTTGTTTTTGACGCTCTAATCCCGCCGGTCGTCAAAATCTTAACAATTTAAACTCATTGATGCCATTTCCGTTCTGAATGATATCGGTTGGTTGCGCCGCTCACCTGGAATTCGATTATCCCATTGAAATGTCAGAACGACACTGTTTTTTTTCCTCATATCTGTGTTATCGTCTTCATAACGGGATGTCTGACACTACCTATCATAACTTTTTGCCTATCCACCTTACAATCTGAAATCCACGACAATCCCTATCCTCGAACGCGCATCACCAGTAATAGCGCAATAACGGCTTCATTTTATGAATCTCCTTGTATCGGGGATTCGATGCTGAGATCGACTCAGCCCAATTCCCCATCCGGACACTTTTGACGGTACCGATTTCATCACCCACTTGAACCCAAACCGAATCCGTATAACCGTTGTCCATGTCGGTTTTACCCCTTACCCAGACCGTGTATGGCCCCTTGGGCGCTTTAAAACGCATCTCAACATAGACTTGGGGCTGCGATTTTGCCCGTTCATTGGCATGACGCAAAAAGGGACGATCAAAGGTCAGATACCGCATGGTGAAACCCAAAATGGCCAGCAGCCAGTACCAGGCAGTGAAAAAAGGGATGTGATCAGATCCAGCATCGGCCCTCCCCTCCCCTTTGACCAGAGAAAGAGGGGATAACAGGCCATGGTTACGACATTAGGGAATTTACATCCAAAGGACAATGGTCCGGATAACGATTTGACCTCATGAAAGCGAAAGGGTTATAAGATATAAATCCGTTGTCCGTTCGTTGATTTCCTTTCAGTTGGGTATCAAAAAGAGAGTGCATACATGACCCAAGAGCGCGCCAAACGCAAACTCAGTGCCGTTTTGAGTGCGGATGTCAAAGGTTACAGCCGCCTCATGGGCCAGGACGAAGCCGGTACCGTCAGAAGAATCAAAGAATACCGGAAGCTGATCACGGATCTCGTTCATCAATACAGGGGACGGGTTGTCGATTCTCCCGGCGATAACATCCTTGCGGAATTTGTCAGCGCGGTGGATGCCGCGGAATGTGCCATTAGAATACAACGGGCACTCAAGGAAAGAAACCGTGAAATCCCGGATGAGCGTAAAATGGCCTTTCGCATCGGCATCAACCTGGGGGATGTCATCGATGACGGGGAACGGATCTACGGAGACGGCATCAATATCGCGGCCCGCATGGAGAGCCTTGCCCAAGGGGGCGGCATTTGCATCTCGGGGACCCTGTATGATCAAATAAAGAACAAGCTTGGAGCGGAATTTGAAAACCTCGGCAGGCAACGGGTCAAAAACATTGCCGACCCCGTAAGGGTTTACCGGGTGATCACGGATACGGAAACCGCAAAATCACCTGCCCTACTCCTTGGAAAATGGCGGAAACGTATCGGAGGAATTGCGCTTCTGGTACTCATTGCGGCCATCGGAGGGTTTTTAAGCTGGCATTATTATTTGCAGCCGTCAAAACACCAAGCCTCTGAAACCGCATCCCCCGATCGAATGTCTTTTCCCTTGCCGGAAAAGCCCTCCATCGCGGTGCTCCCCTTTGACAATCTCAGCGAGGAACCGAATCAGGAATACATTGCCGATGGGCTCACGGAGAACATTACCGCCGCCCTATCGAAACTTTCGGAGATTTTCGTCATCTCCCGGAATTCCACTTCCGTGTATAAGAACAAGCCGGTAACGGTTCAGCAGGTGAGTGAAGAACTGGGCGTCCGAAACGTATTGGGAGGAAGCATTCAGAAATCCGGTGACGATCTGCGGATCACCGCACAATTGATGGATGCCACAACCGGATATCAGGTCTGGGCCGAACACTACGACCGAAAACTGAAGGACCTGTTCGACCTGCAGGACGAGATCACCCTCAAAATCATCAGCGCCCTTGAGGTGAAGTTGACGGACGGGGACCGGGCCGAAATAGGGAGCCCCACTGAAAACCTTGCCGCCTGGAGCTACGGTGTGAGAGGTGCCGACCTGTTTGAGCAATTTACATGGCAGGATAATCAGCGGGCCCGGAAATACCTCGAAAAAGCGGTGGAGATCGATCCGGAGTATGCATTTGCCTGGATCATGCTGGCGTGGACCCACGTCATTGACGCCTGGTTCGGATACAGCAAGTCCCCGCCTCTGTCCATTCAAACGGCGGAGGCCCTGGCGGAAAAGGCCGCCAGGCTCGGGGGAGACCATCCGGGACTCTATTCACTGTGGAGCACCATCCATCTCAACCGGAAAGAATACGACGAGGCCGTCAAGAACGGGCTCAAAGCCGTGTCCATCGGCCCCAACAATGCCTTGAGCCACGTGCTTCTGGCCTATGTGATGCTATTTGCGGGAAACTTCAATGGGGCAGTCAATTATGCGGAAAGGGCGATTCGGCTGACGCCCTATTGCCCGGACTGGTATCTTTTTGTTTTGGGCCAGTCATATCGCCAGGCGGGACGCCTCAAGGAGGCGCTTTCCGCCTACAAAAAAGCCCTTGACCGGTCGAAACAGAACAAAACGAACCACGTGGCTTCCCTGTTGGGCCTGATCGACGTATGCATGGCCCTGGGCCGGGAAGCGGAAGCCAGAAAATATGCGGCTGAAGTGATGAGAATCACCTCCGACTTTTCATTCAAATATTTTCATCAGGTCTACCCGTACAAAGACCCGGCACATCTCCAACGGATCATTTCCAACCTGCGAAAAGCGGGGCTGAAATAAATCACGAAAACTTGTGACGTATGCGGTTAACTCATTCTACGTTGATGTGTGTAAATAGCCTTCATTATGAGTGATTTTATCCTTAGACGACCTGGAAAGAGACAGAAAGGAAACTACCCCTTCAATTCCGCGATGATGGCGCGCAGTTCCTCTATCTCTTCCTGCTGCTGTTTGTTTTGAATCATCTGCTGTTCATTTGCCGCTTTCAATTCCTTGATTGCCTCAACGAGCACGGCCGTTAGCCTTGAATAGGAGACCGCTTTGTACCCGTCCCTGTCTTCTGACACCAGTTCGGGCAGCACCTTTTCCACATTCTGGGCAACCAGGCCGATCTGCTCGCCTTCCTGGAAACCAACATCGGGATGTTCATCCCTTTTCCATTCATAGCGAACTCCCTTAAGCCTTGACACTTTTTCCAGGGATGACGCTAGTGGTTTTATCTCTTTTTTCAGGCGCTCGTCTGAAGAGATGTAGCTGGCAATGGATCTGAACCCCCCGTAGATGACCACGTTATTGGTGTCGAAGTCCCCCCAGATGAGGGGTGTGCTCTGGCCGTTGTTATTGATGTACAGTTTGTTTGATCCCGTCTCAAGAGCCCCTGCGTAATACCCCAAAAAGACATTCCCCTCTCCGGATGAATTGCTGTATCCGGACCAATATCCAATAAAGGTGTTTTTTTCACCGCTCTGATTTGAATAGCCGGATTCATATCCCACGAAAACGTTGTTGTCACCTTCGGTGTTGTTGATACCGCTCTTTGTCCCCAGAAAAGTGTTGTTGGCACCGATGGTAATCCCCTTTCCGGCTTCGGAACCGACAATGGTATTGTAGTCGCCTTCGGTGATCTCTTTTCCGGCTTCGGTTCCAATAAGGGTGTTGGAAATGGCATAGTGCGCTTCCCCGTAATTGGAGTTAGATTGCCCCGCGGAACTTCCGAAAAACGCGTTGTTTTTTCCTTTGTTGTACCACCCGGCATGATAGCCCACCATTGTGTTGTCGTCCTGGGAGGTGATGTAGTAGCCCGATGAATACCCCACAAAGGTATTTCTTTCACCATCATCGTTCTGGCAGCCGGCAAAACCGCCAACAAAGGTATTATAGCTTCCCGTATTGTTGAGTCCGGAATCGGACCCGAGAAACGCATTCCAGCGCCCCGACACATTGTTGATGCCGGACCGTCTTCCAATGAAGGTATTGCGTTCGCCGTCGGTGTTTGCCTGCCCTGCTTTGTACCCGAAAAAAGAATTGTCTTCTCCGATGGTGATGGCGGACCCTGCATTTTGGCCGTAGAACGTGTTGTTCCCCACCTCCGTGCCTTGGGGTTCGATAAGGGCATCCGGGTCTGATGCGCTTTCAGAACTCAAGTTGCTGACATCCGCATCAGACGCGAGTTCCCGGCTGCTTTTGTTCCCGTTGTCCGCCCATAGGGGTGCTTCACCGAAAAATCCGATTCCCACCAACAAAGAGACTGCAAATGCGGAAATAGCGAACACGAATCTCCCTCTCATTTTGAAACCCTCCTGATTTTTTGGGTGATAATGGCTATTGATAAGCGCTATTTGACTCAGACTCTAAGAGAAATGTTGCGGGCGGTCAAGGAAAAGGAATCCCCTAACCCGAATCACATGAGGACCCCGCGGGGTCTGATCAACGGGAACATTGCCCTGGGCCGTGGAAAGGAAGTGGGGGGAGGGATCATCCCGGAACCCGCGGGAGGCCGGTTTCAACTGATCCCTCTAAGGTGGTCTATTTGTACTTTTCAATGGTCTCCGCACGTTTGTCGTCCGGAAGGGATTTCAAGTAGGACTTCCACCCCGGACACCAGCCGGTATGCCATTTCCAGATCCTGCCCAGAATCGACCGGGGATTGTTGTCGTATTTTGCTCGGAATTTGCAACTATCACAACTGCTCATCTTGGCACCTCCTCTTTTTTCGGTTTACCCTTAGTGCATTGTGCATCCTCAACGCGCTTTGTATCGTGCCTACCGCTTGCTCCTTTCCTCCATCAACAGATTAACCATCTCTATCACTTCAGGGTTTGTAAGAATACCGTCGTGGTTTACGTTGAAACCGTAAATCTTTCTTGCAGCCAACTGCGCCGGCATGAAAAGTTCGCTTTGCAGGGACACCGTCCCGTCGTTATTCCGAGGGATCGTCAAGTGCCACCCGCCCTGATAACTGAAGAGCAAATCGTATTCCAGATGAGATGGCAGAGGGGTCTTGAACAGTCTTTTGATATAGGGACTCCCGGAGGCCATGTCGTACCAGGCAGGCACGACGACAGGACATTGCTTCGCGCCTTTGGCGGCCATTGCTTGTCCGCCCCAGGGAGTTGACATGGATATAAACAGCCGGATGACGCGATCATCGTTGCTTTCAATCAACCGATTGATAAAACCGCGGGCCACCAACCCTCCCATGCTGTGGGCCAGCACATACATGACCCTAAACCCATATTGCAGTTGAAGGCTCAAAATGCCCCGACTCACCCATCTGCTCAGGTCTCCCAGTCGCATTCCCGATGGATAGGACAGAACCCAGGCCTGGAATCGTCTCTGGTCCATGCGCTTGATGATTTGCTCGAATTCAACCGGATTTCCTTCGGCGCCATGAACAAAGAGAACCGGTATCTTTTGAGGGTCGTATTCCTGCAGAAAGAAGATACCGCCACCAACTTCGTACATGAATCTCATTGGCTTCCAATAACCCATCTCCCCATTCTCTGATCCGAATCTCGAGTCCCGGAGCTTAACGACCTCCCCAATGCTGAATTCCTTTTCAAGCAGTTCCGACACTTTAAAAGGAGGCAGCTCGTACAAGAGAGGAAATTCATTCCTTGCCTCTCCCGGCGGCCGCAGAAGGATGTGCATGCCTTCATTTTCACTGCCCTTTTCAACAGCGATCGTGTCCGGAGCGCCGTACCAGCCAACGTAGTCGTGGGGATGGAAAGCCAGATTCTCGTCCGTATCTTCAAAGGCCCCGACCATATACGTTCCGGGAAGCGCCCAAAACTTGTAGGGTCCCGGCTCGTACATCACCGCCCAATTGATAATCGTATTGTCCGTGAGGTCTTTCTCGTTTATTTTGACGAGAACCACTTGTATCGGTTTTTTATGGGGAGAATTACTCTTTATGACGCCTGAAACCGAACCGTACCGTCCATATTCCTCCAGGTCTTCGTGAAGTCCCAGCAGCATGCACCCGCCCAAAAGGGAGGTGGTAGCGACCCAGACAACAAGGTGAAATACACGGGTTTTCATTGAGACTATCCTGAGGCTGTAATGTGATAGTGAAAGGCTTTCTGTTGATTAAATCTAGGCAAAAAGGTAGTGCAGGTCAAGGAAAACCCGTTCATAATACTTACAATCCTCTGAATGCTTGACTTACGAGTCAGCCTCTCCTATATGTGAGCGCAAGAAGAAGCGAGTTCTTATCATCCCAACGATTCGATGTTTTTCATCAAAAGACATTATCGGGTATAATTGTAAGGAGGACGTTATGATAAAGGGCATCATGTTTTCTCTGGTATTGATGGGTCTGTTTGTATTTGCCGAAGGCTCTCCGGCCGTGGAGGCGTCTGCTCCCGTGAATGAGACCGGGGCCCTTCCCGAGACCGTAGAAGCCGGACAGCATGATGAAACAATCGAGGCTCAGGGAACGGAAGGGACAACAATCACGTTCTACGGACAAAATGCCGGACGGGTAAACACCGGCGCTTACAACTCCTTTTTCGGAAGTAACGCCGGGTATAACAACACCATCGGAACACGCAACTCCTTCTTCGGAAGGTCTGCCGGACATGGCAACGAGACCGGAACCGAAAACTCCTTTTTCGGAGCCGCCGCCGGATATAGCAACAACACCGGCATCAACAACTCCTTTTTCGGATACCGCGCCGGGTACAAGAACACCACCGGAAATTCCAACTCCTTTTTCGGAAGGTCTGCCGGCGAGAAGAGCATCACCGGAGTTTCCAACTCCTTTTTCGGCGGCTCCGCCGGGTATAGCAACACAGGCGACAACAACTCCTTTTTTGGCAACGCCGCCGGGAACATGAACACCACTGGAAACGCCAACTCCTTTTTCGGCGAATCTGCCGGGAATAAAAACACCACCGGAGATTCCAACTGCTTTTTCGGAAGACATGCCGGGTTTAACAACCAGACTGGCTCGGGAAACGTCTTTTTGGGCTACAAGGCAGGCTATGAAGAAACCGGCTCCAACAGGCTCTACATCGCCAACTCCGAAACGACATCCCCCCTCATCTATGGCGAGTTTGACAACAAGACAATACAGATAAACGGAAATTTCAGGGCCACGGCCACGGCCGTTACGTCGGACCGGCGCTTGAAGAGGAATATTCGGCCGTTGAAACGACCCCTGGACAGGGTGATCGAGCTTGAAGGCGTGGTCTATGAGTGGAACGTCGATGAGTATCCGGACAGGGGACTCGGACAGGGGGAGCAGATCGGACTTATTGCCCAGGACGTTGAAAAGGTCATGCCCCAACTGGTGTCCGAAGACGGGGATGGATACAAGGCGGTGTCCTACGCCAAACTGACCGCCGTCCTTGTGGAGGCCGTTAAGGAATTGAAAGCCCTGGCCGAAAGCCAGCAGAAGGAAATCGAACGATTGCGCGCCCTGGTTGAAACCAAGGGTCGTCTATGATCGTGTGCGTCTATTCTTGGAACCTAAAACCTTTTTAAGCTTCAAAGCTTGAGAGATTCTGATAGAACATCACCGTTGCGGGGCTCGTAACCGTGGGGTCCGTCACCACATTGATGCACGCGGGTTTCCCGGATTGGACCGCGCGCTCAAGGGCCGGAATGATCTCCTGGTCCTTGGTCACCAGTTCCCCGTAGCCGCCCAGCCCTTCCACCATCTTTTCATAATGCCGCATGCCAAGTTCCGCACAGGTGCACCGCTCCTTTCCGATGCTCATGGCCTGGGAGTGCTTGATCATTCCCCAGGCACAGTCGTTGTTGACCACGCATATGATGGGAATATCATGCCGCACCGCCGTATCAAACTCCATGCTGTTGAACCCGAACGACCCGTCACCGTTCAATACCACCACGGGTCTGTCCGGGTGGGCCAGTTTGCAGGCAATGGCAAAGGGGATTCCCGTTCCGAGGCACCCCAGGAGCCCGCCCGCCGGCACCAGAACCCCCGCCGGTCGTGACGAGGTAAACCCGGCCAGACCGTAATAACTGGTATCTCCCCCGTCGGCCACATAGAAGGCATCCTCTCCGAAAAACGTCATGATCCGTGCCACCAGCCGATGGGGGTGGATGGGATCGGAGGGTTTTTTCCGCAGTTCCAGCTCCGTGGTCAGAAAGGCTCGATAAGCGTTTTTCAGCTTCCTGATCCAGTCATTGTGGTCTCTCTTATCCACCATGGGGGTTAACCGTTTAAGCACATCCCCGCAGTCGCCCACAAGACCCACTTCCGATGGTCGGTTCCGGTCGATTTCGCTCTCCTCGATATCGATGCGGACCACCGTTGCGTCCGGAAACATCTTCGTGGCCTGAATGACCCAGTTGAAACGGACGCCGGCGGCCACAATGACGTCCGCCTGGGGCGCACCCGTCATGAGGGCCGTAAAACCGCCGTCATTGATGGAAAGCGGGTGTCCGTCGGGCAGGATTCCCCGGCCGTTATTTAGAAGTACAAATGGAAATCCGGTCTTTTCGATAAAACCTTTAAGTTCATCCCCGCAGCCGCTGGCGCCCAGACCGCTGCCGCCCATGAACAGCGGCCGTTCGGCGCTGTTGATGATTGAGGCCGCCTGATCAAACTCCGATGAATCCGGATGGGTGGATGTTTTGTGGGTTCTTCTTTTGGGCATGTTAACCGTTTTTTCATCCACGGACACAAAGAGGATATCCGGCGGCAGCTCCAGAAATACGGGCCCCGGTCTACCCATGGTGGCCTGGCGAAAGGCGATGGACAGGTACTCGGGAATCCGCTTTGCGTCATAACAGGTGGCGCACCATTTGGTAACGGGTCTTGCCATGTCGATCTGATTCATTTCCTGGAGCGCCCCGGTGAGATCATCCTTCAGCGGATGCCGGCCGCAGAGAATCACCAGGGGCGCATTGTCCAAAAAGGCATTGGCCATTCCCGTGAGCGCATTGGTGAACCCGGGACCGGCCGTTACCAGGCATACGCCGGGTGTATTTTTATAAATGGACCAGGCATGGGCCATCATGGCCGCGGCCTGCTCATGACGGACGTCGATGGTGCGAATGCCGTATTCCGTAAACCCGTCCAGAATATTTTCAATGTGGCCCCCCGAGATGGTAAAAACGATCTCCACACCTTCCACTTGCTTCAGGTATTTTGCCGCCAGGTGACCGCCGGATATTTGAGACATGATGGACTCCCTTTATTGATAAAAGCACCTTATGAAAACCATAACCCCAATGGTCTCTGAAAAAATGCGTCTCTATAACACCTTTTTGACGCCGTCTTCAAACCACTGGGCATAAAGACCCATGCCCAAGACCTTCAGCTTTCCCTCGGCCGCCGCGTTAAAAGAGGCGTCCTTCTTTCTGCTGGTCATCACGGAAAAACCGGTCTTGGCGTCTTTAAAGACCAGGGCCGCATCAAAACGCTTCTGATCGCCTTTTTTGGTGGACACTTTTCCCTTTTGGAAAACAAAAAGTCTCGCCCGATCTCCCTTTTCCGTCTTGATTAGGATTTTGGCCTTGGTCTTGCCGATATGTTTACCGTATGCCTTGCCGGTAAAAGATGCGATTTTTAAAAGGACGAAGAGCGCAAAGAGCAATACTGAAAATCTCATTTATGGACTCCCGTGGATCAATGAAACGCCACCACCGTCTTCATGGCCCGGTGTTCTTCCTTGTTTAGATTGGCCTCGATCATCTGGTCATAATCTTCCAGTCTGAATTCGTGGGTTACCAGTTCTCCGGCATTTATGGCGCCCTTTTTCATGAGGTCCAATGCGATCTCAAACACGTGCCGCCGTTCGCCGCCATGGGCCGCGTACCCGTAGGCATACACCCCTTTGATGGTCTGCAGTTTCAGCCACAGGGGCGTCAAATCAAGCTTCACATCTCCACCGATTCCCACAACACTCAGCGTTCCCATGGTCTTCATGAGCCGCATGCTCAGATTGAGGGTGCGGCTGATCCCCACCGTGTCATACACCCGGTCAAATCCGCCCATGGAGATCTCCATGCCGATCATCGGCTTATACATCCTGGCGCCCGTCACCCGGGAAGTTCCCGAAAAAAGGTCCTTTGAAGGAATCGCCTCAATGGCGCCAGCCTTTTTGGCCAGGTTTGCGGCGGACGGGGACGGTTCAATGGCATAAACGCCGCAATCTGGTACCAGATGATGGATGGATTGGATAATCAGGTTGCCGATGACGCCGCCGCCGATCAAAAGCACCTTTTCACCCGGTTTTGGCATATTGTCGAAAAGAGTCTGGAGAGCCACCGCCAGCGGTTCCGTCATGACGGCGGATTTAGGGCTCAGGCCATGGGGTATTTTGAAGAGCTGAGACCTATGGGCCACCAGATAGGGGGCAAATCCGCCGTTTACGCCCTTGGTAATGCCCAGGAACATGCCGGGCGGCAGAATCCCTTCGGCGAAGTTTTCACAATTGCTGGAACGGCCGGCGCTGCATGGCCCGCAGAGCGAAGAAATGCCCCTGGCTTCGCAGGTGAGCCCGGGATTGACGGTCACCAATTCGCCTGTTTGAAACCCATTCACGTGGGCCCCGGTCTCTATGATTTCGCCCACGATTTCGTGACCCAGAACGCAGGGAAAAGAGGTGAAAGGGGATGCACTGGGAGAATCGTGCAGCGTAATCAGGTTTAGATCGCTGCCGCAGAAGCCGCAGTAGCGGGTTTTGATTTTCACCCATTCCGGCGTAGGGAGTGTCGGCTCAGGCACATCCGCCAGATGCACCGTTTTGGCGGGTCCCCTGTGAAAGACCTTATTGCCGAAAACCGTCCGGAGCACTTTGGCAAGAGCGAATTTGGGAACATTCACGTCAAACTCGAGAGCTCTCATGGATCCTCCCCATGGTGCTTCAGATTGCGTTTTATGAACCGGGTAACGGGTATGTTTTAGGTAACAAACGACTGAATAAACCGTTTCACCGCTTTCTTGCCGCGGAAAACGCCGAAATGCCCTTCACAGAGGATATCCGCGTTAAGGTTAATGAGCTTTCTTAAAGACGCCTGGTAGGCGTCAGGATCCGATAAGAGCGCCGGGTGAATAGGGCCGTGCACGTCCTGTCCGAAGAGAATCAACAGGCCCTCCATTTCGGTGGTATACACCAGGGAACCTGGGGAATGTCCCGGCCAGTGGTGGGCCGTGATTCGGTTTTCTCCCACTTCAATAGTCCGCTCACTTTCCGCTATTTTGACATTAATTGGTAGCGGGGCCATTTTGGAGCCGTACCATGAGGCGGCGGTCACTTCGCTGTCTCCCCTCTCCAGGTAAACGGCGTCAAGGGCATGGCTGACGATTTTGCACCCATAGGTATCTCGAACCGCTTGAGCACCCCCCGTATGGTCGAAATGGCAATGGGTCAGGAGCAGATACACCATTTTCACGCCAGGCCCCAGGCATTTGTCGATATTCCGCGTCAGCCGTTCGTGGGCACCACCGCAACCGGCATCGATCAATGCCGCCTTGTCACCAAACCGGACCAGATAAACGGCCGCGTCATTGGGATCGGTAAACCCCGGGCCGCCCACCTGCCAGAGATTACTGAGAATGGCGCCTTCCATATGCAATCCCTAACAGCATCCCGGGTTGCCGGAAGCCGCAGGGGCAGTTACGTCCTCTTCGATGACGCAGCAGCAGGAGGATCCGTCCCGTCCAAGTGCCGTGTTGATAACGGCGGCGGCGCACCCCACCCCCGCTTTGACGGTAATGGCCTCCGTGGGGCAATTGCGGGCACAGGCCCCACATTCCATGCAGCGGTCCCTGTCATGAATGGCCGCGGAACCGTTGTCCATGCAAAGGACTTCCTGAGGGCAGACCATGAGACACATGCCGCACCCGACGCACTTTTCACCGTCCAGGGCCAAGGTTACCACATCTTTCAGATAGATGAATCTTTCCATTTCACGAACTCCATTAAGCGGCAATGAGCGCCAGCACCCACAGGAGCAGACCGATGCCGCCGCCGACAATTTCAAGGGGCACGGCCCATTCCATCTCCTTTCGGACGCCAGAAAGAGAGGTATAGGTGGAGGCACCGGTAAAATTCATGGCCAGATAGGCCGAAAGGGCCGGTATCAGAAAGAACCAGGCGAAAAGCTCCGCACGATCCGACCACGCACCCATATTCCCCGGCCAAAACGACGTCACAAAAACGGCCGCGATGATTCCCATGACCAGCCCCTTGAAAGCGAAAGCACGTCCGGGCAGCCAGGGGAGCAGAACGGGCGTCAAAACGGCGCCGGAGATGATGGCGCAGACAAAGGCAAAGACGGCAAAGAGCCCGTAGCGCACGGCACCTGCCCAGAACCCCTCACCTCCCGCGAATCCGCCGGCCAAAAAGAGGCAGGGGAGTATGATGAGGCTCCATTTGAGGGTGGCCACCAGCTCAACGGGCACCAGCACTGTTCTTTCTTTGGCCCCAAACGCCTTTTTCCGCATTCCGGGTGTGGCCCGGCATCCATTATCCAGAAACCGCGGCAGATCCGCCGACAGAATAGGGCCGTAGACGACCTTGAATCCAGACATCTTCTTTACCTGATGGGCTGCCACGCCGGGTCCCGACAGCTGGGGCAGGATCAACTCCCGGTGGCTGACGATCTCGGCCAGACCGCTTGCGGAAATGCGACGGACCAGTTCCTCTGTTCCGAAAGTCCCTTTTCCCGCGGCACACCATACGTTGATGCCGTCGGTATCCACAACCAGAATCCATGCATCTCTGTGGGCAAGGGATTCCCGCACCCGATCAAAGCTCATTTTGTAATTGGCGGTGACAAATACTTCGGTGTTTTCATCCGGGGTGCCAAGGGCGTACAGGCCGGGATCGACGGTGTAATCCATGCGCCTGACCCCCCAGCGGGCCTTGAAGGTGCCCAGATGATCCGCCCAATCAAGCTCCGATGATACCACCGGCACCTTTCCCCCTTTGGTCTCAATGGATCCTCTCACAAAGGGTTGATCCAGTCGCGGCCGGCTCAACTGAGCCTTTCCGCCGCTGGGTCAGCACGCCTTCTGAGAAGGCTGGAGCGCCTGGGGTTCGATGATTTTTAGGGTTTCAAGCTGTTCCAAAACGATCCTTTCCTTGTGTCATGAGTGAGAATGCTTTGCGTGACGAAACCAATCATAGCACGTTACCGGAAATTCTCAAAGCCTCCTTCTCTCTTTCCGGTAAACCACAAATCCCCGGGACAGATAGCTGTTAAGAGCGGCGGGGTGATCCTCGGTGCAGGTGTGGAGCCACAACCGCTTCGTCTCATTCCATTGCCAGGCGGATCTCACGGCGTGTGAGATCAAATAACCGCCAAAACCCCTGCCGATGAACTTGGGCCCAAGACCCAGATGGACAATTTCCACATCCCCCCGTGCCTCTTTTCTTAATTCGTAATAGCCGGCGATGGAACCGCCGGACATGGCCAGCCAGGTCCTTAAATTGCTGTTTTCAGCGTATTCCTTCCACGCATGGTCCGGCAATTGTGACATGCTGCGCCATTGCCACTTCTCCCCGATGAACTGGTACAGGAACCGGTTGACCGGATATTGCTTGATTTTTGCCTCCACAATGTGGAGTTCCCTGGAATGGGCGGGTTCCTTCAGTTGATCCGGCGAATTCATTTCAAGGTAATAAGTGATCACGACTGAATCATTCGAAGAGGAGGATCGACATTGACCTTTTTCTTGGTTAGGCCGGATAGCCTCTGAAAGATCCAATTGGCGTTTGACACTTTCTCCCGCATCAGACTTTTTGTCAAACGCTTCAGCGTTCATGGAGCCGAATCTCCTCATTTTAAGAATCAGCGGGAACTATAATTGCCGCCGGACAATAAATCGCTATTGCATTATAAATTACAGCATTCTATAGTATCAATCAATTGGAATTGAGGAGGCAAGGCCATGTCAAAAAGGTTTTTGGGGCTTTTCTTGATGGCGATGTTTCTACTGTCGGGCGCCTATAGTATCTACGGCCAATACTGCAGCCGGCCCGTGGAAGGGGTGTCCGAACCGGACTATGAACCGGATTGCGGCACCTGTACCGACTGGTATCTGAACCCGGCCTATGAATACGCCGGTCATGCAGACCCCTATTTCATAGACCGGGACTATCTGATTATTCCATATGTGGCGCCCGTAGAGTTGTTCACCGCAAAAGGCTTGAATCCGGCGGGATTTGATTGTGAAGTGTTGGTTCGTAATATTTATGATCTTCTGAGGATTGTTGATGAATGGGGATTCTTCCTTGATCCCCATAATGTGATCAAGGTGGCGTCTGGGGGGCTTTTCAAGCTTCTTTCCCCGGACCCGGCCTATGCCTGGGCGTATACCTGTAGCGCTGAAATTGTAGATGGCAGAACCGTAAACATTCGCGTTCCCCTTCAAGAGTGCTGTGCCGTTTTGGTTGATGAATCGCCCCCGGGTTATTGGACCATAGAACTCCGTAAGCTCTCAGACTTGTCTCTGATTCCAGGGATAACAATTGTGCCCCTAGGGACAGGGGGAGTGTTTGATTGTTAAATGGATAATCAAAAGCGGAAAAGAGCACCTTTTTCCCGTTCCGACGGTCCGGTCCTGAAAAGCCTCCCCAAGGCAATCCCCATTTCCTGAAACCGGACCACCGGGCCGTCTATTTCTAGGGCTATTGCCCGCCCCGAACCGGCCATACGGACAGCGCGGCGGTGGCGGCGTGAAAGATGAAGCCCCTGTCCAGGTCCACGTAGTAGGCATCGGTCAATACGTCCGGAAAAATGGTGCTGGTCCAGTATTTGGCCGTTTGAACCCTGGTATAGGCATCCTCGCCCGATTGCACATTGCTAAAGGCGTCTTCATCGGTTGTCCACTGCCCCGTCCCCGCCCCGTTACTGAGGGCTGGGCCTTCGTAGGCGTAGCGTAGTCGATCAAGCTCAGCAATTCGTTCACATTGGGCAGACGCCAGTCAGAATGTCCCCCCGGCTACCCGATTATGCGCTGTTTTCTACTATTATTGAGATTGGCTTTAAACGTTTAATCTCTACAGCCTGGGGACTATTCATTGCATGCCAAAGATCCCAGTCTTGCTGCAAACCGAGCCAAAAATCCGCCGACATGCCCAAAACATGAGACAGCCTAAGTGCAGTGTCAGGTGTTACCGACCTACGCCCCTTAATTATTTCATTAAGACGCTGATACGACACGCCTAAACTCTGAGCGAGCGCTGTCTGAGTTAGTCCAAGAGGTTTGACAAACTCTTCTAAAAGCATTTCCCCCGGATGTGTTGGAGGACGTTTCCTTGGAAGACGTCTACCAATATTGTTTTCAGTGATAGTCCGTGATTTCAACCTCATAGGCATGGCCTTCCTCCCAAATAAAACAAATACGATATTGTTGATTAATTCGGATGCCAAATTGATTTTCTCTATCGCCTTTTAGTCGCTCAAGCCGGTTTCCAGGAGGAATTTGGAGTTCAATGACATCTCTAACACGGTTAATCTGATCCAGCTTTCTTCGAGCTACAGGCCAAATGGGTTGAGGACAGCATTTTCTGGCTGCTTGAGAACTATACCCGTTGAAAATGTCCTCTGTTCCTGGATTTTCAAAAGACTTTATCATGGGTCATATTATAATGGGATCCATTATAATTGTCCATAGCATTTGAGAACGCATAACAATCAACGCACTGGGATCTACCCATGGATAATCAAGGGCGGCAAAGGGCGCCTTTTTCCCGTTCCGGTCGTCCAGTCCGGAAAGATCCGACCTAAGGCAATCCTCTTTCCTTAAGACCGGGCCGTCTATTTCTAGGGCTATTGCCCGCCCCGAACCGGCCATACGGACAGCGCGGCGGTGGCGGTGGCGGCGTGAAAGATAAAGCCCCTGTCCAGGTCCACGTAGTAGGCATCGGTCAATACGTCCGGAAAAATGGTGCTGGTCCAGTATTTGGCCGTTTGAGCCCTGGTATAGGCATCCTCGCCCGATTGCACATTGGAAAAGGCGTCTTCATCGGTTGTCCACTGTCCCGTCCCCGCCCCGTTACTGAGTGCGGGCCCCTCGTAGGCGTAGTCAATCAAGCTCAGCAATTCATTCACATTGGGGAGACGCCAGTCGGAATGGCCCCCGAGCACCAGATCGGTGCAATAGGTGACGGCGGCGGCCCAGTTTAGGGTCCCCGCCCCGTTTGCATCCTCCGCCCACATCAGTCCGGTCATGTTGTCGGTGACCGTGTCGCCGTTTCGCGTAAATCTGGGCGTGGGCCACGAAATACCCTTTTGAAGATCGCCGTCGGAGCCGTCCGCGGGGTCGTAGGTCTGCCCGGTCTCGGGAGCCCCGGCCGGGGGATGGGTGCCCGCCACCCCGAAAATCGCCACCGTGCTCAGAATATTCCCCGAAGAGATGTCCGCGTCCAGGGCCGCAACCTGGGCATCGGTGGCGGATACCCGGTCATCCCCGTCATAGTAGCCTTCGGGCGGGGTAAAGTAATTCACGCCCGAGGATCGGGCCTGGGCCGTGGAGGCGTTGTCGCCTTCCCGGTCGGCCATACTCCCCGTCCGCGGACCCCACGCTCCGCTGTTCAGTCCCCAGAATTCCTTGCCCGTGAGCACCTCGGCCGATACGGCACCGGCGGCGTCGGCCTTGGGCGCGGCATCCATCAATTCATTCAGGGTATGGCAACTGGAAGCCGGTCCCGAGGACGGCCCGTTAAAGCCGCCTGTCCGTTTGGCCCCTTGGGTGCCCGCGGTCAAACGGTTGTAGATGTCATCCAGGGTGTACATGGCGCTGGCCGGGCTTGAAGGGGATCCTGAGTCATTCAGATCGGCCGCAAAGAGCGCCGTGCTGCAGAAGAACCAGTAAAGAGCCCAGGGGATCACCAGGAAAAAGCAGAGCAAAGGCATAATGCGTTTCAGATGGAAAATCATAATGTCCCCTTTGGAATTTCCCCTCTCCCCGGGCCTCTATTGCCCGCCGCGAACCGGCCACACCCGCAAGGTGGCGCACGTCGTGGTGGCGTAAAAGATATGGGCCTTGTCCAGGTCCACGTAATAGGCATCGGTCAGAACACCGGGAAAAACGGTGCTGGTCCAGTATTTGGCGGATTGAACATTGGAAAAGGCGTCTTCATCGGTTGTCCACTGTCCCGTCCCCGCTGCATTACTGAGCGCGGGAGTCTTGTAGGCGAAGTCGATCAAGCTCATCAGTTCCTTCACATTGGGCAAACGCCAGTCATCAAAGCCCCCAAGCTCCAGATTGTTGCAATAGGTGACGGCGGCGGCCCAGTTCAGGGTCCCCGCCCCGTTTGCATTCTCCGCCCATACCAGTCCGGTCAGGTTGTCCGTTACCGTATCGCCGCTTCTCGTAAATCTGGGCACGGGCCACGAAACACCCTTTTGAAGATCACCGTCGGAGCCGTCCGCGGGATCATAGGTCTGCCCCGTCTTGGGAACCCCGACCAGGGGATGGGTGCCCGCCACCCCGAAAATGGTCACCGCGTTCAGGATATTCCCTGAAGAGATGTCCGTGTCCAGGGCCGCAATCTGGGCATCCGTGGCGGATACCCGGTCGCTCCCGTCATAGTAGCCTTCGGGACCCGTAAAATAGGTCACGCCCCCGGATCGGGACCGGGCCGTGGAGGCGTTGTCCCCTTCCCGGTCGGCCATGCTACCCGTCCGTGTACCCCACGCGTCGCTCTTCAGTCCCCAGAATTTCTTGCCCGTGAGCACCTCGGCCCCTACGGCACCGGCGGCATCGGCCTCGGGCGCAACCGCCATCAATTCATTCAGGGTATGAAATCTCGAACTCGGCGTCGACCATAACTCTTGAAAGTCGGGGCCCCGTTTGCTCCCTTCGGTACCGGCGGTCAGACGGTTGTAGATCGTTTCCAGGGTGTACATGGCGCTGTCTGCGTGGGAAGGGTCCGCGGGGTCATCGAGATCGCCCGCAAAGGCCGCCGTGCTCCAAAAGATCCAGGGAAAGACCCAGGAGAACGCCACGAAAAAACAGAGTGCCGGCACAATACTTTTCAGATGCATGATCATAACATCCCCATAAATGGCCCTAGTGTGTTGTCATTTCAAAAGTGTCGTGAAGATGTGGTCATTCCGGGCTTGACCCGGAATCCAGAGCCTCCGAATTATTCACAATTGCCGGATTCCGGCTTTCGCCGGAATGACGAGGTTGATGCTTCATTTTCTTCAATGATAGACACTTACATATATGACACGGCCCTGTGGTCAATCGCCGACCGTTTGGATTCGTACCACGGCGCCCGATTCCGCATGGTATCCGGGCCGAAAACCGATTTTCGGCGCCCTGATGGTGACATCCGCCCCCTTTTGAACGGTCACATCGGGACCCAAAAGAACTGAAACGGCATAGTCGCATTGGTACGATTTCCCCGCGGGAAAAGCCACGTCCCGAATCACGCATGGATCACCGGAACAATCCGGGCATATCCCGTCGCTCTCCCCGACGGTCACCGACACCGGCCCGTGAAAAACGCTCGCCCCGCCGCTGTCCATCACCTCCAGTTTATAGTACCCGGTCCAGGGAGGGGTCACGTCCCCGTCCACGTGGGTGTATGCGGCCCCCAGAGCGGGTCCGCCCCCGGCCGGGATGAGGGTCCGGGTGATCCTGGCATATTCGCCGGCTTCGCTATCGCTCCGCCACAGGTGGAACCCGACCGTGTCCAATTCGGAGGCGGTTTTCCATGTAAGCAGCACATGGCCGTCAACCGCTTCGGCGGTGAAGGAGACCAGCTCCGCCACCAGGGGGCCGTTCTCAGCCTGTACCAGGTAGAAGTAATCTCCCCTCGATTTCCCGTCCAGGATCGCCGGGTTCGAGATGTTGACGCTGGCGAATTGAAAATGGATCCACCCCATGCTCTCGCTCCAGGCGTAGCCGTCGAACTTGCCGTCGCTTCCCACAACCACCTGGCTGTTGGTGGTGTTGAAACTGATCCAGCCCGCGTTTTCGCTATAGGCATAGCCGGAAAGCACGCCCGTGTCGCTGTTCCGGTTCACGCCCCAGTTGGCGCTGGTGGTATTCAGGTACGTGGGGGGGAACCGCTTGGCGTGGCGCCCAGCTTTATCCACCCGACGCTTTCGGACCACACGTAGCCCGAAAGATAGGTGGTGTATACCATGGCCTGGGCATTGGTGGACCGCCAGTTGAGCCAGCCCGCGTTTTCGCTGAAGGCGTACTTGTTGGTGGTGGAGATGTTACTTTCCGCCCATGCCGACGGCAGGCCGATGAGGCACAGGGCGATGAGCCAGAACGCATAAAACGGGACCGATGGACGCGGATGACTTCCGGACAACGGGAAATCCAAAGGATAATGCCGGTCACTCGATCTCCGTCGGGTCAATTAAAATCCTCGGGAATTCGTCGGTGTTAACGGTTAGGGAGGAACATGAAAATGTACGTTTAATAATGAATTAGCGATTACCATATGACGATTGCGGATGTCAAGTGGGCAGGGCAAACTTGTTCTAGCCGGAAATGGCCCGTCAATTGGAAGCCTTAAGCACGCGTCCTGGTTCAGGGGTTTTCGTCATGCCGGCCCCGGATCAAGTCCGTGAGTGTCCGAAACATTCAGATAATCCAGTTTTTATTTCAACTTCAATCAGTTAGCTGATAGAACAAAATCACCGCGCAAAAGGCATTCCCTGTACTTGACTTTCAGAACATATAAGCGTATATATAAATTGTGTGTACATTCGGAGGAGGAGAATCGATGGAAACGGCCAAAGTTTTTCAGAATGGCAATTCACAAGCGGTCAGGTTGCCAAAGGCATTCAGATTTTCCGGCAATGAGGTAAAGATCTATAGAAAGGGGAAACAGGTGATACTGGAGCCGTTGGAACCCACATGGGATGCCCTTTTTGAGTCTCTTAGCGAGTTCCCGAATGACTTTTTCGAAGACGGACGTCAACAGCCTCCCATGCAGGAAAGGGACTCCATGTGATACGCTACCTGCTCGACACCAACATCTGTATATATCTGATAAAAAGACGCCCTCCAAAAGCCTTCGAGAACTTTAGACTGCATTCCCCAAGTGAAGTGGCCATCTCCATCATCACGCTGTTTGAACTGGAGTATGGGGCTCAGAAAAGCCGATATCCACAACGAACCCAGGACGCGATGGCCAAGTTCCTGTCCCCTTTGCTAGTCATTAACCTGGATCGATCTTCAGTAGTTGAATCTGCGGCCATTCGCGCAACACTCGAGAAGAAAGGAATGCCCATCGGGCCTTACGATTTGCTCATAGCAGGCCTCGCCAGATCACGAGGGATGGTGTTGGTGACCAATAATACAGCGGAATTTGAAAGAGTTGAGGATCTTAAAATGGAAAACTGGGTTCAATAGAAAATGAGTCACCTGTTTACGTTACAATATACCTGAGGACAACGAATGATTTGCACAAACTCTCGGACAATAGTCTTATTCCGGGTGTTATGATTAAGGGACTCGGACAACTCCCTCACGATCCGGGAGATGATTGAGAATGGGGTCACATCTTGAACTGTAAATGGGTAAGATCCATTTTGCCCTTGTCGTTTACGTCTTTTCCGTCAAGCGGATGAAAGAAGAATATCGCTCTTATCGGTCTTTCTAACCAGAATATTTCGCAACCAGTTTTCATTATCCTCCGAAGGGTAATCGGTGCGATAGTGGGACCCCCGGCTTTCCGTTCGCAAAAGTGCCGCGCGCGTGACCGCCTCCGCGAGCATCAGCAGGTTATCCAGTTCCAGACGCCGGACCAAATCAGAGACTTTTCCGACGGATGCCTCTTTTGCTTGTTCCTTAAGGGTTCCGATGGTCAGAAGGGCGTTGTTGAGGCCTTTGGGTTCCCGCAGTATTCCCGCTTCCAGCCACATGGTCTCTTTAACTGACCGGTACAGGTCTTTGGGACGCTCGCCATCACCTTTAAAAATGGATTCCAGACGCTTTTTTTCGCGGTTCATCGATTTTTCAGGGGGATCCGAGCGACCCAATTCCGTGGCCCTGGCAGCGGCCCGTTCTCCTGCGATTCCGCCAAAGGTAAAAATCTCGCAAAGGGCATTTCCCCCGAGCCGGTTGGCGCCGTGGATTCCCGCGGTCACCTCTCCCGCGGCAAAAAGGCCTGAAAGGGGTGTTTCCGCGTTTTCGTCAATGACGATACCGCCCATGCAAAAGTGGGTCGTGGGGGAGACCACCAGGGTTTTCTGGGTGGGATCCCAGGTGGCCGGCAGGAGAGGGGCCATCAAAGGGAGTCTTTTTTCAGAGATGGGGCCAAGGTCCATGATGACGCCGCCCTGCACATCCCGCCCCGCCATGAGCTCTTCCATGATGATCTGGGAGAGCCGGTCCCGGGTGAGCGCCATGGGATCCGTGAATCCGTGTTTCCGGGCGATATCCTCCCCACCCCTGTTTCTCAAAATGGCCCCTTCGGCCATGACCAGGACTTCCGACAGGATCAGCCGGTTCCCGAGCCTGCCCGCGGCCGTGGGATAAAACTGAACAAACTCCATGTCTTTTAAGGGGACTCCCAGCTCAAAGGCCAGGGCCTGGCCGTCACCGGTGATGCCCGCGGCGTTGTTCGTGTGCAGGTACATCTGTCCGAAACCGCCGGTGGCCAATACCACGGAACCGGCCCTGATCGCGAAAAATCGCCCGTCAAGGGAGATGCCCGTGGCCCCTGCAACGCGATCATCCACCGAGAAAAGGCGGGTCACAAACAAATGCTCCATAAACCGTACCCCGCTCTTCTCGGCATATTGCCTGAGCGGCAGGGTCAAATCGCTCCCTTTTCGATGTTCTCCTTGAAGCTGCCTGGGGAAACGGTGCCCCGGGATCCGGCCGATAATGAACCCTTCTTCATTCTTGGCGAAAACCACCCCGCATTTTTCAAGAAAAGAGATTTCATCCCTTGCTCTCTCCGTCATGAGAGACACCAGTTTGCGGTCATTCAGATCCCTGCCGCCCAAAACAGTGTCCTCCAGATGAACTTTTCCCCCGTCCCGGACATCACCCCATCCGGCGGCGGAAATAACCGCCTTGGCAATATAGGTGTTATTGGCATAACCCACCCGTGACTTTGAAACCAGAAGCACACGGGCACCGGCAAGCCTGGCCCCAATGGCCGCCCGCAACCCCGCGCCGCCGCCGCCAATCACCAGCACATCGCAATCGATCCTGTCGGCTTCATTCAATTTCATTGTTTTCCCTCTACTTTTCTGGCAGGTAACCCCACGGTAAAGCGGTCAGAATTCGATGCCCTTTCTGGCTTTGATACCCATTTTATAGGGGTGCTTAACCTCTTTCATCTCAACGGCTTTGGAAGCGGCCGTTATCACCTCGGGATGGGCGTACCGGCCTCCCAGAATCAGATGGAGTTCCTCGGGCATCTTCTGGATTAGATCCACCACCTCGTAGGGAAAAATAAAACCGTAATTGACGGCGATGTTGATCTCATCCAGCACCACCAGACCATATCGTCCGGACATCACAAGCTTCTTGGCCACTTGCCAGGCCTCTCTTGCCGCTATTCGATGATTGGGGTCCCCATCGGGATTCTGTTTTTTCACGAGCCCCTTACCCATTGACTGAATCTGCATTCCGGTTACGTTTCGGACGGCCAGGGTCTCCCCATAAAGCCGGGGGCTCTTGATGATCTGAAGCATGAATGCGGGGACGCCCGTGCCGCTCATCATGAGTGCTTTGCCCAGGCAGTAGGTGGTCTTCCCTTTACCTTTCCCGGTTACCACCTGCACGTCGGTTCCCTGTGCATTTAGTGTCTCCCTGTGGATTACCATCTCGGTTACAAGATGGGCCTTTTCGAGGATCGCTTCCTCTCCAATGTCAGGCCCCGTGAGAATCAGTTCCACGTGAGTCGCCTTCTCGGCGATCAGTTCCTCGATTTCCGCTATGGAGATCAATCCCTTTGAGACCAGATCGAGAATACCGTCCAGGATCACGAGATCGTATTCGCCCGATCGCGCCATCTGGGCGGCATTTTGAAACGCCGTAGCGGCAGCGGATCTGTCGGCTTGAGCATTTTCTTTAGCCCCTTGCAGGAAGGAGGTGTCGATTGCCAAATTGGGAAAAAGAGACCGCACGGCCGCCGACTCACCCTCTTCAAAACCGTGGTGCGTATAACGGGCAATGAACGAGCGAAGCCCGTAGCCCGAGGCCCGAAGGGCCAGCCCGTAGGGCGCAAAGTTGGTTTTTCCATTGGGATTGAGATAGACCTGCACCAAACCGGTTTTTTGATTTTCAGATGCCTTTTTGTCCGTTTTCATAATCGGTTCCGATATCCTAAAAAAGCACTTGAATCTCAATGCGATTGCCGGCATCCAACCGATGGACCCCTTCGGGAACCCGGATCAGGGCCTGGGCAAGGGCCTGAGATAGAATTCTGCTTTTAAGTCTGTGCGGCACGGCCCACCACTCATTTTCCCTTTTTTCGAGGGATGCCTGAAAGAACTGGGTCCATGTAACGTCCCCTTTTACCGCTTCCGACAGCCGGGCCTTTCGGATTTTAAAAGGCGGACTCCCCTTCCCCGCCATTTTGAGGAGCCCCGGCAGGGCGATCTGGAGAAACGCCATCTCATTTGATGGGGGGCCTCCGGGAAGGCAAAATATCGGTTTTCGATCCAGAATTCCCAATGCCACCGCTTTTCCCGGGCCAATCCGAACCCGGTGGAAAAGCATTTCCCAACCCATTTCATCCAGAACCCCGGTGGTAAAATCCCGCTCGCTTTTCCATACCCCGCCGCTGGTCAGAAGCGCGTCATTATTCATGAGGAGCCGTTGAAAGGTGTTCTTCAATTCAACGGGGTGGTCCCGGACCACGGCCGTCTCCCCCTTCATGCCGAAATGGCGCAGCCATGCGTAAAGGGTAACGATGTTGCTTGAGTATAACTGACCGGGCCGAAGGGGCTTTCCGGGGGCAACCACCTCATCACCGGTGGCGACCACGGCGACCCGGGGAAAGGGATATACCCTGATACGATCAAGCCCGCCGGCAGCCAAAAGGCCGGTCAGCGCAGGGGTCAGGACCTCCCCTCGGCTTGTGATGAGGCCCCCCTTTGCCACGTCGCTCCCCTGGAAAAGGATATTGCAGCCGGCGGGCGCATCCCGATAACAAATCACTCGGTCGCCTTTGCGCTCGGTGAATTCAACGGACACAACCGCGTCGGCGCCTTCAGGGATCATGGCACCCGTCAACACGTAAACCGCCATCCCGGCTTGCACGGTCGCCTCGGCGGCACCCCCGGCAGCCAGTGATCCGGATACCCTGAGCGAAATGCCGTGATCACGGGACGCCTCGGCAATATCCGATGACACCACCGCATATCCGTCCCGCAGGGAGGAAGTGGCGGATGGACAATCCACCCTGGCATTTAAATCCTCCGCAGCCGCATGACCACAGGTCTCATGCACGGGCATTGACACCGGTTCAAGGGGTTTGATGGCCTCAAAGGTAAGCTTCAGCGCCTCTTCCAGGCCGATGTCGTAATTTCGTGGCATATCAATCTTCCTTTGCGGGGGAAAAGAAAACCCGGTCTTTGAGGGCGGGAAATTCGTCCCGCACCGCTTTAATACGCCCCGGATCGATCTCTGCTGAAACAAAGGAAGCACCTTCACCCCCTTCGGCCAGCACTTCCCCACCGGGATCCACCATCATGCTGTGACCGGCAAAGGGCTTACCAGCGCTTTCACCTGCGCAATTGCAGGAAAACAGAAACGAAAGGTTTTCATGGGCCCTGGCCCGATTGAAGAGACGCCAGGCATCCAGCCGGGCCATGGGCCAGGCGGAGGTCACCAGAAAAATGGCAGCGCCCTGATCCACCATGCACCGATAAAGCTCCGGAAAACGCAAATCATAGCAGGTGGTGATCCCGGCTTTGCCCCAGGGCAGATCAACCACCACCGGTTCCTTGCCCGCGGTCAGCAGCTTCTGCTCTTGGGACAGGTATCCGAAAAGATGCACTTTTCGGTATTGGGCCAGAATCCCGCCATCGGGTCCCAGAAGAACTGCCGCATTGAACAAATGATCCCCGTCCCGAAGCACCAGGCTCCCCATAAGCATGTGAATTTCCATATCCCTGGCCTTCTCCCTTAAAGCGGACACAACGGGTCCATCAATGGGTTCGCTGTCACTCTCATATCGATCAAAGGAAAAAAAGCCGCAGGGCCACAATTCCGGCAAAAGGATTAAATCGCTCTTCGGGGCCTGGTCCAGAAGCCCCAGCACCGCTTCAACAGTCTCTTTCTTGGGCCTGTCCTTCATCTCCATCTGAACGCTGGTTACTCGCATACCTGAGTCTTCCTTTCAATGAACCATCCTAACGGAAAAACTACCGTCTCCATTTCACTGGAACTTTACATTCGTGACTGCATTTTGTATAAACCAAAACCCTTTGAATAAGCAACCCTGCATATTGGCGGAATTAAAGGGTACAGTGCATTTTTAAGGATATACCCATGATTACATTGCTCGATTACGGCGCGGGAAACGTCCGGAGCGTCATTAACGCCATTGAAAGTCTTGGTGAAACGGTCAGACCCGTTAAGACCGGAGAGGATATCCAGAAAGCGGAAAAACTGGTCTTTCCGGGAGTGGGCGCCTTTGGGAACATGATGGAAATTTTACATCGAAAGGGTTTTGTTGAACCGCTGAAGGCGTATCTCACCGAAGATCGTCCTTTCCTGGGCATCTGTCTGGGACTCCAGGCACTCTTTGAAAAAAGCGAAGAAGCCCCTGAAATGTCAGGACTGGGATTCATAAAGGGGAGGGTGAAACGCTTTTCCATTGATCTTTCCATCCCCCATATCGGCTGGAACGGCCTCAGCATGAAACAGCCGTCCAGGCTCTTTGACGGCCTTTTGGGGAATGAAAAATTCTATTTCGTCCATTCCTACCACGTCAGCCCTAAGACCGATGAAGTGGTCCTTGCAACCACCGACTACGGTTATTCCTTTGTGAGCGCCGTTCAGAAAGGGAACATCGCCGCCACCCAGTTTCATCCGGAAAAAAGCGGCGCATCGGGTCTTCGTCTGCTGGAAAATTTTCTGAAAAGTGAGAGCCCCTTGACCATGCCTCCCAAGATATCGACCCGGACACGCTTGGCCAAACGGATCATCGCCTGCCTGGATGTTCGCACCAATGATTCAGGGGACCTGGTGGTGACCAAGGGTGACCAGTACGACGTCAGGGAAAAGGGGAATGTTCGAAACTTGGGCAAACCGGTGGATCTGGCCCGGCGCTACTACCAGGAAGGCGCCGATGAGATAACCTTTTTGAATATCACCGGATTCAGGGATTTCCCGCTGGAAGACATGCCCATGCTGGAAGTGCTCAGGCGAACATCCGAGAATGTCTTCGTGCCTTTAACCATCGGTGGCGGCATCAGGGATTACACGGACAAGGATGGTCGAACCTACACCGCCCTTGAGGTGGCCTCAAAGTATTTCAGGTCCGGTGCGGATAAAGTCAGTATCGGCAGTGACGCCGTGTTGATCGTTCTGGAATATCTCAAAACCGGCATTCAAACCGGCAAAAGCGCCATTGAAGAGATCGCCCGGGTTTACGGAAACCAGGCGGTTGTAATTTCCGTGGATCCGAGACGGGTCTACGTAAAAAGCCCGGAAGAGGTTTCACACCGGGTCATCGAGACCGAATACCCGGGGCCGGACGGGGAATCTTACTGCTGGTACCAGTGCACCATCAAAGGGGGCCGTGAAGGGAGGGACCTGGACGCCATTACCTTTGCACGGATTTGCGAAAAACTGGGAGCCGGTGAAATTCTGCTGAATTGCATCGACCGGGACGGAACAAACCTTGGATTTGATCTCGAACTGATCAACGCGGTGAAAAGCGCCGTCACCATTCCGGTGATTGCATCCAGCGGCGCCGGCTGCGCGGACCACTTCCTGGAAGTCTTCACCAGGACCGGAGCCGAATCGGCCCTGGCGGCGGGCATTCTTCACCGGGAGGAAGTCCCCATAGGGGAGGTGAAGAGGGCACTTCGGAGGACTGTGGAAATCAGGGATTAGGGCGATGATGGGAACGATTTCCATAATACCCCTCATCGATGGTCCCCGGGACGACTTTCAGGTGCTCCATGGGCGGTGCCCTAAAACCGAATATCAGGTCCAGAAAGACCATAATCATCCGATAGGTGGCACCCCACAGGACATCAATACCGTCGGTTGTGTTGTGTCGAAAACAGGGAAATTCTCCATAAGCACCGTTCTTCATGGGTCCTTCTCTCATGTTGAAACGAAGCTTGTAACAGGCGTAATTGTCTTCGTTTAAGAGTGACCCGAGGGGAATGTGAACGATCTTTTCCACCTCCCGGTTTGTCAAAAAACGCTTCTGGCCTTTTATCCACCCCGCAAAAGGGAAGATCTCCCGCGGAAACATCACCAGGTGCTCAGGCGGCAAAGGCCCAAGGAACTGAACCCCCAGGGGATTCAGTGCCATCTCCTCCACACACTCCCTGATACCGGTGGCAAATAAAAGCGCCAGTCGTCTGGCCTGTTCGGGCTTTTCTTTTTCCCACCTTTGCCAGTAGGGCCAGCGGGAGAGCGGAAAAAAAGGAAATTTCATGAGCTTGGCCAGCTTTTGATCCAGAAGAGGGGAAATGCCACCGCCCGGAAAACAGAGGTCCCCCGGTTGTCTCACGGCTTGCGACCGTTTGTTCAAGACCAGACAGGGATTGGGATTGGCGGCGTCTAGCGGGCAATTTCCGCTGAGCAGAAAAAGGACGGCGGACGCGCCGTTGCTGCTGGCCACCCCTTTTGGAAAAAACGAAGCTTTCATGCTTCGTTCCTGGAGGACTTCCTGAATATGCGCTTTCAAGCGTGAAATATTTTCCAGAAGACTTACATTTTCCATCAAAAGCGCCCCGATTGACATTCTTTCTGAACTTACAGCAATCTCGAAACAGAGACAAGAGGTCAATTTCAGTTGTCTGAGAAAAACACAGGAAATCCCTGATGCCACGCCTCTCCTACAAATGGCCTTACAAATGGAAGGCCCTGCTTACGGTTGCCATGGGAACCATGATGGCCACCATGGATGCCAGCATCACCATCATCGCTTTTCCCGAACTGGGCAGCGTATTTAAGGCAGAGCTCTCAACCGTCATGTGGGTGGCGGTGGCGTATATTCTGGTCAGCAGCAGCCTCATGCTGTTCTTTGGAAAGATCAGCGATGTCATCGGCAGAACCCGGATTTACATGGCCGGCATGGCGGTCTTTACCATCGGCATGACCGCCTGTGCACTGGCCGGGAGCATTGAGCAGATCATCATCTTCCGGATTATTCAAGCCCTGGGCGCTGCCATGTGCATCGCCTGCGGAACCGCCATCGTGACGGAAGCCTTCCCCGCCGGTGAAACCGGAAAAGGTCTTGGAATGCTCAGCATGTCCGTATCGGCGGGATTTATCTTGGGCCCCATCATCGGCGGTCTTCTATTGGAATGGCTCGACTGGCGGTCCCTTTTTTATGTGCGGGCTCCCATCGGTGTCTGTACATTCCTGCTGGCAATGGTTCTCTTAAAAAAGGATGTTCCGGGACCCGGAAAAATCAAGCTGGACATCCTGGGGACCCTCACCTCTTCCGCCGGATTGTTCTGTCTCACCCTCGGGATGGCCCACATCAGAAATCACGGTCTCGAATCCCCCTTGGTGGTCCTTTTCGGGGCAACCGGTATTCTCATCCTCTTTTTTTTCGTTCTGGTGGAACGGCGGGCCAAAGACCCCATCGTTGATCTGGCACTTTTCAAAAACCGCACTTTTTCAGGTGCTATGGTCTGTCTTCTGCTCTTTTTCCTGGCGGTTCCACCCTACATATTGATCATGCCCTTTTACCTCATGGAAGGGATCAACCTCTCTCCCCTGGAAGCGGGAACCCTCATGGCCGTTGTCAGCATGACGACCATTGTGACCAGTCCCATATCCGGCACCGTTTCAGACCGCATCGGCCCCAGGTGGCCGTCGATATTCGGCGCGGCTGCCACCGCCCTGGCTTTTTTCTTCATGCTCGGTTTCGATCTTCAAACAGAGACCGGCACCATTATTTTGATCATGATCCTGCTGGGTCTGGGCGTGGGGGCGTTTCAGGCACCCAATAACAGCACCATCATGGGGTCCGTGGCACGTGAGCGGCTCGGTTCGGCGTCGGCCCTCATGGCTACGGAGCGGCAGGTGGGTATTTCTCTCGGGATGGCCATGTCGGGGGCTGTTTTTTCCGCCAGGCGAGCGCTCTACCAGGAAAACCTTGTCCTTAATGGTTTCAGCAATGGGGAAGCGTTAAAGGCGTCCATCCCGCCAGCCTACCATGAAGTACTTCTGATATCCCTGTTTCTGGCCCTTGGCGCCATGGGCTTTTCTCTTCTGTCCGCGGGAAAAAAATCAGGCAGTATCAAAACGGAAGTCAATGGCCCGGGATGATCAACGCCTTTTATCATAAGGCCCACTTGAGTAGGGAAGCACCCCAGGTCAGCCCGGCCCCAAAACTCACCAGGAGAACATTAGCGCCGATTCTCAGCCGCCCTTCACGGTTGGCTTCGTCCATGGCGATGGGAATGGATGCGGAAGAGGTGTTACCGTACCGCTGAATATTGGTGTAGACCTTATCCATGGAAATTTTCAGGTTCTTGGCCGTGGCCTGGATAATGCGAAGATTGGCCTGATGGGGAATCAGGTGATCCACATCCGTTTCTTTCATGACGTTATGGGTCAACGCCTCCCTGGCAATGCCGGTCAGACAATTGATGGCCCGTTTGAAAAGACGGTTTCCCTCCATTCGAAGGTGAAAGGATTTCTGATCAATGCAGCTCAAGACTTCAGGGAGCTTCAGGTTTCCTTCGGACGAGTAGAGAAGGTTTCCGAGACTCCCATCGGATTTCAAATGGGTGGACAGTATGCCGGCGCCATCCCCATTTTCCGCCGTCAATACCACCGCACCCGCACCATCGCCCAAAAGCACGCAGGTGCCGCGGTCTTCCCAGTTTACAATGCTACTCAGCCGTTCAACCCCCAGAACAAGGGCTGTTTTACAGGTGCCGCATTGAATGGCGTTGTTGGCCACGGAAAGGGCATAGAGAAATCCGGAACATCCGGCCGAAACATCGAAAGCGGCCGCATTTCCGGCTTCCAGTGCCTCCTGCACCATACAGGCCGCAGAAGGGAACTGTCGATCCGCCGTAACCGTTCCCGCAACGATCATGTCGAGTTTGTCGGGCGTGATTCCGGCCATATCCAGGGCTTTTTTTGCTGCCCGGGTTCCCAGGTCCGTCGTGGTTTCATTGAGATCTTTGGATGAGATCCGCCGTTCCTTGATTCCGCTCCTGCGGACGATCCATTCATTATTGGTATCCACGATCCCTTCAAGGTCCACATTGGACAATATCTTCTTGGGCGCCGTGGAACCGGTTCCGATGATTCTTCCTTTCGGTATACCCGCCATCTTAGTTACGTCCTTCCACACATTTTTCGACGATCGTTTTTCAGGAATTGCTTTTTCCGCGCGTTTCCGGAAGGTTTCAGGAAAAACCCAAATACAGGGGCGAAAAGAAGGTGGGATTCTTTTTCCTTACACTTTGACCATCGTACCGGCAAAAAGATGGTCAAGCATTCACTCTGGCGATGAACACACAGGTAAGATGCAACATCCAAGCAACTTCACCCTGATAATTTTTTCTTGCTTGTAACATTTAATGACGCGACTGTGTTATGTCAAGAGAAAAGTCGTCAAGGCCATGGTTGGCGATTTTCTGCTTTACAGTTGATATTGAAGAGGGTATGGCTGTTTGAGTATTTTGATTCCAGAATTGAAGCTGAGCGATTTGGATTGTGGAAGAACACCGTTTTTACACGACACCCTCAAACAGAAGGAGACTGAAATGGTTTTTGAACTTCGACAGTACCGGATAAAGAACGGAAAAATGGAACAGTGGGTCAAGCTGATGGAGGAGCAGATCATCCCCTTTCAGATGTCAAAAGGGGTTGTGGTGGTCGGCAGCTTTGTGGGCCGGGAAGAGGACGACCTGTATGTATGGATCCGCCGTTTTGAAAACGCGTCGGAACGGGAAAGACTGTATGAAGAAGTCTATGAAAGTGAGACCTGGCAAAATGCCATTAAGCCTCAAGTAGACCAGATGCTTATCCGCGAAACAATCATCAACACACTGCTTGAACCGACCCCCAAATCGGTTATTCGATAATAGATCTTCAAAATCGGTTGCCAATATCATTGAATCATAAGGAGCAGATCATGACGGATAAACTAAATCCATTTCGAATCGCCCAAAGACAGCTGGATAACGCGGCAGAAAGACTGGGGCTGGATGACGCAATCCACGAATTCCTTCGCTGGCCCATGCATGAACTGAAAGTCACCATGCCCGTCAAGATGGACGACGGCAGCACCAAAGTATTTCACGGTTTTCGCATTCAGTACAATACCGCCCGCGGTCCCGCAAAAGGGGGCATCCGCTGGCATCCTGATGAAACCGTTGATACGGTAAGGGCCCTGGCCGCGTGGATGACCTGGAAAACATCGGTGGTGGACATCCCTCTTGGGGGCGGAAAAGGGGGTGTCATCTGTAACCCCAAGGAATTGACGGAAACCGAGAAGGAACGGCTGGCCCGTGCTTACGTCCGTGCCGTGGGGAAGACATTAGGGGTTGCAAAGGACGTACCGGCACCGGATGTCTATACCACGCCTCAAATCATGGCCTGGATGATGGACGAATATGAAACCCTCACCGGAGAGCACCACCCCGGCGTCATCACCGGAAAACCAATACCCATCGGCGGCTCTCAGGGCCGGGGAGACGCCACGGCCAGAGGCGGCATTTACGTGGTTCGGGAAGCCGCCAATGCACTTGGCATTGAGCTCAAGGATGCCACCATGACCGTTCAAGGCTTCGGCAATGCGGGCCAGCATGCGGCCCGAATCGGCAAAAGCCTGCTGGGCATGAAGCTGGTGGCTGCTTCCGATTCAAAGGGGGGCGTATATAACCCGAAAGGTCTCGACGTGGAAGCGCTCATAGACCACAAAATCCGTACCGGACGTGTCAGTGATTTCCCGGATTCGGAGGAGATTACCAATGAAGCACTTCTGGAATTGGAAGCGGTTGTCCTTTTCCCGTCAGCCCTTGAGAACGTCATCACCGCCAAAAACGCATCACGCATCCGCTGCACCATTTTGTGCGAACTGGCAAACGGGCCCACAACCCCAGAAGCCGACGATATCCTTTTCGAGAACAATGTGTTCGTTCTCCCCGATTTTCTGGCCAATGCCGGCGGTGTGACCGTCTCTTATCTTGAACAGGTGCAAAACACCTACAACATGTACTGGAATTTGGAAGAAATCCATTGGCGGCTGAAAGATGCCATGAAAAATGCTTTTGGCAGTGTCCTCGAAATGAGCCGCAACAACGCCGTTCACATGCGGGATGCCGCTTACCTGGTGGCCGTGGCCCGGGTGGCTGAAGCCTGCAAGCTCAGGGGATGGGTATGACATTATGGCGGAAACCACCCAGGAAAGCCAACAGCAACTGATGCGTGCCTACCGCATGTATCAGAAAATGATGAAGTATCCCCTGCTGCTAGCGGCCATGCGGAAGATTTTTCTTTCCGTCCTGATGGAAAAGACGTCACTTTGTGAAGCGCAAATTAGAAAGAGTGCTCAAACAACCCTAAAAAAGGAAAACATCAGATGCACCGAAGAAAACCTTCGTGAATACATGAACGCCACCCTCGACCTTGAACTGGTCAAACATTTGGATGACGATGAAATCGACCAGTATATCAACCTGGCCCGCAAAGAGGACCGGCTGAGAAACCTGCTCAAGGTGGTCAATACGGAAGGGGTCACGTCCATCAAAATCAAGAAGGCGTTGCGGGAGTTCTGTGAGATTCCTGAAGGGAACACTTTTGTGCCCCCCAGCGAAGCGGAAGGCGTCCGGGTGGCCCTGATCCATCATTTCATCTCTAACCAGCTTCCGTTCATGAGCATCGCCAAGCATCACATCACTATTCGTGATGTGGATGAAATCGTTGAGCACTCCTACTGGAGCCCCCGGTTTCCCGGACGTATCGGCGGCAAGGCGGCGGGGCTGCTCTTGGCATACCGTATCATTCTCCCCCGGCTCACGGAGCGGGATCCTGAATTGGATGACTATCTGGCCATCCCCGAATCCTATTACTTCAACTCCGGGATTTTTTCCGATTTTTTGGATTACAACAACCTCCATGAATTTCATACCCACAAATACAAGAGTCTGGAAGATATCGCTCTGATCTATGAGAAACTCCCCGCCGTCATGGATACGGCCGCGTTTCCGCCGGACATGGTGGAAATGTTTAAAAAGTTTTTGGAAGGGGTGGGTGAACACCCCCTGATACTTCGATCCTCGAGCCTTCTGGAAGACAACGTTGGGCACGCTTTTTCGGGGAAATACGATTCCGTTTTTGTCGGCAATCGCGGAAATCCGGAAGACCGCCTGGAAGAGTTTATTCGTGGACTCAAAAAGGTGGTGATGAGCACCATGGCCCCCGGACCCATCCTTTACCGCAAAGAGAGGGACCTGCTCGATTTTGATGAAAGGATGAGCGTTCTGGCCCAAAAAGTGGTGGGCCGACCTTTTGGAGATTATTTCTTTCCTTTTGCGGCAGGTGTCGCCTTTTCCTTTAACGCCTACACCTGGTCGAATCGCATCAACCAGGATGAGGGCCTCATTCGGCTTGTTTTCGGTCTGGGAACGCGCGCGGTGGACCGGGTGGGAGACGACTATCCCAGAATGATACCCATGAGCCATCCCCTGCTGCGACCGGAAGTGGACGCGGGGCAGATCCTGAAATACTCCCAGAAGACAGTGGATGTCTTTAACACGAAAACAGCGCATCTTCAGTCCATGCCTTTCATGGACCTGGTACGAAAAATCGACCATCCGGATCTTTTTTTCGCCGTATCGGTGAATGAGGACGGCAATCTGGCCGCCCCCATGTTTAAGGGGCAGCGCTTCGACCGGAATAAAAGTTGCCTGACGTTCCACAATTTTCTCACCAAAACCCCGTTTTTGGGCGTTCTCAGAAAGATCCTTCAGAAGCTGGAAGCCGCTTACGGCCGGCCGGTGGATGTGGAATTCGCCATTGACAAAGACCGCCTTTATCTACTTCAATGCCGGACCCTTTCCATGCGCAAAGAGCTGGAACCGATATCACTGCCGGATGATATCCCAAAGGATCGGCTCCTTTTCACCAACAGCCGTGGTGTCACGAACGGACTCATCAAAGAGATTGAATATGTGGTGTATGTGGACCCCAGGGCCTACGACCGGATTATCCGGTACGGGGAAAAGGCGGAAATCGGCCGAGTGGTGGGGGCTGTCAACCGTTACCTCAAAGGAAAACGGTACGCCCTTTTCGGTCCGGGAAGATGGGGCAGCAACGACATCAATCTGGGTGTCAGGGTAGGGTATGAAGACATCAACAACACCCTTACTCTGGGCGAGATCGCCTTTGATACGGACGGTTCCACACCTGAAGTCTCCTATGGCACCCACTTTTTCAACGATCTCGTGGAAGCGGATATCATTCCCATCGCCATTTATCCGGACAAACAAGACACCTTTATCGATGAGAAATTTCTGCTGAATGCCGAAAATCGACTCTCTTCCATATTGCCGGACCATTCAAGGTTCATTTCGGTTGTCCATTTGATCCATGTGCCCACATCCACGAACGGTCACATGTTGCAAATCTACCAGGATGCCAAAGCACAAAAAGGGATCGGCTTCTTTGCCTGACAAAAGGATCTAAAGAGAAGAGATGATAAAATCGATGAATATTGCCTGGTGGGTAGAGAGATGGAGCGAACTTCATCCGGACAAGCCGGCAATTATATACGAAAATCAAACAATCAATTATGCGGAACTTCATGGAAGGGCCAACAGAACAAGCTGCTGGCTTCAATCCCTGGGGATTGAAAAGGGGGACCGCGTTGCCGTGATGCTGAACAATTGCCCGGAATTCATTGAACTCTATGTTGCTTGTGCCCGTTTGGGGGCCATTTTTGTGCCCGTTAATTTCCGTCTGGCCACGCCGGAGCTGCGCTTCACATTGAGGAACTGCCGTCCCAGATTGTTTGTTTTCGGCGGAGACCACTGTGCAAACATAAAGGATCTTGGAATCGCCAGGAATCTACCGCTCATGTTGATTGCGAATGTGGGGGGAACGGATGAAAAGGGTTCTTTCCTTGACTACCTCAAGGAAACATCCTCCTTTGAGGGGCAAGAACCGTTTCTGACCAAATCCTTGGGCCCCGCCGACCCCGAAGAGCCCCATGTCATCATGTATACGTCCGGAACCACCGGGCTTCCCAAGGGGGCTGTCCTGTCCCACAGAAAAACCTTTTTCAACTGTCTCAATGCGGATCTTTTCTTCAAAATGCATTTTGACGATATCATGCTCATCGTGTTGCCCCTTTTCCACTCGGGCGGTCTATTCATACAGGCATCCCCCATCATCTACAAGGGCGCCACAATGATCATCCACAACAGGTTTGACCCCATTAGGACCTTCAGGGAAATCCGTCGATCCAAGGTCACGAAATTCCTGGGAGTGCCGACGGTATACAAGTCGTTGCTAAAGGTTGAAAAGGAAGGTCGGGGGAATCTTTCATCTCTCGAGGTGTGCGCCATCGGAGGGGAAAAGACCACTCAGAAACTGCTGACAAACTGCATGGAAGCGGGATTTCCTTTGCGGCAGGTGATGGGACAAACGGAAACCTCCATTCTGCTATGGGCATCGGAAAAGGACTCCCTAAGAAAGCCGGGCACCGTGGGCCGGCCGGTTTTTCATGCGGAAGTTAACATCGTGAACCATTCGGGAAGACCCGTAAAAACAGGTGAGGTTGGGGAAGTGGTGGTCCGGGGCACCACCATGATGAAGGAATACTGGCGGGACCCCGTAAAAACCGAGGAGACAATCGTACAAGGCTGGCTGCACACGGGCGACATGGCCCGAATGGACGAGGAAGGCTATTTTTATCTGGTGGACAGGGCCAAGGACATGTACATTTCCGGCGGAGAGAACGTCTATCCCATGGAGGTGGAACGGGTTTTGAGGGAGCACCCTGCCGTCCTGGAGGTGGCCGTGGTGGGCGAAACCGATGAAACCTGGGGAGAAGTGGGGCACGCCTTTGTCATAAGGAAAAGGGACTCGGATATCACCATTCAAGACATGCACTTGCTCTGCGACGGACGTCTGGCCAGGTACAAATGGCCCAAGAAACTGACGCTGTGCGAGGATTTTCCCCGCACAACCCTGGGCAAGATCCGGAAATCAATCCTCCTTAAAGCCAAGAACGAAAACTGGTAAAAAAACCTCTTCACACCTTGTCAGGTAATCCCCATCCTTTTCATTCGATGTTGAAAGGTTGTCGTTTTATCACGAGGATTTCAGAAACTTTTGTTGCGCCGGGCTCATCTTCAAAATAGGCAATCATGGCGAAACTGTCCAAGACGTAGGACTTCACGACAACGCCTCCTCCGCCCTGTCTTTCATCAGACCCTTTAGCACGCTTCCTCGGGTTTTCAGCATGCCTCTTCCCTTTTGAACAGGATCTTCATGGACAGGCTCCAGAATAATTCGTTTCTTTTCTTCATAAACATGAACGGGTGTGCCTTTTACGATGCCGAATTTCTTCCGAATGGGTGCAGGAATTACGATTTGTCCCTTGACGGTCGTTGTTACAATAGCCATTTTCCACACCTCCAAGTATTACAAAATCCTGTTTTTATGTTATAACTTTTGGGGATTGGTCTCAATGTGGAAAGGCCCCTTTCGCTTCAGCGAGTTACGCCGGTGTGGCGCTAAAAGCGATTGGGATTGTTGAATGGAAAGGCTTGACTACTGCATGGTAAACCCGCCGTCCACGGCATAGACCTGTCCGGTGATGTAGGAGGCCTCGTCGGAAGCCAGAAAGACCGCAAGCCCCACCACCTCCCCGGCCCGTCCAAGCCGGCCCAAGGGAACCTGATAGGTGGTATAGGCCTTAAGCGCGGTTTCAGGAAACACCTTCAGGGCCGTCTCCGTTTCGATGATTCCCGGTGCAATGGCATTTACGGTGATGCCCAGGGGTGCCACCTCCCTTGCAAGGGCCTTTGTAAAGGCGATGACCCCGCCCTTTGCCGCTGAATAGGGAACCATGCCAACCGCGCCCACAAGGCCGGAGACGGATGCCATATTGATGATGGTGCCGTTGCGTTTTTCACGCATGCACGAAAGGGCCGCCTGGCTGCACAAGAAAACGCTTTTGAGATCGAGAGCGATGATATGGTCCCATTCTTCATCGGTGACCATGGGAAACGGTTTGATGGGAAATCCCCCAGCATTGTTCACCAGCACGTCCAGCTGCCCGAATGCCTTAAGGGCCTTTTCCATCAGCATCCGGACCTGGGATCGTTCGGTGACGCTTCCCCCTATGGCCACGCCACGCCGGCCCAGTGCTTCCACATCCCTGACCGCCTCCAGAGCGGCCTCTTTGCTGCGGCTGTAATTGATGACAACGTCGGCCCCTTCGCGGGCCATGGCAATGGCAATCTCCCGCCCGATACCCCGGCTGCTGCCGGTGACCAGAACAACCTTTCCTTTTAGCCGCATCATCACCTCCCGGACTTCCCTGTTACTTTTATGCGCCTTCCATTGCACCGATCACGGCACCCACCGCCACTTTTGTTCCGGCGGAAATGGCAATTTCTAAGAGCGTGCCGTCGGCGGGCGCGGTCACATAGAGGGTTATCTTCTCGGTGGTGGCTTCAGCCAGATCTTCTCCTTTTCTAACCGGGTCTCCCACCTTCTTTATCCACGATACAACCGTGACTTCCATCGCGCCGTCCGCCGTCGGCGGAATGACAATATCGTAAAGCATCCGTCCTTCTCCTTTAGTTCTTTCGTTCCAACATCTCTTGAAAATCCGGCCACGTAACGGTCCGGGTCATAAGCCCGAATGTCTCATGGATGATTGTCCGCAATCCCTTTTTGACCTCTGCCATGGGTGGGGCCTGACCCATCACCTGTTCCAAAGAGGTGACCGGCATGCGGGCCACCCCGCAGGGATTGATAAGATTGAAGGCATTGAGGTCCGGGTTGACGTTCAGTGAAAAGCCGTGGAAAGTAAACCCGTGTTTCACGGCGATGCCCACTGCGGCGATTTTGGATTTTCCCAGCCACACCCCTGGATAGCCGTCTTTTTTTCCCGCAAAGATGCCCAGCTTGGCAAGGAACCGGATCAGCACGTCCTCCAGCCGGTGCATGTACGCATTGGCGTTCAAACCAATGTCACCCAGGTATAGAAGGGGCGAAACGATCAACTGGCCCGGACCGTGGTAAGTGACATCGCCCCCCCTGTTTACATCAAGCACCTGTATTCCCAAACGATCCAGTTCCTGGGAAGAAGAGAGGATGTTTTCCCGGCTACCGGAGCGGCCGATGGTGAAGACGGGCGGGTTCTCCTGGAGGATGATCGTCGGCCCCAGCTTGCCCACAATGCGGGCCCTTAATACCTGATCCTGAATCTCGAAGGCCGGTTCATAGGCCATCCCCGCAAGATCCAGCCAGTATCCCCTTTCTTCTCTCTTGGTCACCCTCGCGCCCTCTGCAGGCGTCTCTTTCAGATGAGGCCGCACTGATCAGACCCTGCCGCCCTGCTGCTGGTAAAGGGCCTGAAGGTCGCCGTTTAACTGTGCAAAAATATAGACCGGTGCGCAGCCCGGATATTCCGTGACGCTTCTCGCCACCTTCATGGCCGCCTCCACCGTCGATCGGCTGGGAAAGAGTTTCCAGCAGTCACCGGCCACGAACAGGGATTTATCTTTCACCTTTTCCGGTTCAAAATCGGGTACGCCGCCTGCCACGATATAGACGTCACCGGCCTTGTCTATAAAATCCTTGGTATCAATGTGATTGTTGAAGTTGTCCAAGGCGCCGCGGATGTTGACAAAACAGCCCGGGCAGGTCTGCTGGATGACCGCGTGAATGCCGGGAATGAGGCCGATGGGATCATTCATGGGCCGTTTAAAAAACCTGCGGACTTCCGCAACAGACGTCCCAACCACATGGATTTCTTCCATTTCCCGGACGCCCAGCCCATCGGACGCCGCGATGCGAACCGCCGGCACCTCCACGGTCTCGAACCCCATGACATAGGCGGTAACCGCATCCACTGAAACGGTCTTTGCACCTGCGATGAGGAGGTTCATCTCCACCGGAGTGCCGGCGTGAGGCCCCTGCCCTTCCATGCCGATCACCGCATCCACCAAGGTCAGGTCCGCTTCCCGGACCCTCAGAAGATCCGCGCACTTCTGGCCCAGATCCAGCCGGTGCACATCCTGCTGTTCCCCGCTGGGATGAACGTTGGGAATAATCCCCTGCCAGTTCTTAACCCCCAAAGTAACGATCCCCGCCAGATGGGTCTTCATTTTCGGCAGGTTGATGACCCTGTCCGCATCCAGAAGCGGCTTAAAGACCTTTGCATGGCGGTAGAGCCTGGCGCCCTCGATTGCCACCTCCACCACCTCTTCTTCGTCAAAGAAAATGACCCTGTCGGCACCCCCCCGCTCCGCCGCGGCCCGCATGCCGGACATCTCAAAGGCGGGGCGGGCCCGCCCCACATGTTGACCGAGGGAAGGGTTGTCCCCCACCCACACTTCTTTGGCCTTGGAGTTTTCCTTTAAAAACCCTACCAGGGCCTCGATCACCCTGGGATCCACCACCGAAAAGCTTTCGGGCGGTGCCTGAAAAGCCAGATTCGGCTTTATGAGCACCGTTTCCCCTTCTTTCACGATATTATGGATACTCCCGACCGAAAGGGTGATGCTTTCCTCGATTTTCTTTTTGAGCGTTTGGATGTCTTCTTCGTGGCGAACGGATCGCCCCCCCAAGAACGCTTCATTTCCTTTTAATGTCCCTGTTTTGACAATGGCTACTTTTGGCTTGGACATATTGACCTCCATCTTTTCATTTTGTGTATTTGGCGCTTCACACAAGCACGCCGTCCGCATACACGCAGATCCTCTCCTCGGGAAGGGCCAGGTAGACTTCTCCTTCCGGGATCACCGTATCGGGGCGGACCTTCAATCGAAATTTTTCATTGTTCACGCCCACCGTGACAACCCGGGAATTCCCGAATTCCTGCACAAGCTGGACCCTGCCCCGGATGATCCCGGCACCATCCCCATCCGCGAGGGTGGCGTATCTGGGCCGGATCCCCAGGGTTAGATCACGGGCGTTTCCGGGGATCTTGAGGCCTTTTGGGATGGGAACCTGCCCACCGGCGGTTTGGAGCATGTTATCCTGGATGGTGCAGGGGACGAAATTCATGGAAGGGGAGCCGATGAAGTATCCCACATAGGTTGTTTTCGGGCGTTTGTAAAGCTCTTCCGGCGTGCCGCTCTGGATCACTTCACCATCATTCATCACCACGATGGTGTCGGCAAAGGTCATGGCTTCATTTTGATCGTGGGTCACATAGACCATGGTCAGGCCGTAATGTTCATTGATGTGCTTGAGCTTTCGTCTTATTTCAAACTTGAGCTGAGGATCGATGACGGTCAGGGGTTCGTCCATGAGAAGGGCCGACACGTCATTTCGCACCAGCCCGCGGCCCAGGGAAATCAGCTGTTTTTCATCGGCAGCCAGATTCCGTGCCCGTCGCTTCAGCTTGTCTTTCAAATTCAGGAGTTCCGCCACTTCGTTGACCCGCCGGGACCGTTCCGCCCGCGGTACTTTTCGGCAGACCAGGGGAAATTCCAGATTTTCCTCCACGGTCATGAGGGTATAGATGACGGGAAACTGAAATACCTGGGCAATGTTCCGCTTTGGTGTGGGAAGTCCCGTGAAATCCACACCGTCAAAGAGCACCCTGCCCCGTGAAGGCCGTATAAGACCGGAAATGATATTGAGCATGGTGGTCTTGCCACATCCGGAAGGCCCCAACAAGGCATAGGTGCCGCCGTCACGCCAGATGAGGTTCAGGGCCTTGAGGGCGTAAAACGGGTCCTCTGCCTCCGGCTCATAGGTGTGAGCAATCTCTTTAAGCTCAATCCTGGCCATGGATTTCCTCCGCTGCTGCCGTTTGGACGGCAGGCCCTAAGATCAGGTCTCCGTCAAGGGAAAAGCAGTATAATCGTTCGGCATCAAGGGAAATATCGACGGTGCTCCCGATGGAATGTTGATGGACACCTTCCTCATTCAGGATAAACGATCCCATATCTCCCTTGAGATGCAGAATCGTCTGGGATCCGCTGATCTCACTCAGTTCCACCCTGCTTTTGATGGGGCCTCCGAGGCTGAAATCCGCCGTCCGTAGACCAAAGGCGTAGGACCCGTCAGACAGATGGGCCAAGTGCTCGGGAATCGGCAATCGCACATCTCCCTGAAGCACGATGGCATCATTTTCAATGCTTCCCTTGAAGATATTCATGGGTGGATCGTTGATGATCTGGGCGCAGCGGATGGTACCGGGTGCATTGAAAACCTTAAGCGCCTTTCCCCGCTGGATAACGGCCCCTTCATCCATGACAATCATCTCGTGGCCCAGCTGTATGGCCTCGCTCGGCTCGGTGGTCGTGTAGATGACGATGGCATCATCTTGGCCCTGGAAGATATTCTGGAACTCTTCACGGAGCTGCTCCCTTAATTTATAGTCCAGATTTACGAGGGGTTCATCCAAAAGGAGGATTTCCGCTCGCTTCACGAGAGCCCGTGCCAGGGCCACCCGCTGCTGCTGGCCACCGGATAAGGCGGACGGCCGACGGTTTTCGAAGCCATGCAATCCCACCCGTTTAAGAACCTCTCGCGCCTGCTGTCTTGCTTCCTCACGGGGCACACCGGCCCGCTTTAAAGGGAACATGACATTGGATAGGGCCGACAGGTGCGGATAATTGATGAACTGCTGGTAGACCATGGCCACATGCCGTTTCCATACCGGAAGACCTGAGAAGTCTTTTCCATGAAGGGTTATGGTTCCCTTTTGCGGTTGTTCCAGACCAGCGATGGTCCGCAATAGCGTCGTCTTTCCCGCAAGGGTACGGCCCAAAATTGTGTAGAGTTTCCCGCGTTTGAACTCAAGGGTGATATCATGCAAATGGCTGATTCCATTTTCGCGGATATCGATGTTCTCAAGCGTTAAGGCCACATCTTCCCCCTCATCTGATGGCGCCCGCCATTTTGCCGCTGCTCAAAAACCGTTCCACCAGAAACGCGATAATCACCAGTGGCGCCACGGAAACCAGGGCCGAGGCGGATAGGCTCCACCAGGGGGTGACCGAGGAGTTGAGCGCAACCACCGCCACCGGCAGCAGTTGCGTCTTGGTGAATGTGAGGGTAAAAGCGAAGAAGAAATCATTCCATCCGAAAATAAGACAGAACAGACCCGCCACCGCGATTCCCGGAAGGGAATTGGGGAGGATGACCCGGAGAAAGGCGCCGATGGGATTGCACCCATCGATCATGGCCATTTCGTCCACCTGCCGCGGCACATTGTTGAAAAAATCGACCATGACCCAGGTGGCAATGGGCAACAGCAGGGCCACATAGACCAGGATCAGCCCCGGGATGGAGTCCAGGAGCCCGAAAAACTGGAGCATCAGGAAAAAGGGGATCGCCAGGACGATTGGGGGCATGATCCGTTGGGAGATGAAGAAAAAGGTGATGTCGCTGTTCTTGACGAACCCCACCCGGTAGCTGAAGCGGGAGAGCCCGTATGCGGCCAGGGTTCCCAGAGCCAGACTGATGAAACTGGCGCTCAGGGTAACGATGGCGCTGGAAATATAGGGACCCACGATATCGATGCCACGACCGCCGGTACGTACCAGCACCTTCCACCCCTCCAGCGACGGTTCATACTGGAGCCATGGGATGTAGGTGGCACCCCCGGTAACGCCGTTGGCCGTCTTAAAGGAAGTGGTCAAGGCCCACAGAAAGGGAAGTGCCACAAAGGATGTCCACAACAGGATGGCCAGGTATTTGAGTGCGAGATACAGGGTTTTCATGCTCTAGTTCCGCGCCATTTTAAACGTCAACACTTTGGCAATGATGGTGAGGCTGATAATCATGATCACCAGGTAGACCAGGGAGAGGGATGCCGCGTACCCGATCTGGTAGTCTCTCAATCCCCGAATATAGATGTAGTAGCTGCTGGTTTCCGTTGCCGTGCCGGGGCCGCCGGAGGTCAGCACATAGACCGTTTCCATGAGTTTTGATGCCTCAATGAGCCGAATCAGGATCGCTCCGATGGAAATGGGTGCCATGAGGGGAAAGGTGACGCTGAAAAAGGTCCGAATGGGTCCGGCACCATCAACGGCCGCCGCCATGTAGGGCTCATCGGGCAGTGAGAGCAAACCCGCCAACAAAAGCAGAAACATGAAAGGGGTCCATTGCCATACCTCCACCAGGATCACGCTCAAGACGGCCATGCCGCCGGTGGAAAGCCAGGTCAACGGTTCAAAGCCCAGGAGCCTGACGATATCGTTGGCCGGCCCCAGGGATTCGTGCAAAATGGTGCGCCAGATGACCGACATGATCACCGGTGTGGTCATCATGGGGATGAGAAACAGGACCCGGATGAACCGTTTGAAAATGATGTCGCGCCAAACCAGAAGCGCCAAGCTGAAGCCTATGATATACTGAATCAGCACCGATCCCACGGCCATGAGGCTGAGCCTTCCTAAGGCCTCCCAGAAACGCATGTCTTGAAACAGACGGGCATAATTCTTTCCCCCCAGCCAGTCCAGCCCCGGCTTGACCACGTCCCAACTGGAAAAGCTGACCCGCAGGGTAAAGAGCAAGGGAAAAATAATGATGGCCACCAGGACAATGAGTCCGGGGAGCAGGAAAAAGTGTTTGTGATTCAGTTTCAGCATGAGGCTCCTGGATCGTTTTCGTGGTAAAGGGCCCTCTTCTTCGAGGGCCCTTCAGTCACGGTTCAGGTTGCTTTAGCTACTTGAGGTTGTCCTCCAGTGCCACAACATTCTTGTAGGCATCCCGTATTTTGTCTTTTCCGATCCGGTCCACGATCTGCTGCCATTCCTGAGCAACGCCGTCCAGGGCCTTCTGGGGGGTCTCCTGTCCGGCAAGGGCCTTTGAAACGCCCGCCGCAAGGGAACTCATGAACTGCCCGACACCGGGAACCCGGAGATCGAAGACCCTGTTTTTGCTCTCATCCATGCCGGAAAGGGTCTCCACATAGGTGGTGGCGGTCTTCTCATCCCATCCCAGTTTTTCCATCCAGAAACTGGCATCAAAATGGGTATCCCGGAAGGGGTTGACACCGAACCTGCCGATCTGGAGGTCATGGAGGGTGTTGGCCTGATTGCTGAAAAAGCAGAGGTAGTCAAAGGCCATGTCTTTGTTCTTGGAGGATTTGGCCACCGCCGACGTCCATCCCCAGCAGATATAGGGGGCCCGGTTTGGCGGATCGAATTTCTCCCATTTATCGGTCTTGCGGTTCCACACTTCGGAGGCTCCCGGAAGCGGTGCCGCACCCACCTTGTTGCGGATGGGGCTGTCCTTCTGCATGGCCTGAATGAACGCGTCGTCCCAGCTGTAACTCATGAGGACCTGGCCCCCGCCAAAGGAGAATATCTCGTCTCCCAGGCCGAAGTTGTTTCCTCCCGGTGGAAAAGCCTTTTGGGCTTGCACGAAGAGCTCGAGGCCCCGAACCCAGCCGGGTGTATTGATGAGGGGTCTCATGGTTTCAAGGTCAAAGAAAAAGCCCCCCTTTACATGGGGATTTTTGGCAAAGGGCGCGGCACGGCTGATAAACGCCGAAAACATCAAATCGTCCCGTTTGGCCACTTCGGCGGTGCCATAGTTGGGTTTTCCGTTTCCGTCCCAGTCCCAGCCGCTGAAATAGAGGGCAATCTGATTGTATTCCTCCCAGGTGGCGGGCACTTTGAGGTCTTTGCCGGTGTCCTTTTTGTAACGGGCCTGCATCTTGGGATCTTCAAAGATATCCCGCCGATACTTGAGATAATGCCGGTCACCATCCACGGGAAACTGGACCATGACGTCGCCCCAGGTGGCCACGTCTTTATAGTTTTTGGTCACTTCCTGCATACTCTTGGTGTTCCGGTATTTCTCGGGAACCGGTGCGAGATACGGGTTGAAATCTCCGATCCAGAGGGACCCGTAGAAAAGGACGTCATATGCGTCCTGGCCCGTCTGAAAGGGGATCATGATCCGCTGAAACAGGTCACCAAAGGGGACGTGCACCACATTCACCTTGGCGCCCGTCAGCTCTTCAAACTGCTTGGCATGGAGTGCCGTCGGTTCTCCCATGACGGGTACCGCGTGGGTGATGATATTGAGCGTTCGCCCGGAATAGTCCTTGGCATCAATTGCCGCAAAAGAGCACTCGCCTGCCACGTCCGCTTCAATACCGTACTTGGTGTAGTCCGCCGCCTGCACCCCAAAGGTGCCCGCAACAACAAAGGCTACCAAAAACAACAACATCGCACAGCGTTTCATCCTTTCCTCCAATCTTCTAAAAGTTACCGGTTTCAGGGAATCAGGACCGACCGTCCAGGATTCCGTCCTTCCATAAGATGCCTCAGGGCCAAATTGGCCTCGCTCAGGGAATACTCCCGGATCGTCAGTGATACCAGACCGCGATCCACCATGGTGATTAACTCCCCAAGTTCAGCCTTGGTGCCTCCCAGAACGCCCACGATGGTTTTCTGAGAGACGACCATGTGGAGGGTGGGAATGGAAAGGGTGCCGCCACAACCGACCAGGTAATAGTATCCTCCCCGGCGGGTGATTGACAGTCCGTTTTCCGTGGTTCCGTCCTTCCCCACGAAGTCGATGGTCACATCCACCCCTCTCCCCTCACTCAATGACCGAATCCTGCCCGCAAAATGCTTATCCGCCACGAAAGCATAATGGGCGCCTACCTGACGGGCCAGTTCCAACGCTTTTTCGGATCTGTCCACGGCAATGATTTCAGCGGCGCTGATGCTCTTCAAAACCTGTATGGCCACGTGCCCCAGGCCACCCACACCGATCACGAGGACATACCGGCCCGGTGAAAGATGCTCCGAAGCCTTTTTGGCCGCGCTGTAAGCCGTAAGACCCGCGTCGGTGAGCGGAGCGCTGTCCATGGGTGAGAGGTGGGTGGGAAGGCCCACAAGCATCGATTCCTCGGTGAGCAAATACTCCGCGAACCCGCCGTTGCGATTGAATCCCGGATAGAGATTTCGCGGATGCGCTGAGCTCTTGCCACGGGAATCGGCCTCCCAAGCGTTTAACCCGCCCAGGGGGAAGACCAAAACCGGATCCCCAACCTTGACGGATGTCACCGAATCGCCGATCTCCTCAACCCAGCCGGCGTTTTCATGGCCCGGAATCATGGGGAGATCAATCCGCATCAGGCTGCACCAGGCCCCTTTGATCAATTCCAGGTCCGTTCCGCAGACGCCCGCCCCCCCTATCCGAACAATAACATCCGCGGGGGTTTCTATGACCGGTTCCGGAACGTCCTCGTAGACCAGGAATTCCGATCCGTTCAACTGCTCATTGAACTGGTATAACTGGGCCGCCTTCATTCAATCCTTACGATTCGAAACAGCTTGGAAATTGAAAGACCTCGGGTTTTGAAAAGCTTTCTCCGCACATGGAGACTTCCGCCAGAGCACCTCAGGCGTTATTTAATGGAAAAAAAGCAAGTTGCGTGCCACCAGCTCATTGCCGGAATCATCGCCACGGTATTTCAGGGATTCACCGGATCCGTCCTAGTGAAGGATACCCTTTGGCTGTGGGAACATGTTGACTGAATGAACAGTCGAACCCAATGGTTGTTGAAAAAATGAACACTTTTCAGCCAAGCCCCGGCCCCAACCTTTGCCTTGACAATTCCTGCATTTTCAGATAAATACACGGCGACTCTGATGAACGTGCAAATCGAGATCAAGGGAAACCTCCTAATAATGGGGAAGGTGTTTCTCCTTTTCCCGGGCAAAACGCATCTTCCCCCAACCGATGGAATATCTCCCCCATCAGGAGGAACGGCCCATGCGCGAAGATGTCCGCGCCATCATGGCACGCGAAGGAATCGTGCCATCGGAATTTTTCAGTTCTGAAATACGCTCATCGTGGCAGCGTTGCCTCGACACCGGCTTAGACCCTTATGGCGTTCCAGCCCACAATCAGATAAGCAACGCCGAATTGATCCATCGTCGGGAAGAAAACGATTTGATCCGACGATTGGCGATGCTGGAGATGGAGACCCTTCATCGCCAGATTGCAGGCTCTAATTTCATCATCCTTTTTGCCGACAAGGATGGCATTATCCTTGACCGCATCGTGGATGGATCGGAAGAGACCGCAAACTCGCGCTGGTCCCGTCCCGGCTTTACGTGGCAGGAGGGAATCAACGGCACCAACGCCCTGGGAATGGTTGCCATGACCGAAAGACCGGCGGTGGTCCATGCCGACGAACATTATTTCAAAACCTATGCAGGCTTAACCTGCGCCGCCGCTCCCATTTTCGGGCGAAAAGGGCGACTGACGGGAATCATCGACGCCACTTCCGACTGCCGGTCACGTCAGCTTCACACCTTGGCGCTGGTCCGGATGAGTTGCATCACCATTGAAAACGGCCTTTTCAGAGAGCGGCACAAGGGGCATCTGATCCTTGAACTCCATAGCCGGGGTGAGTTTTTGGGCACCCTTCAATCGGCGTTGCTGGCTTTTGACGAAGACGGTTTTTATAAGGAATCAAACGGCCGTTCAAGACTATATCTTCAGGATCTGCCCAGGGAAAAGAAGATTCATTTTGATGAAATCTTCCGCTCATCTTTTACTGGGTTTCTCGAACGACTGCCGGACGCGGGATCCACCTACCTGGCGGATATGGAAGGGAGTTCTTTCGCCGTCCGGGCATTTAACCGCCATCCCGGAAGGCGCACCCTTAAATCGGCACCCGTTCATGGGCCTCCGGGGGCCAAGGGGGAAATCTCAATGGTCTGTGAGGATGCCGTGGTGAAGTCGGCCATGTACATGGTCCGGCGGGCGGTTGAATTGAACGTACCGATTCTCATCCGGGGTGAAACCGGAACCGGCAAAGAGCTGATGGCCCGCTATGCCCATACCGTGAGCAATCGCAAAGGGAATTTCGTGGCAATCAACTGCGCGGCCCTTCCGGAAACACTCATCGAATCCGAACTGTTCGGACATCAGAGCGGCGCCTTTACAGGCGCCAAGCAGGGTGGATCCAAGGGCCTTGTGGCCCAGGCCCACATGGGAACCCTTTTCTTGGATGAAATCGGCGTCATGCCGGCCGCGGCCCAGGCCAAGCTGTTGAGGTTTCTGGACCGGATGGAAATCCGGCCGGTGGGCCACACAACGGAGGTCCCACTTGATGTTCAAATTATAAGTGCCACCAATTCCGACTTGAAGACCCCTGGAAATCATCAGACATTCCGTCAGGATCTTCTTTACCGTATCAACACCGTGGAAATCTGCCTTCCGCCCTTGAGGAAACGATGTGACCTTCATGAAATCACAAATGCCATCATGGAGACACTGGGCCATTCCCTTAAATTCCATGAGGAAGCCCTTGGCTTGATGGAATCCCACGCCTGGCCAGGTAATATCCGGGAATTAAAAGGACTGTTGACCCGGCTGTTGATCTCCTGTGAAAACAGATCGGTCCGCATTGATGATGTAGAGCAGATGCTTTCACCTGCCGGCAGCCGGGCCGACACAACACCACCGGTCAAAAACCTGGCTGACCATGAATTGAGTATTGTTCGTGCGGCCTATGAGAAGTGTAATGGCAATATTTCCGCGGTATCCCGCGAACTCGGCATCTGCAGAAACACCGTTTACAAGAAGCTGAAAGAGGCCCGCAGACTGAAATAGACGCATCACCCGCGACGTTTCGCCTAAGGCAAATGGAAGAGGATGCGCGAACGCACCAAATGACCCCCAAATTCATCACCCCGGTTATTTTCATCCGTTATCATCAATAAGAACCGAGAGGAATCATGAAAGCATTTGACATCATTGATCTCATAGGAAATACCCCCTTAATAAAGCTCAGGGACGAAAATATCGTGGCCAAGGCCGAATTATTAAATCCCGGAGGCAGCATCAAAGACCGCGTGGCCTTGACAATGATAGAGGCGGCGGAACGGGATGGTCGGCTGAAGCCGGGAATGAAAATCGTTGAGCCGACATCAGGCAATACCGGAATAGGAATAACGCTGGTAGGCGTTGCCAAGGGATATGACGTATATGTTGTAATGCCCGAAGGAATGAGTGAGGAAAGAAAAAATATTATCAAGGTTCTCGGCGGAAATCTTGTTCTAACGCCGGACAGCGAAAACATCGCCGGCGCGGTATTAAAGGCAGAGGAACTGGTTGAGGAATTCAACGGCTATATGCCTCAGCAATTCAAGAATCCCAATAATGCTTTGGCGCATTATGAATATACCGCGCCGGAACTCTGGCGGCAGGCAGGAAACAGAATAGACGCTTTTGTGTCAGGTGTTGGAAGCGGCGGAACGATTCAGGGTGTTGGTTCCTTTCTGAAGAAGAAGAATCCGGATATCAGGATCGTCGCCGTTGAACCCAAAAATGTATCCGCGCTTCTTGGGCATGAGCCGGGATTACACCAGATTCAGGGAATCGGTGATGGATTTATACCTGATATTCTTGATGTATCTCTGATCGATAGAATCATTGAAGTGACGGATGATGATGCAATTGCCGCGACACGCGGCTTGGCATTAAATAATTCTCTTCTGTGTGGAACATCATCCGGGGCCAACATATGGGCCGCGAGACAAATTGCCGGAGAACACCCGGAATGGATGATCGCCACGGTATTTCCGGACAGAGCGGAACGGTATTTCAGTACTGGGCTGCTCTGACCTAATTGGGTGTACTATCCCCTTAATAATTTCAACATGCGGAGCAGCATTTCATCCCGCTTTTTGATGCTGGAATCAACGTCCGCGGAACCGTTCGCCGTGTCGTAACTGAAAAAACCCTTTCCCGTTTTGGCACCAAAATCACCGTTTTCGACTTTTTCGGACAGTACCCCCTGCGGTTCCAGGGATCTGTCGATTTTCGGATACAGGTGCTTTGTTCCTTTGTACATCAGATCCAGTCCGGCCAGATCCATTGTCTCCAAAACCCCGATGACGCCCAGGCGAAATCCGAAACTTCCCTTGACCGCCGTATCCAGATCCTTGGGAGATGCCACTCCCTGTTCCAAAAGCGACAAGACTTCCCTGAACATGGCGGTTTGAATTCGATTGACCAGGAATCCCGGAATCTCCTTTTGGACCTTGACCGGTTCCTTGCCGATGGAAGAAAGGAGGTCACGGGTTCTCGTAAAGGTTTCAGGTGAGGTGTGATCGCCCATGACGATCTCCACCACCGGAACGATGTGGGGGGGGTTGAACCAATGGGTAATGATCAGGTTTTCCTTTTTCTTCACGCCCCTGCCAAACCCGCTGATGGAAAGCATGGAAGTATTGCTTGCCAGGATGGCCCTCTCATGGGCATGTGCATCGATCTTTTTGAAAATCTCGGTTTTGAGGTCAAAGTCCTCTGGAGCGGCTTCCATAATAAAATCGGCGCCTTCTACGGCCTCGGACATGCTGGTTGTGAGCGAGATGCGCGATAGGATTCCGTCCACCGCTTCCGCCTTTTCCATGCCTGCCGCAACAAATGTCTCCAGGCTCGATCTGATGTTTTCATAAGCCCTTTTGAGAATGTCCCCGTTGATATCGTACAGGCAGGTCTTGTATCCATACCGCGCGAAATTCTGGGCGATGCCGTGTCCCATGATGCCGGCACCGATAACAGCGACCTTCATTAACTCACCCAATGGCATTTCTCCTAAAAATGGTTCTCCACCAACTGAAGAGATTGTTGTCAAAACTTCAGGAATTTTTCTTTCAATTCCTTGAAAACACCTCTCCTGAAGGTCATGACCGAAACCACGAAAAGCAAGCCCAGTATCATGGGCCAGATGTTCAGATAGGTGCTCATAAGATCTTTGAAAAGCACGATGCCCATGGCTCCCAGTACCGGTCCGTAAAGGGTACCCATTCCCCCCACCAGGGTCATGAGAACGATGTCTCCCGAGGTATCCATGTTCAGGGTATAAAGGGGCACGAAGTTTTGCAGAAGCGCATAAAGACCGCCGGCAAGACCGGCGTAGCAGGCTGACACCACAAAGGAGGTGAGCTTATAGGTGGAGGGGTTGTAGCCGACGCTCATGGCCCGTTTTTCGTTTTCCCTCAATGCCTGGAGGGTTTTTCCGAAAGGGGAGTTGATGACTTTGACCGCGATGCCGGCGGAAACAACAAAGAAGAACAGAATAAAGTAGTAGAAGACCAGCTCGGAACTGAGGTCTATGGGACCGAAGGCCACTCGGGGCACGCCATGCAGTCCGTCATCACCCCCGGTGAGTCCCCGCCACTTGAAAACAATAAAATAGACCACTTGGGCGAATGCCAGGGTCACCATGGCAAAATAGATACCGCTTTTTCGAATGGCAAGAAATCCCATGGGAATGGAGAGGATAAAACTTGCCAGAACCCCCACCAACAGCCCCAAGGGGGCCGGCACCTGGAAGTGGATCAGGGTCAACCCAGTGGCATAGGCCCCGGTGCCGAAAAAGGCCGCATGCCCGAAGGATAAAAGTCCCGTGTAGCCGAAGACGATATCAAAACCGATGGCAAATATGGCGAAAATGAGCATCTGGCTGGCAAGGGCCTTGTAGGGGGTCATAAAGGGGAGCACAATCAGCAAAACGGCCCCAAAGACCAAACCAAAGATCAGAAATCCCTTTTTTTTCTCCATGATGGCTTTCCCCGCCTATTCAAAAAACTCGGCTCTGCCGAAAAACCCCCTCGGTCTTACGAGAAGGATGACAGCCATGAATACGTAAATGGATATGGTGGCGGCAGGCGGCCAAAAGAGAATGCCTAAGGTAATCAATTCTCCCACGATGAGCCCTGCCAGAATCGAGCCGCCAATACTCCCCATCCCTCCGATGATGACCACCACAAAGGTCTGAACAAGTATGTCCATTCCCATCATGGGTTGGATCCCCTGAATGGGCGCCGCCAGAACGCCCGCCAAACCGGATAGGGCCGCGCCGAATCCAAACACCAGGGTAAATGTTTTGCTGACGTTGAAACAGAGCGCATCCACCATCTCACTGTCATCGGTACCCGCCCGAATAACCGCCCCAAGCCGGGTCTTCTCGATGAAAAGCCATACCCCCAAAGCCAGAAAAGCGGTGACGACAATGATGAAAAGCCGATACTTGGGACATATCATAAACCCCAGATTCACCGACCCCCTCAAGAGGGCGGGGATGTTCAACGGTTCTCCTTCCGGTCCATAGATAAGCTTGATGGCATCTTGAATGAAAAACATGATGCCGAATGTCAGAAGCAGCGTATAAAAATGGGGAAGGTTGTACAGCTTGCTGATCAACGGTTTTTCAAGCAGGATCCCTATGATTCCCACGGCCACCGGGCAAATGATCATTGCCATAAAAAAGGAAAGGCCCAAGAGGTGAACCACGGTATAGGCCCCGTAGGCACCGAGCATATACATGGCGCCATGGGCGAAATTGACCACACCCAGGGTTCCGAAAATAACCGTAAGCCCCAGGGAAAGCAGCACATAGATGGATCCCAGGATAAGCCCGTTAAAAAGCTGTATGAACAGAAATTGAAGGTCCATGAACAATCACCAAGGGGAGTGGCGCCCCCAAAATGTCGCCTCAAAGGGGCGGGGCCTCGTGCCCCGACCCTTTATGGATGAGAAGCCTTGCTACTTCAGCTTGCACCCGAACTGTCCCGGCTTTCCGAATGCCTCTTCCGCCGATAAGGTGCCCACGATTTCAAAGAAGTCGTAGTCTTCCGTGATCTCGTTCGGCTTCTTGGCCCTTACAAGCAGCGCTTTTCCAACCTGTTGGTGGTCTTCGGGGCGGATATATCCGGGGTTGGCAAACATGTCGTAAAAGGTATGCCCTTCCAGTTCCTCAATGACCTTGTCGGGATCGGTGGTACCGGCCCTTTTCACGGCTTCCAGGTACTGCCACGTGGCGCTGTAAACCGCGGCAGCCATAAAATGGGGTCTCTCACCGTGCAGCTCGAAATACTTGTCCGCGTATTCTTTGGCCCCTGGATTGTCCACCTTCCAGTACCAGCTCATGGCAGCGTAGTCGTCCGCGAAAACTTCAGGACCCGCCCCCTTGATGTTGGGTTCAAAGAGCAGGGCATGAACGATTTTGCACTTGTCCTTGAGTCCGTATTCCATGGCTGCCTTGGTGCTGTTGGTGGTGTCTTTGCCCACGTTGAGGAGCACCAGGACATCGGGCTTCGCCTGCATGGCCTTGAGAATGTAGGGACTGTAATCAGCGGTGTGGAGAGCGACCATGTCATTACCCACATGCTCGCCGCCCTTTTTCTTGAGTGCCGCCTTGAAGTGTTTCAGAAGATCATGCCCCCAGGCATAGTCGGATGTAATCGTGTACCATTTTTTCCCGAGGTTTTCGGCACCCCACAGCCCAACGGTGGTGGCCAGCATGTAATCGTTGTAGTTCCATTTGATGACATATTTGTTGCACTTGCCGCCGATCAGCTCGGTGGTACCGGCGGAAGTGGAAATGAAGAGCTTCTTGTGAAGCAGTGCCTGCTGGGCAACCGCCAGGGCCGCCGCGCTGTTGGGGCAGGCAATAATCACATCCACATCTTCCTTTTCGTAGAGTTCCTTTGCCTTTTCATTGGCAACGCCCGGATTATAGGCATGGTCACGGGTGAAGAGCTCGATTTTCTTGCCCAAAACAGTGCCGAAATCCTTTACGGCCATTTCCGCGGACCAAGCCTCGCCATTTCCGATCACCGCCAGGGGGCCGGAGAGAACGCTGATCACGCCGATCTTCACCGGATCATCATCGGCCCTGACAGGGGTGGTGGCGCAGACGAGAAAACCCACCAAAATCCATGACAAAACACAAATCTTCTTAACCATAATACTCCTCCTTCCATTCTGAGCATCTAGACTCTGGGCAGTTGCCCTTTTAACAAGCCATGCATAAAACCCTATACTCCCAGAAATTTTTTCTGGATTTCCTGGTTGTTCACAAACACCTCGTTGGTGCCTTCAAAAACGATTTTACCGGCATACAAAATGTGGTGTCTGTCAGCCACATCCGAGGCAAACCGCGTGTTTTGCTCGATGAGCAGTACCGTGAGCCGGCTCTTCTTGATTTCCTTGATAATGGTCCCGATGCTTCGTACCAGAAGGGGCGCCAGCCCTTCCGTGGGCTCGTCCAAAAGAACCAAATCCATCTTGGCCCTGAGAATCCTTGCGATGGCAAGCATCTGCTGTTCCCCGCCGCTGAGCTGGGAGCCCTTGTTTGCGGCCCTGGTTTTGAGCACCGGGAAAAAGGTGTAAACCTTGTCTATGGCCCATCCCTCCTCGCCTTTTCCCCAAACCGGAAAATTGAGATTCTCAAGTACGGTGAGGCTGGGAAAGATCCGCCGCTCTTCAGGAACGAAACCGATACCCATTTTGGAGACCCGGTGGGGCCTCATGCCGGTAATATCAACGCCGTTATAGGTGATGGATCCGGATTTTGGCGAAAGCATCCCCATGATGGTTTTCACGGTTGTGGTCTTTCCCGCGCCATTACGCCCCAGAAGGGTCACCGCTTCTCCCTTTTCTATGCCGAAGGTGACATCAAAGAGAATGTGGCTCTCACCATAAAAGGTGTTGATCCCCTTGACCTTAAGCAACGCTAGTATCCTCCCAGGTACGCCTCTTGTACCTTTTGATCGTTCCGGATTTCATCAGGGGTCCCTTCCGCGATCTTTATTCCCTGGTTCAAAACCGTGATGACATGGGAAAGAGAGATGATCAAATCGATATTGTGATCAATGAGAACAACCGTCAGGTTTTGAGAAATATCCTTTACCAGCTTCATCATCCACTCAAGATCGGCTTTCTGAAGACCCGCCATGGGTTCATCCAGCATCAGGAGTCGGGGGCTGGTGGCCAGGGAGATGCCGATCTCTAAAACCCGCTTTTCACCGTATGACAGGTTGGCCGCCTTAAGATGCCGCTTATCCAACAGACCGATGGAAGAGAGGATTCCATCGGCCTTTTCAATGGCCCCTTCAAGGTGTCGATGGTTTTTCAAAAGATTGAATCGTCCCTTTTCCCGGGATTGGGCCGCAATACGAACATTTTCCGCTACCGTGAGGTCAGGGAAAATGCTGGTGATCTGGAAAGACCGGGCAATCCCTTTTTGAGAAATGGTATAAGAATCCAGATTCGTAATCTCTTCTCCATTAAAAAAGACACTCCCTTCAGTGACCTTCAAAAACCCGGTCAACATATTGAAAAGCGTCGTTTTTCCCGCGCCATTGGGCCCGATGATGGCGTGGATCGTCCCTTCGGCAACCCGAAGTCCCACCCCTTCAATGACGGCAAGGGAACCAAAATGCTTCACGAGATTTTCTGCCTTTAATATGAAACGTCCTTCCATGGATATGTCCGGTTGCCGGGAAACGTTATCTTTCCGGGAGGTGAAGGATTTTCCGGGCTTCGTCAGGGGTGGCGATCTCTCTGCCCAGTTCCTTTGCAATTCTCACGATTTTCGCCACCAGTTCGGCATTGCTCTTTGCGGGCACGCCTTTGGAAAGATAGATGTTGTCCTCAAATCCGACCCTCACGTGTCCGCCCATGATGATGGCCATGGTGGCCATGGGAAATTCATTCAGCCCTATTGCGCAGACCGACCAGGGAGACCCCTCGGGAAGATTTCTTACCATATGCAGAAGATTGTCCACCGTTGCCGGTATCTGGCCCAGCACCCCCAAAACCAACTGAAAATAGAGGGGAACTTCCATATGCCCTTCTTGGCCGAGAAAACGGCCGTTGTTGATCATTCCGATATCATAACACTCCAGTTCCGGTTTTATTCCCAGTGATTTCATGGTGTCCGCCATCAATACCATATCGGGGAAGCTGTGCACCATGACAAACTTCAACAAGAAATCCCGTTTCCTTCGGTTGTAAATATCAATGACCGGAGACCCCGCGTTAAATGACGCCAGATCCGGTTTTGTGAGAGGATCTTTGGACAGTTCCGGCAGCACCGAAAGCCTGCCCTTGACGCTTTCCTCCGGTACCTCCCTGTAAAGCCAGTCGCCATCCACCCGACGACCCGAGCCACCGGTTGTTACATTGACAATGATGTCGCATTGCTCCCTGATGGGTCCGATGGCCTGGGCAAACCATTCAGCCTTTTGTTCGCCGGCCGCTGTTTCCGGATTTCTGGCATGTATGTGAACCACGGAAGCCCCGGCCTCATAGGCCTCCAGGGTGGCCCTGACCTGCTGTTCGGGCGTCTTGGGCAGGTAAGGATTGCTTTCGGGGGATCCGCCCCCGGTGATGGCGGCTGTAATAATGAGTTTCTCCATTCAAGGTGTTCTCCGCTGTGTTTATTATCCGTAAACTTGACCGTTTCCTCAATATGATCGGCTATGACCGCTTGTAGGAATAGATGACACACAAAAAGCGGGCGAAGGACCCATCGACGCTGATGCCGGAGTGCGCTACCCCGGAGTTGAAATAGGCGCTGTCTCCTTCCTCTAGTATATGGCTTTTGCCTTCGTAGAAGAATTTGATTTTTCCTTTTAAAATGTGGATGAATTCTTCCCCCTCATGTTCGAATTCGGCGGAAGGAGACGCATCCGTAATGGTAATTATGTAAGGATCCATGTTTTTGCCGGCCATATGATATGCCAGGGATTCATATGTATAGCCGCCTGATGCGCCGCGTGATCCGATGATTCTCCGTTCCTCTTTTTTTATGATGGCCAGATTGCCGTCATGTACCTCTTCTTCATCTTTCAGCAAGGAGATGATGTCCACTTGAAGCGCCGCCGCGATTTTTCCAAGGGTGGAAATGGGCGGCGCTTTTCCGGAGTTCTCGATACGCGACAGATACCCTTTGGTAAGACCTGTCAGGGACGCAAGTTTTTCCAGGGTCATTTTGCGCAGCAGACGGTAATCCCTGATTCTCTCGGTAATGGCTTTTTCATTCAGTTCATCCATGACGCGGTGAGAGTATACTCATGGTAAACTTCTGTCAATAGAATTTTTGGATGCATGGAGGCCTGTATGCCTGACGGCCCTTCGACCAATGGGGTGACATTCGAGATATCCGAGATATCACGATGAATCGGTTTCGCCGATTCTGTCATGGGAATGCTTCGCGTTAAAGCATCGCCAAAAAGCGCCTCCAGCCAGCACCTGCTTCAGTAAAGGCAATACCAAGCATGTGCCAGTTACTTTCCCCTTGACCCAAAAACAGGTTTTCTCTATGCTCGTTGCTTATAAAATCAATGCCTTATCAACCGATTATCTTTTCCCGTTTTGTTATCTATGAAACAATTTGAGGTATTGGGATTAACTGTAATCGCTCTTTATCTAGAACCAATAGCGGCTTTCCGTAAACTCATGTATTGAACCATCAAATCAGGAGGCGACAATGGGTAAAATAAAGTCAGCCCGTGAATGCATCGCGTCTATTGTGGAAGGAATGACAATCATGATTGGCGGATTCCTTGGGATTGGCGCACCATTAACTGTCATCGACGCAATTGTTGAAAAAGGGACAAAGCACTTGACCGTTATTGGTGTGGGAGCCGGTTACCCGGGGGGAGGTTTCGATCTCGGGAAATTGGCCGGGAACCAGCAGGTGAGGAAGTTTATTACATCCCATATCGGAACGAATCCTGATTTTATTCGCCAGTATAACAATGGTGAAATGAAAGTTGAATTTAATCCCATGGGGACATGGATTGAGAGAATCAGAGCCGGCGGTGCAGGCTTGGGAGGGGTTTTAACACCAACCGGTCTGGGAACGGAAATGGAAAAAGACCGGGAAATAATCGAGGTAAATGGTGATCAATATTTGCTGTATACTCCCTTGCGCGCTGATATTGCAGTAATAAAAGGACACAGGGCGGATACAATCGGCAATATTGAATATCGGGGAACGGCTATCAATACCAACCCGGTGATGGCAACAGCCGCTGATACGGTGATCGCAGAAGTGGATGAAATCGTTGAGGTCGGTCAAATATCCCCGAACGGTGTCGGTACCCCCAGCATTCTGGTGGATTTTATTGTCCAGGGGAACACGATGCAGGAACGCAAGGAAATCTTCACCAATTTATGGTTGCGGACAAATAGACTCTAATGCGGGCTACGCCCGCAACCCAAGATATTGAAATGACATAGAGCCACCACTCTTGTAATTTGGATGCAAAACGAATGAGATTCCAAAGACGCA
>JANQDY010000221.1 GCA_028278625.1 Thermodesulfobacteriota bacterium
CGAAGGATCGCCAAAATCAACCAGGAGGTGTGGGGGAATTAGGACCTTTTTTTGTCCGTTTTTTCTTGCGCCAGTGCAGCTAATCGACGAACTGTGGTAGCCATGTGCTCAACGACGGGAAAAGAACGGCAATGACCACGGCCACCATCAACACCAAAACGTAGGGGATTGCCCCTTTCATGACATTTTCGAGACTGTCGTTGGCCACTCCCTTGACCACATACAGATTCAAACCGACCGGAGGGGTGAGATTGGCGACCTCCATGTTTTCCACCAGCACGATGGCATACCATAAGAGATTGATTTTCAGGAGAATCAGGGTAGGATGAATAATCGGAAGCGTCAGCATGATGACGCTGACCGGATCCAGGAACATCCCCAAAATAAAGTAAATGACACTCATGATAAAGAGAAACGAAAACTGTGAGACCTCAAATTTTACGAAGGCCTCACAAACCATTTGAGGGAGCTGCAAAACGGCCATCACATATCCAAAAACCATTGCTCCGATAACGATGGTGAAAATCATGGTGGTAATTTTGACGGTGTTCAAGAGACAGGGGATCAAGTCTTTTAGGGACATTCGTTTATAGATGCAAACGCTTAGAATAATAGCATAGGAGACTCCGATACCTGCGGATTCGGTGGGGGTACAAACGCCCGTATAGATGACCGTCAATACGAGAAACGGAAGCATCACGGCCCACAGGAGATGGGGAATTTTTCTCAATCTTTCCAGCCACGGGGTATGGCCCAATACCTCCAGTCCTTTCATCTTTCGGGTTTTATAGAGCGCATAGGCTGACAGCAGGGCAACATCGATGAGGCCCGGGATGACGCCCGCCATAAAGAGCTTTCCGATGGAGGTGTCCGTGACCCCTCCATAGATAATCAGAGGAATACTGGGGGGAATGAGTATTCCGGTTGCCCCCCCTGCGACTATGGTCCCGTACACGAAAGACTTTTCGTACTTCCGCTTGATTAAGGAAGGGATCGAGACCATTCCGATTGTGGCGGTATTGGCGGTACTCGACCCTGTTACCGCGGCAAAAAAACCGCATGACAGGATGGTCGAAACGGCCAATCCGCCCTTGACCTTTCCCAAAAACATATTGATGAAATCGAAAAGATCATCGCCTATTTTTCCCTTGAGCAGAATTTCGCTCATGAAAATGAAGAGCGGAACAGCCACAAGCACAAAATTGTCAACGGTTTGAAAGACGACATGCACCACTGTTGATAAGGGTTTCCCCAACAGCAAGAGCCCGATAAGGCCCGCGGACAGCAGTGAAAAACCCACCGCAAATCCTGAAGCCAACAGCAAGAAAAGGATTGCGATTACAATAACAATCGTCATATTTCGCCCTTTACAAGATCATGGGCGTGTTCCAACATTTCAATGGTATATTCCACAGCAAGCCAGAAACCACCCCAGGGGATACAGAAGTATGGAATAACCAAAGGGGTTCTCAATACCTCCATGGACCTCAGAGAAAACTCATATGCCTCGAAAAACATCTTCCACCCTTCCACTGCGATAACCAGGCTCAACACGATCCCGACGCTTGAAGTGACAACGTTCAATATGCACCTAAATCTGCTGGAAAAGCGCTTTACCACGATTTCCACTCTGATATGTGATTTCTCTTTCAGGGCATAGGCCAGCCCCATGAAAAAAATATAGACCGAGCAGTACCTGGACGTTTCCGTGGACCAAGTGGTCGGCATATTGAAAAAATATCGGAAGACCACTTCATAGGTAACCGCAATGGACATGGTTGCCAAAGCGGCTGCACCGATACAGGCCGATATGGTGACCATGAGGTGGGAGAATCTCTTTGCATGTGCGAAAACCATTGTCATCTTCTCGCATTCAAATGAACAGTACGCAAAAGAAGGAGGCGCATCATCCATCCAAGCTATAGGGTTCCCACATATTCAACCAGGCTCTTTCCGATCTCTCCGTGTCTCTTGATCCACCGCTCAGTAACCGGACGGGCCGCATCTTTAAAAGCTTCTCGTTCCTGCGGCGTCAAGATGTAGACATCCATCCCTTGTCTCTCGATCCCCTTCAGGCATTCAGCTTCCATAACTTCAGTTTTCGTCTTTACGAATTCGGCCGACTTTTCAGCACTTTCCTGGATGATTTGTTGAATGTCCTTGGGCAGTGAATTCCAGAACTCCAGATTGATCAATATGGGGATGCCAATATAATTCAGGTTCATTATGGTGGCGTATTTTTGGACTTCGCTATATTTTCTGGTATACATGCTGACAACCCCGGTTGCCGATCCGTCTACGGTTCCCCTTGCCATGGCCATATAGGCCTCTCCACCCCCCATTGTTATGGAGCTTCCACCAAACTGCTTGATGATATCAGAGGTCATCGGGCCTACGGCGCGGATTTTGAGACCCTCGAAATCCTTAGGTGATTTGATTTCTAGTTTGCTGTTGCTCACCTGGGTGAATCCATAGTATCCGGGCGCCAGCCACTTGGCACCCAAGCGGTTGAGTCTTGGTGCCGTAAGGTCACGAACGCGTCCATACCATGCCGCCTTAACGGCATCAAAGTCTTCAAACAAAAAAGGAATATCGAAGATTTCCAACAACGGAATGGCACCCTGCATGGGTCCGATCACCACCGCTGCCATCTCGACCTCACCCGTTCTCACCGCATTGAAGAGCTCTTTGGCGCCAAAAAGCTGTCCCGCAGGATAGATTTGGATCTTCACGCGCCCTTTGGCCCGCTCGGTTACCAGTTTTTCAAAGAATCGCGCCTGTTTCGCAACGGGCTGGGATTCCGGTAACTGGTGGGCGTATTTGATCACAATGGGATCGGCGAATGAATCCGAAAGGATGCAGCAAAATGAGGCAAAAAAGACAAACATCCCGATAATCCCCGAAACAGCTCTTTTCATAACGAATCCTCCCTCTAAATGGTTGTTCTGCTTAGACCTACCGGCCTTCTATTCACTTCTTTTGGTTAATCCGCTTTTCAGCAGGACGCCATGTGGTATTGCAGCTGGTGCCGACGAAAGACCTTTAGGATCTCCGTTCACCTCTCACCGGATTGGTTTTCTCCCATAACCGGGCAAAGGTCATCTCCCATTTGGCCCGGGTGGAACCTAACGGTTGCAGAGCCCCACGATCTCAGAAACATCTTTCATGTCTTCAAGCCGTTGCACTCTTTTAAACAATCGTTGTGCCTTTTTCTGGCCCATCCAAGAAAAAACCAGATCCATGAATTTCTCTTCAAGCTCTTCATCGGTCATGGGATTATCCGGATATCCTTTCGGTCTGTTCACCTCATGTTCATGGATTGTCCCGTCATAAAGCACAACCCTGATGGACGCTTGCGTGATGCTGAATTCGTGATTGGATTGAACGTCGATTTTGGCCATGATCTTTTTGATGATCGGATCGGCCACATGGCCCCTGGTGAATTGGCTTTGATTGGCTTGTCCCTTTAAAAGGGATAGTGCGGCGCAAAAATACAGACTGAATTTTCCTTCCAAGCCGGTCCTGGGCCTGTTTTTGCCTGCTGCATCCAGTGCCAAGGGTGACACTTGGCAAAGAACCTCCTCTATATCTTCCCATCTTCCCTCGATTTTTGACCGGACGTTACAGGCTGCTTCGATTGTGGGATGTGCCAGAAGACATGCTGCGTAGGGTTTAAAACAATTATTCAATATTTCAAATTCCGCCGCTATCTCAATCCGCAACGTTTCCTCTTGATGGATGTTTGAGCTGAAGACGCTCAGAAAGCCGGTATCACTTTCGAAGATGCTTTCCGAAGATGTAAAGCCCTTCTTGGCCAATAGGCAGGATGACAGACCGTCTGCAGCTGCCTTGCCCGGATGAAATGATTTTGACATACTTCCGAAGACCTTCCGCAAACCTGCGGATTGCGTTGCCGCAATGCCGAGAGCGTGTGTCATCTCCTTTTCATTCAAATCCAACAACTTACCCACCCCGGCGGCTGCGCCGAGCCTTCCAAAAACGCTGGTGGGATGCCATCCGGCTTTGATGCTTCGAGGATTCAATAAGGCTCCGATTTTCACTTCCAATTCATATCCGGCCACATAGGCGCAAATGAACTGTTTTCCGGATCGCCGTTTCCACTCTGATACCGCCAGAATAGCAGGGATGAGTGGAGAACTGGGGTGTACCAGCGAGCCTTGGTGGGTATCATCAAAGTCGAGGACGTGGGACATTGCGCCATTGACCAAGGCCGCATTCACAACACTGGTTTTTACCCCTGAACCCAGGATGGTCGCCTGGTTATGACCGCCAATCTGCTGTACATAATCACGCATTATTCCCACAACAGGATCGTCCGAACCTCCCAGAGCCACGCCAAACCAATCAATGATGCAGCGTTTTGCCTGTTGGACAACCTCCTCGGGCAAATCATCATACGAGACCCCGCAAACTGCTTCAGCCAAAATGGTGGCCACGGCCATTTTTCACTCCTTCCCATGGAAGTTGGGCGACCTCTTTTCAAAAAAAGCGTCCATCCCCTCCCCCTTATCCCGGGACGAAAAACAGGCGACCTCTGCCAGGGCTTCATAGGCAAGCCCCGCCGTAAGCCCCATTTCTCTTCCCGCATTGATGGCCCGCTTGGCCATCTTGAGGCTGAAAGCCCCCCTTTCGGCGATTTTCTTGGCAAGGGCCATTACCACCTGTTGAAGTTCCGAGGCTGGCACGGATCGGTTTACCAGGCCAATGGCCAGGGCCTCCCAGGCATCGATCATGTCGCCCGTAAAGATCAGCTCTTTGGCCCTGGCCGGCCCCACCAGACCGGCCAGCCTTTGGGTACCGCCACCGCCGGGCATGATCCCAAGCCGGATCTCCGGCTGCCCGAATTTTGCCTTGTCAGAGGCAATGCGAATGTCGCATGCCATGGCCATTTCGCAACCCGCCCCGAGACAAAGCCCGTTGATCATGGCGATGACCGGGATATCCAGTTCCTCCAAGCGGGTGTAGAGCCTCTGGGCCAGTGTGTCCATGAACTCGTAGGCCTCCAGCGGGGTCATTCGGCCGAATTCATTGAGGTCCGAACCCGAGATAAAGGCCTTATCCCCCGCCCCGGTCACCACTAGGACCCCCACCTCCCGATCCTTTTCCAGCTCCTCCAGGACCGATGCTATCTCCCTGCGGGTGGCCAGATTGAGTGCGTTCCGTTTGTGCGGCCGGTTGACAATCAGACGGGCGACCCGGCCTTCCCTTTCATAGACGATGTTTTCATATGCCATGAAAACCGCTCCTGCTTCTGATGGTCCGGGCTGACGTCTCCGTTTTCATCTCAAAACCCGGACTCACGGGCGATGACCAGGCGCTGGATCTCCGACGTTCCCTCGGTGATGGTGAAAAGGCGTCCGTCTCTCCAGAACCTCTGAATGGGATACTCCATCATGTATCCGTAACCGCCTTGAATCTGTATGGAATCGCCAAGAATCTTTTGCAGGGTCTCCGCCGTAAAAAGCTTCACCATGGCCGCCTCCTTCCGTACTTTCTTGCCCTGATCGTACATTGCGGCCACATGGCAAGTATAAGCCCGCATGATATCGATGGTCATGGCCATTTCCGCCAATTTGAAGCGGGTGTTCTGGAACTTGATAATCGGTTTTCCGAATTGGACCCGGTCCTTGGCATACTGCACGGTCAGGTCATAGGCCGCCTGGGCCGTACCTGCGCAACGGCCACCATAGGTGATCCGGCCCGATGTGAGGGTATCGGCCAGCATTTTGAATCCTCCCCCCTCTTTTGCGCCGATCAGGTTTTCCATAGGGACCCTGCAGTCCTCGAAGACCAGTTCTCCGGTCTCGATAGAGCGGTTTCCCACTTTTTCCAGCTTACGTGAGACGGAGAATCCGGGCGTTCCCTTGTCGACGATAAAGAGGCTGATCCCTTCCCCCCTCTTTTTTCGGTCCGTATAAGCCGCCACGATGGCGTAATCGCAGATAGGGCCGTTGGTGATGAATATCTTGGTGCCGTTGATGACGTACTCGTGCCCCTTCTTGACGGCATGGGTCTTGATCGATGCAGCGTCTGAACCGGAATTGGGCTCCGTAAGGGCAAAGGCCCCGATCTTTTCTCCTTTTATCGCCGGAATCAGTATCCTCTCCTGCTGCTCCTTTGAACCGTAGCTGTAAATGGGTTGTGTGCTCAGGCCGCCCTGGACCATGAGGGATGCGGCGATACCGGCGTTGACCCGATTGAGTTCCTCTGCCATGATGACTTCGGTAATCTTGTCTCCTCCCCCGCCTCCCAGCTCCTCCGGATACCGGGGGCAAAGGAATGCCATTTCGCCCATCATTTTAAAGAGTTGTTTGGGAAAGGCATTCTTCTCTTCGGCCCGTTCAACAAGGGGGGCAATCTCCTTTTCTGCGAAGTCCCGAATGAATTTCCGAAACATGCGGTGTTCGTCGGTAAGTTCAAAAGCCATTTCCAGATTCCTCCCTGACCATGTGTGAGTCCTTATATGAAGTATTCTCAACAATCGCACAGATCCCTTGTCCCCCTCCGCCGCATATGGTCTCCAGTCCGAAGCGCACATCCTGTCTCTTCATTTCATGGAGAAGGGTGACCAGTCGCATGGCGCCTGTTGCTGCAATGGGGTGTCCAAGGGATATCCCTGAACCATTGACATTGATCTTTTTGTCAAAATCGTCCGGTTTGATGCCCATCAGCCTGGCATCAGCCACGGCCTGAACCGCAAAGGCCTCTTGCACCTCGATCAGGTTCACCTCATCGATGGTTATTCCCACCTTCTGGAGGGCCTTGTCCACTGAGGCGGGCACGGCCGGGTAGGTGAGCGTCGGATCGGTGGAAGCCAATGCACAGGATCGAAAATAGGCCAGGGCCTCCATCCCCAGTTCTCTGGCCTTTGATTCGGACATGAGAAGAACCGCTGCCGCACCATCGTTTTCCGTGGATGAGTTGCCCGCCGTGCAGACCCCGTCCGAATAGACCGCTTTGAGTTTTGTCAGCTTTTCCAGGGTGGTCCCCCTGCGGGGTGTTTCATCCCTGTCAAAGAGTCTGGGGGCCCCTTTCTTCTGGCCAATTGGGATGGGCACAATCTCATCGCTGAATTTTCCGGCATCCATGGCGGCGATAGCCTTCCGATGGCTTCCAAGGGCCCATTCATCGGCCTCTTGCCGCGTAATCCTTTCATTTCTTGCGGCGGCCTCGGCCCAGGCCATCATGGAGGGGAGCTCTCCATACCGTTCAACGGGTTGCGACATGACCCGGGCCCGCTGAATCCTGTCGAAAAACGGAACGCCCCACATGGCAAGGGCCCCGTGTCCCCTGGGCATGAAACCCCACCTTTCGTTTGCTTTACCGCCCAGACCCCATTTGATATCGCCGGGAAGATAGAGCTCGGCTTGACTCATACTGTCCATGCCGCCGGCTACGATGATATGGGCATTGCCGGTCTGTATCTTCATGACGCCGAAGAAAATGGCATCCAGACCGGAGCAGCAGCGTCGGTCAATGGTGACGCCCGGTACCCCTTCAGGCCATCCCGCCTTCAGAACGGCCATTCTGGCGCCGTTGGCGCACTCCCCGTTCTGATAGGCCTGCCCCATGATCACGTCATCCACCTGCTCAGGATCGATCTTGGCCCTTTTGACCACTTCATTGAGCACAAAGGCCGTATACTCTGTCACATGAAGGTCCTTTAAGATGCCTCCATAGGCGCCTATGGGCGTTCTTACACCGCTTGCAATAACCACGTTTTCCATCGTTTTTTCTCTTCTGGATTTCAGGGGATACCCCATAGTAAATGGGGGCTAATTATTCGTATGTGTAGAATCCTTTTCCCGTCTTGCGCCCGTAATGACCTGCGGCAACGCGATCCCGAAGGCTCTGGCAGGGTCGGAACTTCTCATGGGTGAGGGCCTGATATAGCGATTCCGTTATGAGCAGGGCCGTATCGAGCCCCACCAGGTCCCTTAGTTGAAGGGGCCCCATTCGAAATCCGCCTCCGTCCCGAATAGCCTGATCAATCTCCTCGACACCGGCCGCACCTTCATCAAGGAGTCTCATCCCCTCGTTGTACCAAACATTGAGGATCCGGTTCACCACAAACCCCGGCGAGTCCTTGCAGACCACCGGCACCTTTCCCAGCCGCCTTGCCAGGGATGTGATGGTCTCAACCGTTTCGTCGCTGGTCTGTATTCCCCTCGGGATCTCAATGAGCTTCATGAGGGCCGGAGGATTGAACCAGTGCATCCCCGTAAATCTATCCGGTCGCCCCGATAAGCGCCCCAGTTCCGTGATGGAAATCTGGCTGGTATTGGAGGCAAAGATGACGGAAGGATGGCAGAGTTCGTTGAGCTGTTCATACAATTCTGTCTTTCCCGCCTTGTCCTCAACAATGGCCTCGATGACCAGATCGGCATTTCCCGCCACGGCCTTCAAATCGGTGGTGATGGAGATCCGCTTGAGGATCTTTCTGGCATCCTGTTGGGAGATCTTCTTCCGTTCGACGCTGCCGGAGAGGAATTTTTCTATCTTGGCGAACGCAAGTTCGAGGTGCTTCTGATCCATATCCACCAGGTCCGCACGCATTCCCCCTTGCGCACAGACCAAGGCGATGCCATGACCCATAACCCCCGCCCCGATGACCGATATCCTCCCAATATTCTTCATGTTGCATCCCTCTCACCGTATTGATAGAACCCTTCGCCTGTTTTTACCCCCAACTTTCCGGCTTCCACCTTTCGTCGGATCATGGGGCAGGGCTGGTACATGGGACCGAACTCCCTGGTCAGGGTCTCCAGGAGCCCGAGGAGCCGATCCAGACCGATTTTGTCCGCCCACTCAAATGGTCCCATGGGAAAATTGGCTGCCAGGCGCATCATCTGGTCGATCTTTTCCAAGGATGCCACATGGTTCTGGGCCATCACCGCAGCCTCATTGATCATGCTTGCCAAGGCCCTTGAAAGGATGCCGCCTGCCTGGTCTCTGCATATGGTCACCACCAGTCCCAGCTCTTTAAAGGCGTTTGCTGCCAGGTCGATGGCCCTGGTGTCGGTGATCTCTCCGCGCAACAGCTCAATGGCGCCCCTTTTGCCGGCACCTGATGGGGCGATGAATCCCACGAAACTCTCCCTGATGCCGCTTCCCGTCGCCAGGTGGGTGGCGGAATCCCTTTCTACAAGGGATGCCACCGGTCCTCGCCAATTTCCGCAATCGGCAAGGGCTTTGAGGACCGTTTCCTTTCTGTCCGATCCGACAGAAGCCTCAATCACCAGTTCTCCACCCTCCAGGTCTCCGGATGAAGGCGGTCCTTCGAGAAAACTGACGCCATCCCTTTGCTTCAAGACATCCCAACATTGGGTCCCTTTCAGTCCCCTTCCGATGCATATCCATTGGGCCATAGAAATCCCTTTCGTTCCTCATAAAAGATTTTGAGACCGTTTAGTCCAGGAGTCGGCGAAATTCATCAAGTCCCAGGCGGCTTATGGTTTCATCCATTGGCCGCCCCTCTTCGGCCCAGCCCCGGAGATCATAATATTCTGAGAGCATCGGGAGCAGGGGAGGGACCCCCAGGTCAAAACCGATGCCTCTTTTTCTGAGGGTTCGCATCCTGGGGGGGAGAATATCATCTTTCCTGGTAATACCCCGTTGATTGTTGATCATGCGCTTCAGGGTGAATGCCTTTTCTCCAATGGCCATGAATTCATTAAGGCCGATGTTCCGTCCGGTAATCTGACCGTACCATTGCAGAAAATGGCTCAGGGATAAGGCATTATTGATCAGGGTGAATTTGCAGATGGAAAGGGAATCCAAGACCGCCATGAAATGTTGAAGGCGTACCACCATTTGAGCTTTCCCTTCCTGTTCGCGGCCGGGTGTCGGCCCAGAATGCCCATATTCCGGCAGGGAAACGGCCATCTCAAAGAGATGGGCAAGGCTGTTGAGGTGGCAGGCCCCCCGGTTGCTGGTGGAGAAGGATAAGGCTTGTCCCCATGAAAAGCGGGGATCATGCATGGGAAACTCGAGCCCCTTGACATGCATCGCATACTCCTCGCTGTTATGGCCAATGACCCGGCTTGCCTCCCGGGCCCCCTCCCCGAGGAGCGTTGGAAGCTTTCCTTCACGAAGGGCGATGCGTTTAACCATCTCCACCATTCCCTCAGGCTTTCCAAAGCCAAAATCCACGCCGTCAAGGTCACTCCGGGGTATGAGACCCTTTTCACAGCACTCCATGGCAAAGGCAATAACCCCTCCCGTGGAGAGAGAGTCCATGCCCAACCGGTTGCAGTACTCATTGGCCTTGGCAATGGCCTCGATATTGTCATTCAGACAAAGGCTGCCAAAGGAGGCCACGGTTTCGTATTCAGGACCTTCCATCACACCGTCAAGGGCGAAGGGACCCTCCCTGTTTTCAACGAGACGGCCACAGCGGATGGGGCAACGCTTACACCCGGACCGACGAACGACGAGGGTCTCCTTTAAGGTGGTGCCGGTGGTTTTTTCCGCCAAAGGTGTGTCCTGAGGGGTGCGCCAGTTGTTGACGGGCAGGTTTCCGAGTCTATCGTAATTGATCACCCCGCCAGGAGTACCGATCTGACCAAAGGCTCCGAGCCGTTCCTTGATGGCCTTGAGGGCCTCTCGAGCCGACGACTTCAGGCCCTCCACATCAGCCACAGGCGTGGCTGCGTCACCCTTTGAGGTGAGCACTATGGCTTTAAGTTTTTTGGCCCCCATGACGGCACCCATACCGCACCGTCCGATGGAGCGTGTGTGACGCCCGTCATGGGATATTGAGGCAAATTTCACTAGCCGTTCACCAGCAGGTCCGATCACGGCGGTTACGGCTTTCGGATCGATTTCCTCTTTCAAACGGGCATCAACGGTGAATGTGTCCAATCCCCAGAGATCATCGCTGTTGCGAAACCCGATCCGACCTGAATCGATGACGATGGACACCAGCTTCTCCGATGCGCCGGTGATGACCAGACCATCAAAGCCCGACTTCTTGAGTTGCCACCCAAAGGAACCACCGCAGTTGCTCTCCCCGTAGATCCCTGTGAGGGGTGACAGACTGATAACGGCATGACGGGAAGAGGCAGGGACACGAGTCCCGGTGTAGGGCCCCACCATGAAAATAAGGGGATTATCAGGGCTGAAGGGATGAATCTCGGGCCGGATCAAGCGCGCCAGATAAGCCGCTCCCAGGGAACTGCCTCCCACAAAGTCCTCCATGTCTTTGATGTCGGGTTCCTTGACGTCAACTTTTCGTCGGTTTAGATCGATCCACGCCACCCTATTGTGATATCCATTCATTTTTAACCCCCTCCAGCCATCGGAACCATTTCCAGCTCGTCATTCGGATCAAGCATTTCATCCAGTGTCATCAGATGATGTTGACGCCAGACCAGAAGACCGTAGGGATGCTTGTCTCCTGGGCCGAATCCCCCATAGGTGGTAAAAGCGGGCGCCTGATCCTGCAAAAAGCGAAGCAATTCAGCCACCGAAACAGGATGGACAAAATCCAGTTCCTTGGCTGAACCGAATATTTGATTAAGAGGTGCCAAGAATTTGATCTTCAAAGCAAAACACCACCCTTATCAAAATCTTCCACTCCGCATTTGATTTATGCATTCTAATGCAGATCTAATACACAATCAAAGATCAAATCAGAGTTATTGCCTCATTAAGGGACAATGATCGGTTTGATCTCCTTGAACGCTTTCATGCTTTCCATTGCCTCGTTGATATCCTCCAATTTGTAACGGTTGGATATCATCATATCAAAATCGTATTTATCTTTGTTGTTTGAAACGAATTGCAGCCCCTTCCAATAATGGGAAATGTCCGCAGACCACGATCCTATAATCGTTGCGTGTCTTCGTGTAATCAAAGAGGTTGCGATTTCAAGTTGTTGACTCCCCAATTGTCCTAAAACAAGATAGCGACCGCCTAGCCTGATCATTTCAAGGCCTTCGCGGAAGGGTGTTTTCCCGCCGGAGACTTCAATCACAATGTCCGGACCAACGCCATTGGTCAGTTCCCTGACCGCTTCGACACGATGATTTTCATCCGGGATTTCCTCAACGGAAATCACGTGGTCAGCCCCCCAGGCCTTGGCAACCTCAAGTCTTGCCTGCGGTGCTCCGATGACGATGATCCTCTCTGCTCCCGCGCTCCTGGCCAGTGCCGTGGAGAATAGCCCGAGGGGTCCAGCGCCTTGAATGGCAACCGTATGGGTATATTCGATCCTTCCGAGCCGGTCAAATCCCTGGGTGACGGACCTTAGGGCACAACTCACGGCAGATGCCCATTCCGATTTCACTCCATCTGGAATCTTGACTCTTCCGGATTCCGGGAATACGTAACAATATTCAGCAAATGTCCCCACAAGATAAGGGTACTTTTCGCAATTTGAAAACATATAGTATTTTCTATTGGAACAAATTCCCGGCTGGTGCGTTACCCTGCAATGGTAGCATTCACCACAAGAACCGTGCTCCCATATGATTCTGTCCCCGATTTCCAGAGGATTGCCAACCGAATCCCGCGTTACCCCTTCTCCGAGCTTTACAACCGTTCCTGCCATTTCATGTCCGGGGATTACGGGAAGGGATTCTACGACGTATTTGAATTCTCCTCCCCACAGGTGGATGTCTGTACCACAAATCGACGCCATATCGATCTTGGCCAGAATGGCACCCGGCTCCAGGATCTCTGGGACCCTTACATCCCTTACCTCAATGGGTTTGTCATACTCTGCTATTACGGCCGCCTTGCATGTCTTGGGAATATTCTCCATTTGGACCTCCATTTGTCATTCTCCAAAAACGGTTTCCTGAAATTTCACGCTGCTCTATAGATGTGCTTCCATCGATTCACGATGGGATCTACGTTGTTAAATGGGCATTGTTCCTGATCTGGCTATCGCAGCACAAAAGGATTCGATACGCTTTCGCCCGAATTGATCCACGTGCTTTTGACCTGCATGTAGTTTCTGATTCCTTCAATGCCATTCTCACGCCCCATTCCGCTTCGCTTGTAGCCCCCAAAGGGCGATAAATAGCTGACGGCGCGATAGGTATTCACCCAAACGATGCCAGCCTGCAAACACTCGGAGATTCTGAAGG
>JANQDY010000268.1 GCA_028278625.1 Thermodesulfobacteriota bacterium
AAAAGTATTTTGAGGATGAAAAAGAGAACAAATCCGATGACGGTCCGGCTGGCAATACGGAAACTGAATCCCTGACAGCCGGTTCCGGGGATGAAAAGATGCGGGAACCCTTAGATAGGGATCTGGGAAAACAAATCGATATTCATGTTTAGGAGGAGTCCATCGTGCCATACTTGACCACTGACCAATTGATCATGCTGTCGGATGCTTTGGGTTTTTTCTTCTTGGCCATCAGTGCAATGATTCTCTTTACCATGAAGACGAAACGGTATGGTAGAAGACTGTCAGAAAAGTGGGTGCAAAAATGTGGCGTGAATTTCAACAATGAGCTTTCCTTGGCCATAGGAGGGCGGAACCCATGGAGCGCTGGGGCAGCCGATGCGCGGAAAAGGTCCCGGGGCAAAAGAAAAGAGGGTGGTGGAAAGCGTCTGACGGGCGCTTATGCCGCGGCAAAACGCCTCGCCGAACAGGGTTTGAATGTGGAAGGGATCAGAGAAAAAGTGAATCTTCCAAAGAATGAAATAGAACTCATCGTCAAGTACAGAAGAATGAACATGAACCTTAAGAACCACGGCGGATACGATCAGCACGGCAATTACGGAAGGGAACGTCTGGAAGCGCTACGCAATGCAACGGAAAAAATTGCCCGTGCCGGCATGGGAAGGTCGTGAAGCGCTTTCTCGCCATGGGAATCGGGTTTATTAAAATATGTTAAAGCTAGCTTGAACTCGTTATGTTGAATTTTAGGCCGAATGGCACATATCTTGCGTTAGAAAAGATGTATGGTTTTGAGGGGATTTTTAAAGGAAGGGGAGGTGACCAATGAATCAGGCACTGTATGCGGCGGTCTCGGGAGCATCCAACCAGCGGATGCGACTGGACGTTTTGACCAACAATCTTGCCAACGTCAACACGGCCGGATTCAAGGAGGACAAGCTCTATTTTCACATTCCTGACAATGAAGAGGACCCTCGCATGTTGCACAAGATAAACGGTTTCGTGATGTCCCCTCCGGCCCAGCCCTATGAAACCAGGACCGATTTTTCCCCTTCCACATTGAAACACACCAACAATGTGCTGGATTTTGCCATAAAGGGACAGGGCTTTTTCTGTATTCAGACGCCCGAAGGAAAACAGTATACCAGAAGAGGGGATTTTTCCTTGAGCGAGACCGGGGCGCTGATCACCAAAGATGGGCACCAGGTGCTTGGAAAAAATGGTGAAATTGTTATCCAAGGTAAGAAAATCACCGTGAGTGAGGAAGGTCAGATCACCGCGGATGGAGTACCCGTCGACACCCTTAAGGTGGTCGGTATCGATAACCCGCAAATGCTGAAAAAGATCGGCGGCACCAGGTTCGCGTTTCCGAACGATAAGGGTGGCGAAAGGGAATTGGAACAGATCCAGGTGAAGCAGGGGTTCTTGGAGAATTCAGGAGTGAACCCGGTCAAAACCATGACCCAAATGATCGATGTCCTAAGGGGGTACGAGTCGTATCAAAAAGTTGTTCACTTCTTAAATGAAATCGCCAAAAAGAACATTAATGAAGTTGGAAAACTGGCATGAAAGACGATTTTAAGAGCCAAATCGGGGGAGCTTAGAAATGCAACGATCATTATGGATCGCATCCACAGGCATGCAGGCGCAGACCTTAAATATTGACGTCATTGCAAACAACCTTGCCAACGTCAACACCACCGGATTCAAGCGGAGCCGGGCCGATTTTCAGGATTTGCTGTATCATTCCATGAGAGCTGCCGGGGCGCCGTCGGCCCAAAATTCGGATGTGCCCACGGGAATTCAGATTGGACACGGTACCCGGCCGGCCGGGACGCAAAAGATCTTCAGCCAGGGAGATTATCAGCAGACACAAAATGAGCTGGATATTGCCATTGAAGGGGACGGGTTCTTTCAGATTGTACAACCCAATGGAGACGTGGCCTACAGCCGCGCCGGTTCATTCAAAATGGACAGTGAAGGCCGCATCGTAACGTCCGACGGCTTTTTGATGGAGCCGGAGCTGGCCATCCCTTCGGACGCACTTTCAATTACCGTCGGGACCGACGGCACCGTTAGTGTCCTTCAGGCGGGGGAAAGCGAAGCCACCGAAGTGGGCGCCATTGAGCTGGTGCGGTTCATCAATCCCGCGGGGTTGGAGAGTATCGGAAGAAATCTCTATCTTCCCACAAAATCGTCGGGGGAAGAGATTACCGGCACACCCGGAGAAGACGGTTTCGGAACCATCGCCCAGGGTTATCTGGAAATGAGCAACGTCAGTGTGGTGGAAGAGATGGTCAATATGATTACGGCACAAAGGGCCTATGAACTCAGCAGCAAGGCGGTTAAAGCCACCGATGAAATGCTTCAGATGGCCAACAATCTTCAGCGTTAGGGGGTAGATTTTGAAGGTTTTGAAAGCTCTTTCTTCCTTTATGGTGTTTCTCACAGCCTTTTTATTGATGCACCCCTTTTCCCCGGCATGGTCGGGGGAGGGATTTTTGATCAAGGGCTTTTCAAAGGCTGAAGTGGCAGAGGAACGTATTTATTTGGGGAAAATCAGTGCGGTCACCGGAAAGGACATCACGGGTGTCCGGAAGTTGAAAGGGGTTGTTTTGGGAAGGGCCCCGCTCCCTGGAGACATCCGTCGCATCGACGCGGGTTATATTCGACTCCGTTTGAAACAGGAAAACGTGGATCTAAAAAGGGTCACCCTACAGGTACCCGACAGTATAGAAGTGATGCGCGCATCCGTTACCATCTCCCGAGAAGAGATCAGACGGGCGGTTTTGGATTTTATTCATGCCAATATGCCGTGGGACAGGGATCGCGTGAAGATCAGAGAAATAAAGGTCGGATCGGATGTGGTACTCCCCAAGGGGAGAGTTGCGTACCGCATTGAGCCCCTTAGAAATGTTGATTTCAGGGGAAGGGTTCCTTTCCCAATACACTTCACGGTGGATGGACTGTTTCAAAAACGGATTCTCGCCATGGCGAATATCAGTGTTTTGACGGAAGTGGTCGTTGCCAGAAAATCACTGAGGCGGCATGGTCGAATTGAGGAAGATGACATTGAACTCCGAGAAAAGGATTTGTCAAGGACCCGTTCGAAGGTCATTACGGATCCTGATGAAGTCCTGGGAAAAAGGGCGAAACGATCCATCGCGGCCGGCACCATTCTGCGGCAGGATCTCATCGAATATCCGCCATTGGTGAAGCGGGGTGACATTGTTTTAGTGGTTGCGGAATCAGCAGGTCTCAGGATAACGGCGCTGGGGGTTGTGGACCAGCGCGAAGGGAGACGCGGGGAAAAGATCAGGGTTGAAAACCTGGATTCAAAAAAGAACATTTATGCCCGTGTTCTGGATTCCAAAACCGTAGAGGTCGATTTTTGAGCAAAGGAGGGCTTCAAAAAGATGTTTAACAATCACGGTTGGTCTATAAAAATCGGAATGTTGACCCTTCTGCTGCTATTCCTTGGGGCCACTCTTTCAGGTTGTGTTTCCACGCCAAAGGAGACGAAACAATACAGCTCATTGAACAGCCTGATGGCTTTGGGGGTGGACTATGAAAAAGCCGTCAAACCCCGAAAATACGAGGGGTCCCTTTGGGAGGAAAACGGTGCGCTCAGCAGCCTTTTCAAAGACTACAAAGCCAGCAAAGTGGGCGATGTGGTGACCGTTATTCTGGATGAATACACCACGGCAAACAACAAAGCCGACACCAATACTTCAAGGGATTCGGCAATGAAAGCCGGCTTCACCGGTGAGTTCACCAATATCGGAAATCTTCAGCCCAGCTATTCAGGGGCGGTAACGGGTTCTTTTCAACCCACCTTCAAGGGGAGTGGTTCCACGAACCGGGAAAGCCGATTGAAAAACCTGGACGGCGTCACCGCCCGTGTCGTAAGGGTCCTCCCCGACGGTAATCTGGTGATTGCCGGTTCCAGGGAGATTACCGTGAACAATGAAACCCAGACACTGACATTGGCCGGCCTTATCCAGCCCCGCGATATTCGATACAACATGGCGACCCAGGGGTATGAAGTCAAATCCTCCCGTATTTCAGATGCTAAATTCGTATACAGCGGCGAAGGGATTGTGGCCCAGCGCCAAGACCCGGGATGGCTGAGCAATTTTTTGAACGTGGTCTGGCCCTTTTAGCCGAGAAGCCGAATCAAGGATTTGTCTGCAACATTTAAATTGATGACCAGGAGTGAGAAATGAGAGGGTCCCTATTAATGCGTCGTACCTGCAAATTCGCTTTTACGGCTTTGCTGTTGGCCTGCTGTTTCCATTACTTCACGGAACCGGCGTGTGCCATACGTCTAAAAGATCTCACGGACATCAAAGGGGTGCGCAAGAACCAACTGGTCGGTTATGGACTGGTGGTGGGGCTGAATGGAACCGGCGACGGAAAAGACTCGAAGTTCACCTTTCAATCCCTGGCAAGTCTGCTTGAAAGGATGGGCGTTACGGTCGACCCCAAAAAGATTCAAAAGGTACAGAATGTAGCCGCCGTAATGGTGACGGCGGATCTGCCCGCTTTTGCAAAGGTAGGAACCCAATTGGATGTGACCGTCAGTTCCATCGGAGATGCTGAGAGTCTCACTGGCGGGATTCTCCTGGTGACGCCCTTGAGGGCTGCCAATGGAAAGGTCTACGCGGCGGCCCAGGGACCCGTGACAACCGGCGGCTTCTCCGTTTCGGGCAATGCCGCAAAGGTCACCAAGAACTTCCCCACGGTGGGACGCATTGTGTCAGGCGCCACCATCGAACGGGAAATCCCCAATGATTTCATGGGAAAAGAGACATTGGCCCTGGTTTTGCCGAATCCCGATTTTACAAATGCGACGCGGGTGGCAGCAGTGATCAACACCGCCTTCGGTGGTGGCATGGCAAAAACCGTTGATGCGGGCACCGTCGAGGTATCGGTACCCAAGGATTACCGGGGAAACACGGTCGGTCTGGTGGCAATGATCGAACAATTGGAGATTAAACCGGATCACTCATCCAAGGTGGTTATCAATGAACGGACGGGAACAGTGGTGATTGGCGAAAATGTCAGGCTTGCGACGGTGGCCATTGCCCACGGCAACCTCAGCATTGAAATCAAGGAAACCCAAAATGTCAGCCAACCCATGCCCTTCTCCAATAACCAGAGCATAGGGCGGGGATTCGGCGGGCGACAGGGGCCGACCGCGCCCCCTCAAGAGGTGGGAAACAACGGCACCATCGTTGCGCAGGGGGGGAATACGGTGGTCACCAATGATACCAATATCAATGTGAAAGAAGACAAGGCCAGGCTCATGTTGCTGAGATCCGGTGTTACCATTGCCCAGGTGGTGAGGGCTTTGAACGCCTTAGGCGTTACCCCCAGGGACTTAATGACCATATTTCAGGCCCTTAAAGCGGCAGGGGCATTGCAGGCGAAATTGGAGGTAATGTAGCGGTGGATCCTTTGGGCTTTAAAACGTTGCCATTTCAATCGACGGCTCTGGAGAAAAAGATAGAGGACCTTTCCCATGGAGCGGAATCGAAAAAGCTGACAACAGATGACGCGTCCCAAGTCAAAAAAGCTTGCGCGGATATGGAGTCTCTTTTTATATATTATTTGTTAAAGGAGATGAGGGCCACCGTTCCGAAAACCGGTTACATGGACGGTGGAAAAGGAGAGGAGGTTTATACCTCCATGCTTGATTCGCAACTGGCCAAAGAAATGGCTGCTGAAAGGGGAATCGGGCTTTCGCGACTGCTCTATGAGAACCTGGCGGTCAGAAGCGAAAAAAATAAATAAAAAGCTAAAGTTTTTCTACCGGGCTGCCGATAAAGGATTCAAGAGTATTTTAGCTTTGTCTGGATGAAACCCGCCTTGACCCCTTTTTTAATTTGAAAGGTGCGCCATAGGTGATCCCTTTTAAAGGTGGAATGGCGGGGAGGGGAATCGGCCGTATCCTTATTCCCCGGATGGCTCAGGCAAAAAGGAGGGTTTGAAATGGAAATCACAGGCGGCAATCCCTTTGGGAAGATTGACGGTTACGTAAGGCAAATCAATAAGGACAAGACCAAATCCGCTGCCGTTTCGGAGGATCAGAATTCCAACAGAACGTCATCTTCTGGGGACAGCGTTGCGCTTTCCTCGGAAGCCAAAATAATGCGCAAGGCCATAAAGGTCCTCGAAACCCTTCCGGATGTGCGGGAGGAAAAAGTCGCGGAAATCAGAGAACGGATCGCGAAAGGGACCTACCAGGTTGACGGCAAGGAGGTGGCCGAAAAAATGATCAAAGAATCGGTGCTCAATGACCTTACCTGAGTTTCCGGAAAGAGGTGTTTTGGATCCGGGGTATTGAAAAGAAGAGAGCGGTGACCAATGGAAAAGAACCTTTCAAACCGTAAAGAGCGATTGTTTGTGGAACTGCATCACCTCATGGAAAGGCAGACGGAGCTCTATGGTTCCCTTAAGACGGCCCTGTCTGATGAAAAGAATCGGATTGTCAATGCGGATCTAAAAGGACTTGCTGAAACGGGTCAACGAAAAGAAACCCTATTGCTGCGGATTCAAGGGTTGGAGAAAGATCGCATCGAACTGATGAAGGAGCTTTCAGGCATACTGAAAATTTCTTTCCAGGACCTGACAGTGGGCAAATTGATGGCTTATTCACGTGGATATTACACAAACCGTATCAAAAGATCCCGCGATACACTCCTGAAATTGGCCGGACAAATAAAACAAATGAACCGCCTTAATAAACTCCTTGTCCGACATACCTTGGAACTGATAACCGGCTCCTATGCATTTCTGAGCCAGTTGGCGGCGCCACAGCCGGTTTACCAGAGCACAGGGGGACTGCGGCTCGGACATCAAAGTGGAAAATACATTTCGGACAGCATTTGAAAAGAACGTTTTCCGGGCGAAACCCTTTGACCCCAATGAAGCGGATACCTTCTTGTTGGTGCCAACAAATTGACACTCTACCCCTTTATTTCTCTGAAAATTCAGACATAGGCATTTCCGCCATCATTAAAACCCCTTTTTCTGCGTTGGCGTCTTCATGTCACCTCAGAATAGGGCTTTTTGGCGCCTTTTTTTTGGTTTTCATGATGGCATGAAACTTGCTATCCTTCTTTGCATATCAGAGTGTTTCAGCCATTCATGTAATGCTAATGGATGGAAGCGTTTGGGCGAGTTCTTGAAAACTGAACCATCAAATACACGGAAGGCGCCGAGAGAATCTTATGGATGAAAAGGATTTCGAAAAACTAGAAAGCATATTGACCAGCATTGAAACCATTCAGTTGAAGGATGGACATGCCTGGAAGGGCCTACAGGAAGATCTGGAGAGTCTGGTTTCGGATGTGATGAATGATAAGCCCATGGCGGCAGATCCGCTGATTTTTTGTTTGAGCGGCATCCGGCTCCTTTCTGAAAACGCCGTCAAAAGCCCCTTGTCGCTGGTGGACGCCATTTCCCAGTGTCTTTATGCCTCTCAACAATGTCTTCTGGACAAACCGGGTATGTCCGAACTGATGCAGGAGACGGCTCTGGAATTGGAAAAAGTATTGATGGATTCCTCCAAGGAAAACGGACCGCTTCCGGAATTGAAGACTGCCGATGACGATTCCGTGGGTTCTGAAGGACTCTCTCAGGTGTCCATCGATGATGCCGCGGCCCTGCTGGTTTTCCTGGAATCCGATGACATTGAAGCCCTGAACCGACTGAAAGAAATGCTTCTTGCCATAATGTCCGATAGGTCTTTTTCACCTGCTTTCGAGGGAAAACTTCAAGAAACGCTGGCGCTCACCGAAACTCTGCTCGCAAAAGAAGTATCCGATCCCAATGAAACCATAAACGCAATCGGGGCACTGTTGGATGAGGCCGTCACACTATTGGCGATGGATGAAAGCCAAGATGCGCCCGCTACAATACCCGAAACCGATACGGAACGTCCTGAAACCGCTTCTTCAGAGCCACCCCCCGTCCCGGAGGAGACGGATTCAAAGGAAAAGGCGGAGGGACCGAAAGCGCCGGTGCATCCCACGAGTCTACCCAAAGACGCGGATTTTGATCTCCTTTCGGAATTTGTAACGGAAAGCGGTGACCTGATTTCCGATGCCGAGGAAGCCTTGCTGACACTTGAAACGGATCCGGAAGATGAAGAAGCGGTGGGGATGGTTTTCAGGGCCTTCCATACCGTGAAAGGGGTTTCGGCATTCCTGGAACTGAACACCATATCGGAAATGGCACATTTGGCGGAATCGCTGTTAAGCCGGGTCCGCGATAAGGAGATCCGCTATGGCGGGGGTTATGCGGATCTGGCACTTCGATCTCTTGATATGATCAAGCAAATGGTTTTGGATGTGCAGGAGGCTCTCGGCGGAGCTCCCCTGTCACATCCCCAAGGATATGAAGATCTGGTTGAACTCCTAAGAGATCCGGAAGGCGCCGGAATATCGGACGAAACAGGTATTGAAGATACGCAGGCGCCCAGGATCGGTGATATTCTGGTGGCCAGCGGCAAGGCGAAACGGGAAGAGGTGGAGGCCCTGGCGGAGGAAGCATCCGGAAAGCCCATCGGCGTCGAGATGGTCAAGAAGAACGCGGCCAAAGTATCGGATGTGGCTAACGCCCTTCGGACCCAGGATAAGATCAGAGGGAAAAAGGCGTTTGAATCTTCGGTCAAAGTGAGCACCAGCCGGCTGGATCGACTGATCGATATGGTGGGCGAGCTGGTGATTGCACATTCCATGGTGGCCCAGGATGGGGTTGTTGTCAGCGGGGAACAGCACCAACTTCAGAAAAAAGTCAACCAGACGGGAAAGATCGTTCGGGAGTTGCAGGACTTGGGCATGAGTATGCGCATGATCCCCTTGAAAGGGACATTCAAGAAAATGGCCAGACTGGTGCGTGATGTTTCCAGAAAAGTGGGGAAAAACGTCAGCTTGGTCACCCGTGGAGAGGATACGGAAATCGATCGCAACATGGTGGACGTGATCAATGATCCGTTGATGCACATGGTGCGAAACTCCTTGGACCACGGTATTGAACCCGCCGAAGTCAGGGAGACGGCGGGCAAATCGGCTGCCGGGACCGTGACGCTTTCCGCCTACCATGCCGCCGGGAGCGTGGTGGTTGAAATCGAAGATGACGGAAAAGGGATATCGCGGGAAGCCATTCTCAAAAAGGCCATTGAAAGGGGACTTATGACCGATGGTGCGGCCCTGAATGATCGCGAAGTGTTCAACCTGATCTTTGAGCCCGGTTTTTCAACGGCAGAAAAGGTGACCGACGTGTCCGGCCGCGGTGTGGGCATGGACGTTGTGAAAAAGAATATTGAGTCCATCAGGGGCCAAGTGGAGATTCAATCGGAGATGGGCAAGGGAAGCGTTTTCAAAATGCGGCTCCCTTTGACCTTGGCCATCATCGACGGAATGGCACTTCGGGTGAACCAGGAGGCGTATATTATTCCCACCGGTTCCATCGTGCGGTCCATCAAACCCGAGCCGGAGGCCATATCCAGTGTTCTGCAGAAAGGCCAGATGGTCTCTTTGAGGGGCGATTTGATTCCGGTTTTTCGCCTCCATGACCTTTTTTCCATTGAATCGGATGAAGTGGACCCGGATCATCAGCTGATCGTCGTTGTAGAAGATGATAACAAGCGGCAGGTGGGCCTGATCATCGATGAATTGATTGGAAGGCAACAGATTGTTATCAAGCCGTTAGGGGATGCCATGAGAGACATCCCCGGGATTTCAGGGGGGGCAATCATGCCCAATGGGCAAGTCGGCCTGATTCTGGATGTGGGAGGGATCATGCAACTTGCCACTGCTGGAAATGGAGATGGGCAGTAGTCGTAGGAAGGAATATCGGCAAATTGTCCAAATCCATGGACCAGACCTTGAAAGGATATTCGTGACGTCTCATTTAGAAAAGGAAAAATAGCGGCCTATGTTATCAATGACAACGGAATTGAGCGAAGCCCAGTTCGAGAAGGTGAAGGATCTCATCTATCGGGAGTGCGGTATCTGTCTCAAGAAGGGAAAGGAAGCCTTGGTTCGGGCACGCCTGACAAAGCGACTGCGAGCCCTGCGAATGGGGACTTTCGGAGAATACCTTGAGTACCTGGAGAATGAAGGGCGCCAAATGGAACTAAGTTCCATGATCGATGTCATGACAACCAATAAAACGAGTTTTTTTAGAGAGATAGACCATTTTCATTTTTTGCGGGAGATCATTTTGCCCAAACACAAAAGCCGAAGGCTCAGGATTTGGAGCGCCGGCTGTTCCTCGGGCGAAGAGCCGTATACACTGGCGATGGTGCTGCATGAATCACTCCCGGATTTGGCGTCCAGGGATGCCCTCATCCTTGCGACGGATATATCCACCCGCATGGTCAAGCAGACAAAGACGGGTCTCTATTCGGAAGAAAAACTCGGGAACCTGTCCAAGTCGTTTATTAGTCGATATTTTGTTAAAGCGCACGACAATGGGACGGCGACCTATCAGGTGAATCCCAAAATCAAGGAAATGGTCAGGGTTGCAAGGTTGAACCTCATGGAGCCGTGGCCCATGAAAGGACCTTTTGATGCTATTTTCTGTCGGAATGTCATGATTTACTTCGATACCCAGACGCAGAACAGACTCGTAAACCGTTTTTGGGAGCTTCTACGTCCGGGCGGTCATCTTTTTGTAGGTCATTCTGAAGGACTCTCTTCCATTCAGCACAAATTTCGGTATCAGCAACCGGCGGTTTATAAAAAATGAAGCGCCATTGGTCAGGTGGACATATTGCATGAGACACATCGTTCAAGTAGGTGATATGAAAGTTGGCAAAAGGGGAGATGTTATCGTTACCCACGCGCTGGGCAGTTGCCTCGGCCTGATGGTTTATGATCCGGCTGCTCAGGTAGGCGGATTGCTTCACGCCATGCTGCCCCTCTCCAAGATTAACCCTGAAAAGGCAAAAGCCAATCCCTTCATGTTTGTGGACACGGGGGTTCCGCTGTTGTTCAAGGAGCTTTACAAACTGGGGGGTGAGAAGAAACGCATGTCCGTCAAGGCTGCTGGATGCGGTTCTCCCATGGGGGATAGTGAAATTTTCAAGATAGGTCAGCGGAACTACACGGTCTTGAAGAAAATCCTTTGGAAAAATAAGGTGCTTCTTGAAGCGGACGACGTGGGCGGAACAAAGAGCCGAACCGTTCATTTCAACATCAAGAACGGACAAACGCTCATAAAGAGTGGTCCTCGGGAGTGGGAATTATGAGCCAGGAGCATAGATATCGAGAAATCGTCTCAAAGATACAAACGTTGCCCAGTATTTCGGGAGTGGCGCCCAAGATCCTTGCACTTTTGGATGATTCCAATTCCACGGCGGAAGATGTCCAGAAAGTATTGCGGCTTGATCCCGGCTTGACCGCCAACATCCTTAAGCTGACGAACTCGGCCTATTTCGGATTGCCCAACAAGGTCGGCTCCGTTCGCCAGGCGGTCGTCTTGCTGGGATGGCGGCGGCTCGTGAAAATCGTTCTGGCCACCTGCGTCAACGCAGTGATGGATAAACCCATACCGGGTTACGATCTGCCGCCCGGTGAGTTGTGGCGGCATTCCGTTGCCGTTTCGGTGACCGCGGAAGGCCTGATGCGGGAGTTGAATCTGGAAGTGGACGATGAAGTCTTCACCGCCGCCCTTCTGCATGATCTGGGCAAGCTGGTGATGGGGGAGTTTGTGGCGGAGGAATTGGAGCATATTCGATCGACGGCTGAAAAAGGGATTCCGTTTCAAATGGCCGAAAGGGAAATCCTTGGCACCGATCACGCCGAAATCGGGGAGATGTTGCTGGAAAACTGGTCTTTTCCATCAAGGCTTGTTGAAGCGGCCCGATGGCATCACGAACCGGATTCCGCGGAAAATCCCGGAACGTTGATCGATATCGTCCACGTGGCCAACGTGCTTTGTCTGATGCTCGGCATCGGTGCCGGGATTGAGGGGCTTCACTACCAGCCATCATCCGGCGCAACCGAACGGTTGGGTCTCAAGCCCAGGCAGCTTGAAGTGGTGGCCAGTCAGACCTTGCAGTGGGCCAATGAACTTTCCAACATATTTGAATAAGATAGGGTTTTTCCCGATGAGAGGTGTTTATGGCCATTAATGTGTTGATTGTGGATGACAGCAAGATCATGAGAACCATGATTCTCAAAACCTTGCAGATGAGTGGAATTCCCCTGGGGGAGATATATCAGGCTGCCAATGGCCGTGAAGGGCTTACGGCGCTGGAGGAGAACTGGATCGATCTGGCCATTGTGGATATCAACATGCCGGTAATGAACGGTGAAGAGATGATAGACCACATGCGCGCAAACCCCGAAATGAAGGACATGGCGGTGATCGTTGTCTCCACCGAAGGGAGCGAGACCCGTATCGCACGGTTGGAAGAGAAGGGGGTCGTTTTTATTCACAAACCCTTTGAAGCGGAGACCATCCGCGACACCATCGTAGCCCTGCTCAAAATGGAGGTGGGTGATGAATGATAAAATCAACAAAATCCTGGAAGAAATCGCGTCTGAAACCTTCGAAGGTCTGGCCTTTATGTTCGGATTTCCGGAAGAAGATGAATCCTCGCTTTCCGGCAAAAGCATGATGTTTGTCCGGGTTGGGTTTGAAGGCGCTTTTTCCGGGCGGCTGGTCATGGCGGTGGATCGGCAGACGGTCCGGGAACTGACGGCAAACATGCTGGGTCTGGAAGGAGAGGACGAAGAGATCAGTACGGATGATCAGGCGGATGCGCTAAAGGAGACCATCAATGTGATCTGCGGCAATCTTCTGCCCGCTATTGGTGGAAAAGAGGCGGTTTTCAATATCCATGCGCCGGAAATCCTTCCGGATGCGTCGACGTTGGAGACATTGCCCGATACAGGCCTGATAGCGATTGCAAGACTGTCCATAGAGGATGAGCCGTGCCAGTTGTCCCTATACATCGACGGAGAAGACCCTGAGGCTTTAATGAAGCTGAGAGACTGAGATCTTCGGGACAACAAGAAATCTAAATCCTTCGGAGAGTAGGTATGATAAAAGTGCTCATAGTAGATGACTCGGCGGTGGTTCGTAACATTTTGAGCTCGGAGTTGTCCAAGCATAAAGACATAGAAGTTGTCGGTACGGCAGTGGACCCCTATGTGGCCCGTGACAAAATTGTAAAGCTGCGACCGGACGTGATTACCCTTGACATCGAAATGCCAAGGATGGATGGACTGTCATTTCTTGCCAAATTGATGAAGCATCTGCCCATGCCCGTTGTGGTGGTGAGTTCTTTAACGCCCAAGAACAGTGATACGGCCCTTAAGGCCCTTGAACTGGGGGCTATCGAGGTTCTGGCAAAGCCGGGCGGTTCCTATTCGAGCCAGGACATTTCCGTTCAATTGGCCCATGCCATCAGGGCCGCGGCGTCCGCACAGGTTCAGGCATCTCCCAAAAAAACGGGCGGATCAGTTTCCCGGGAAAGTATAAAACCCATCGAATTCAAAACAACAAATCAGATCATTGCCATCGGGGCCAGTACCGGGGGAACAAAGGCCATTGAAACGGTTCTCTCCGGCATGCCGGGCAATGCGCCCGCGACCGTGATTGTTCAGCATATGCCGGAAGCATTTACAAAGGCCTTTGCCGAGAGATTGAACAAGACATGCCGAATGGAAGTGCGGGAGGCAAGAGACAATGATCACGCCATTCCCGGCTTGGCGCTCATCGCCCCGGGAAATTTTCATATGCTTTTGTATCGGAGTGGTGGCAATTACCTGGTGAAAATAAAGGACGGTCCCCGGGTTCATTATCAACGCCCCAGCGTGGATATTCTTTTTCAATCCGTGGCAAAACATGCGGGACGAAACGCGGTTGGCGCCATTTTGACGGGAATGGGAGCGGACGGGGCAAAGGGCTTGCTGACCATGAAAAAGAGCGGTGCATACACCATTGCCCAAGACCAGAAAACCAGCGTCGTATTCGGGATGCCGAAAGAAGCCATTGAACTGGGTGCCGCGCAAAAGATCGCTCCATTGCCGAAGATTTCCCAGGAAATCCTCGCAGGTATTCATAAAAGCCCATAGTCTCGGGAGAGATTGCCCATGTCATCCATCTATGGAATATTGCAGGCGGGAAAAAGCGCTGTTCTGGCGCAGCAAAAAGGGATAGAAGTCACCGGACAGAATATTGCAAACGTGAACACCCCCGGCTATGCGCGCCGGAGGTTGAACCTGACGCAAGGCATTGCCGTTTCCACTTCCGCCGGTCCCGTCGGTACGGGTGTGATCGCCAAAGGGGTTGAGCGCATCTATGACCGTTTTCTGGGTACGCAGATCAACCAGGAGGAGCAGGAACTGGGCAGGTGGGAGGCCCGCAGGAATGCCCTCGACATGGCCGAAATCCGGTTAAATGAAGCCGGCGGCGAAGGGGTGAGCGAGGCCCTGGGGGAATTCTGGAATGCCTGGCAGGATCTTGCCAATGATCCTTCAGGATACGTGCAGCGCGTCTCCCTTTTGGGAAAAGGGGAGGATCTGGCAAACAAACTGCAGTCCGTCTATGACGCATTGTCGCCGGTCCCGTCGCCCTGGGATGATCAGGTGGAAGATGCCGTCAGCCAGATCAATCTGCTGGCGTCAAAAATAGCCGATCTCAATCAGAAAATTGTGCAGGTGGAAACGTCGGGCCATAATGCCAACGAACAGCGGGACGCCCGGGATCTGGCGTTGAAAGAGCTCTCCGAACTCATCGATATCAATACCTTTGAGCAGGAAAACGGATCCATCAACGTCAAATTGGGTGATGGAAAGAGCCTGGTCGATGGGGCTCATTTGCGTGAACTGACCACCATGTACAATGCCGCCGGTCAGAAGGATCTCGCCTGGTCGGATTCACCGGCGGCGAGCATCAGCCACGGCATTTCGAGCGGTGCGCTCAAAGGCTTGTTTGAGACCAGGGATGAAATCGTCCCCGGGTATATGAGTCGTCTTGAAACGCTGGCCGGGACCCTGAAAGCTCAGATCAATGCGCTTCACTCGGATGGTTTCGGTCTTAAAGGCTCTACCGGTGTCGATTTCTTCACCGGCAGTCTTTCGGGCGGGAATTTCAAAGTGAATTCAGTCATTGTTTCGGATACCGACAAAATTGCGGCGGCCCAGACCTCCGAAGGGCTTCCAGGGGATAATCGTATGGCGCTGGCCATAGCGGATCTTCAGTCGGCTTCGTTGGATATCGGAGACGAAAACACCACTTTCAGCGACTATTATCACTCCCTTGTCAGCCGTGTGGGTGCGGATGTCGGGTATGCCGAAACACGTGTCCAGAATCAGTCGGAGGTGCTGAGCTATCTGGATAGCTATCGGGAGTCTGTCTCGGGGGTTTCCCTGGATGAGGAAATGATCAATCTGATCCAGTACCAGCGAAGCTATGAGTCCGCGGCCAAGCTGATCAGTGTGGTGGATGAGATGTTGACCACCCTGATGAATGCGATTTAAACAATCTCGTTTTATTTTTCAAGGGGCAAGCCAATGCGGATCAGCAGCAACCAACTGGCAAATCTTGTAAAGCAGAGTGTTGCCAAGAACACCGAAAAGCTTTATCGGGCCCAGGAGACCGTATCAACCCAGAAAGTGGTAAACCGGCCGTCGGATGACCCGGTGGCAATGGGTGATATTCTGGGTTATCGAACCACCCTTCAGTCCATCGACCAGTATTTGCGAAACATCGGAAGGGCAAAGACAACCATTGAGTTTTCGGAAATTCAGGTGGAGGAAGTCCACCGTCAGCTACAACTGGCCAAAAACATGGCCATCAGCATCGGTTCCGAAGACGAAGCGACCCGGCAACAGACTGCCGAAGATATCCAGAATATTATCGATCGCCTGATGGATGTTGCCAATACCAAGCTGGGGGACGATTACATCTTCGCGGGTCATCAGAGCGGTCCGGAACCCGTTGACTGTGCCCAGGTGACATGTCTCCCGGAATCGGAACTGAGCAGCGGCCAGTATTTTACCATCAATGGCGCTTCCGATTATTATGTCTGGTATAATGTGGACGGCGCCGGTACTGACCCGGCTCCGGCCGGAATGACGGGGATTGAGGTGGTCATCGCCACAGGCGACACAGCCAGTGAGGTTGCGGCGAAAACCGTGAGTGCCATAGATGGTGTCGGTAATCTGTCATGTGAGGCGACGCGCAGCGATCCAAGCAAAATAGCGATATTGGAAAACGGAGTTTCTCCCCCAATCGCCGATAACAGCACCGGATTCGGAATACAGGATGTGAAGTTTGAGGAAACGGCGCCTTTTACCGCCTGTGCCGAAATCTCTTTCAGCGCGCCGGCCGACATTGACGACGGAGACTATTTTACACTCGGTTCGGATTGTTATGTCTGGTACGATACAGATGGTGACGGTAATGGTGATCCGGCCCTAACGGGAAAAAACCCCATACGTGTGGATATCAGCGGTGCCGCCAGTGCCGATGACGTGGCCGACCTCACCGCCACGGCCATTGCCGCATACGGGGGTGGGTCTGTTTTTGAATCTTCCGTGACGTCGGATGACGCCACCCGGATCGAAATTGAACTTTCCGACGGGTCCCTTCCCGAAATAAAAAAGGAGGCGGAGGCCGGCTTTGCACTGCATACGGTCAAATATAATGGCGATGACGGCCAGTTTGATTTCGCTGTCTCAAAAACCCTCAAAATCAGAGGGAATGTTACCGGAAATGAGGTGTTTACGGGGGAGGGCGTCAACGACGGCGTCAATGTTTTCGATGCGCTCAAGGCCTTGAAGGATGCCTTGGAAGCGCCCACCTATGACGAAGACTGGATTTCGGACATCAAGGATGATCTCATTAAAGGTGCCGGCCAGGTGGAAGTGGCGGCCATGGACCTTTCCGTCGCCTATACCCGTCTGGAATCCACCAAAAATTACTGGGACCGTTTTCGAGTGGAAATTGAAAACATCCTTTCCGAAACCGAAGATGCGGATTTGGCGCAGGCCATTGTGGCACTGCAACAACAGGAGACGGCCTATGAAGCGGCTTTGGCCGCATCGGCGGCGCTTTTTGATAAATCGCTTATGGATTTTCTGAGGTAAGCATGAAAAGAAGACGGATGGCTTTTATGCTCATGTGGGTTTTTTCCAGCATGGTGTGTGGGATGCCGGCTTACGCTCTTGATTCGGCAGACATTATTGCCCTCAAAAAAGCAGGATTGAGTGACGCGGTGATTCAGACCGTCATGGATGAAAAGGTAATTGAAACCTGCGCATTCAGCGTGAATGAGATTATTGATATGAAAAAGGCCGGGCTCAGCAATGAAGCCATCAATTCAATCATCAAAAAGGGTTCTTTTACAAAAGATACCCAACCCGTCATCTATGGAACCGAAACAAAATCCCTGAAATCACCGACGCCCGAAGACCTCATCGCCCTTAAAAAGGCCGGTATCAGCGATGAGGTCCTGAAATCCATTGTCAAGGGATCATATGATAATAATGACCCGGAACACCGTCGTGCATGGCGTATGCTGGAAAACATGGGGTTGATTATTGACGGCGGCAGGTTACGACGATAGGTGATGGGTGAGACATGTCCGTCAATTGTCATAAATGTCGATTTTACTATGTGACCTGGGACAAGAATTTCCCCCACGGCTGTCGGGGAATGGGTTTTAAAAGCCGACAACTGCCCAAATTGGTGGTCAGGGAAAGCTCTTCCAGGGAATGCCTCATGTACCGGATGAAAAAGAACGTCCGGATTGTTCAAAACCGCGGGGCGTACGCCTGATTCATAACGGCTTTGTGCTGCCGCGCAATGCCATTTTCCACGGCGGGCGCCATTTTCAAAACCGTCCGGTTTCTTCCCTGTTGTTTTGCTTCGTAAAGGGCCTGATCAGCAATCTTAATGATTGCCTCGCACATTCGGTCCGAACCTTTGATTTCCCCGTTTTGACCAGTCTCAAGGCAGGTGACGCCGAGGCTCAGAGTGACGTAAGGAGCGATGGGAGACGTCTCGTGGGGGATTTCTTGGCGCAGCAGGGCCTCCCGGACAACTTCCGCCAGATGAAAAGCTCCCCTGCCGTCCGTATCGGGCAGGACCAGGACAAACTCCTCTCCCCCATACCGTGCCACAAAATCTTCAGGCCGGTGCAGGTTTGAACGGATCACCTTCGCCACGGTCTTTAAACAGGCGTCGCCGGCCTGATGTCCGTAGGTATCATTGAACCGTTTAAAATGGTCAATATCGCAGAATACCAATGAAAGGGGTGAAAGGGATCGGTTTGCGCGTTTTATCTCGGTCTTTAGAAATTCATCAAAGTGCCGCCGGTTGGCCACCTGCGTCAGGCCGTCAATATGGGAAAGGCGCTCCAGCCTTTTGTTGGCCTGGCGCAGTGCTCTCTCAGCGTCCCTTCGAAGCGTGATGTCTTTGAACTCTCCAACAAGGCCCATGGTCTTACCCGTGAGTCCATAGAAAGGATTGACGGTCAGCAAGTAGGAGGCGGTAGTGCCGTGCCTCGTCTTCTTTTCGATGTCGAACTCCAGGTTCTGACGGCCCTGTTTGATTTTATGCATTGGGCAGTCATGGGTAGCACACATGGGAATGGGAAAAACATCATAGCATTTGAGCCCCCGCACTTGATCTTTTTTCTTCCCTGCGAGCTTTGCAAGGGTCTCATTCATGCGCAGGATTTCAAAGTTGGTGTCAATAACCCATATCCCCGAACTGGACTGATCAAATATCTGTTCCAGCTCCATGTTGGCCGTTTCGGTTTCGATGATCATCAGTTTGGTTATTTCCAGTGCCGTTTTGTTTAATTCAATTTTGTCCTTGGCACTTTTTAACTGTTTTAGAAGATGTTGATATCGTTTGCTCCAATCTGCCTTGTTAGTATCGGTCATCGAATTCTCTCCGGCGGTGGTTTTCAATTGCCTGTTGGAGCTGAACCACCAGATGGTAGCCCATTTCCGCCATCCGTTTGGCCCTGTAGGCCAGGACGATGGCGAGACAGGAAAGCACAACTGAGAGGAGTCTGAAAAAGAGGTTTATGATGTCCCTCATCGGGTTTTGAGGGGGCGCCGCGGTCTCTTTCGAAGGTACAAAATCCTGTGCGGCATTTGCCTGTGATAACCCAAGGCCGGTTTCACTGGTCCGGGCCGAATCACGAAAGAGCGCAGGGCTGCCCAAAGGACTCTTCTGAAAGCCGTCTGCCGCCAGTTTTTCAGTTGGTATGGCCTCGGCATAGGCCGTTTTGATCAGGGTCATTCCTTCCTTTTCGGGTGGGTGGAAATCCTTTTTGGGTTCCAAATGACCATGTTGGGCCGGTTCCGCAGCGGCGGGTTTCTTGTCATGGGAGACGCGATCCTCTTTTTCCGTTGCCGGTTGCTGCAACATGAGATCTTTTCCTGCTTCATCCTTTTCGGGTTTCGCGGCAGGAACCGGCGGGTCTTTCTTCGGATCGGGCGCTTTTATCGATAACGTGTCGGTTTCTGTTTTCGCCGGCCCTTTGTGGACTGAAACCGGGTGAATTTTCACTGCCCCTAACGTGACTTTGCCGCGGGAAGAGAGTGGCGGGCGGTTTCCCCCATTACCCGTTATATTTCCCTTTGACGAGGATTTATTGACGGCCTTCTTCGTCTTGACAGAGGATGATTTCCCCGGTTCATCGGCTTTTGCCCGTTGGCCGGTAATGCCTGGATCCGGTTTTTCGGTGGGGTCTCTTTTCAGATCCTCGGAATGAATCCATCCGCCGCCATAGGTCGAACCGTCAATCACCACATAACGCCATGCGCCGTAGGATTCAATGATTTTGAAGTCTTGCTTTTTCGAAAAGGTATCCAAAACCGGGCCGTCCGGCGAAGGATACTTTCTGAGCCGAATATGGTCGGCTGTTTTGCCGATGGAAACGATGCAAAACAGCAGGCAAAAAGTAATTGTGAGGATTGACTTTATCCTTGGATTCCGCCCCTTTTTCATCTAGTATCCTTCTTTAAATGTTATGTTTTCCAACACAAAGGAAAATGCCGTGACACTCGGGTTTTTTCAAAGTCAAATAATTGACAGTGACGAATCTGCTACCGTAACGGGCATTGGTTTCCGCGGCTGAATTGCCCGTTTTTGACCGCTCGACAAATTAAAGGCGCCCCCTGTCCTGACCGGTCAGCGGCTGATCTGAAATTATGCATGATTTGTGCCGCTTGAATACATCGGGCCGGACGCCGGCCGTTTCAAGAAACAGCAAGCTCGTTTTCCATGAATATTCAGCGCTATTATGAAATTCTCGAAGTTGATCCCCAAGCATCACCCGAAGTTTTGCGACAGGCCTACGAAGATCTGCTAGAGGCATGGGATCCCGAAGGTTTTTCGAAAAACCCTGATCTAAAAAGGAGGGCCGAAAAAAAGATTGAGGAGATTCGTGAGGCGTACCGCCAAATCGTCATTCTTTCATCCCGCAACGAGAAAACAGATGCCAATGCCACCGGCACTAAGGAGAAAATCGTTAGGGCGCGGCAAAAAAGCCGTCATGACTACTTGCCCATCCACCCTTGGATGCGGTTTTCCGCCAGGTTTTTTGACTATCTTTTTTTTACGCTTGTTCTTCATATAACGGGTTTTTTCCACATACCCGTTCTTGATTATGTCCCGTCGTTTTTCCTTCCTGTTATCCTGACATTCATCTGGGTGTTTTTGGAATCGCTTCTGATTCATCTCTTTGGCACAACTCCGGGCAAATGGATGCTCACCATTGAATTGATCGACAAGTCACTTAAAAGGCCCGGATACTGGAATGCCTTGCTGCGCAGTCTGTCCGTGTGGTGCAATGGTCTGGGCACCGGTTTTTTTCTTATCGCGCCGGTAACCCTCGTGGTTTCCTACGTGAGGCTCAGGCGCCAACGGGTTGCGCCATGGGATCGAATGGGAAAATTTCGCATGATCCATGGCAAAATGGAAAATCGAAAGCTGCTCACCGCAGGCTTTGCCGCCCTTATGGTATTTTTGCTGGCTGTTCAATTTAGGGGAAAGGATGCGGTTTCAACAAGAGTGGCGGACCCACGCCCCGGAACCGGAAATGGGGACCCGGTTTCATCTGAACCTTTGCCTTTGCCCGCGGCATCGCGCACGCCGCTGTCTCAGGCAAATCGCCATTTAATGACGGGCCGTTATGAAGAAGCCATCAAAGGCTACCGGTCAATTATTATGAAGAACCCGAACTCGGCAGAGGCCAGATATGGTCTGGGGGTCAGTTACGCCAAGGTCCACCGTGACAGGGCGGCGAAAGAAGAATTGAAAGAGGCGATACGGCTATCGCCCGATTATGCGGAAGCACACCATATCCTGGGCTTGATGCATTTGACAACCGGCGACAAGGAGGCCGCGCTGAAACACTATGGAATCCTGTTGCATCTGGATCAAAAACTGGCGGAAGAACTAAAAACCTACATCGACAATATGGATAGTTTTGTGATCAAAGAGCGTGCGCCTTCAAGATAAATGTCACATCCTTTGCGCTACTCGGGATTGTAGTCACCCCGGTTGAACTTGATGGTTTCAAGGGATGAAAGAACCAGTGTTTCACTTAGGATCTCCTTCAACCCGTCATTTTCCGGAAGACTTTCAAGGGTCGATGAGAGCCGCTCATTCTCTTGGATCATTTGATCCACCAAAGGTGAAAGCTCCTTGAGGGTGACTTCGGGGTTTCCCAGCTTTTCCTGGTATTCCGCCAGCATATTCAGATAGTTTTCAATTTGATCGACGGTGGGTTCTTCAACACTGTTATAAAGTTCAAATTGCGATTTGGAAATGCCGGAAATCTGCTCCCCCTGCAATGAAACGCCGCCGGCCCCTGATGTATTTTCAAGGCTTTCCTTTAGAATGGCGCTGAAATCAACGCCGGTGTTTTGGGGATCGGTGTTCTTTTTAACGGCGTAATCGCTACCCTGGATTTCCGGGCTTGCGTCTATTTTCATTTTCTCCCTCCTTTGACGGGCGGTTTGGTGAAAACGTCACAATGGATCGTGATATGAACCGTCTCGGAAGTGACGGAATACCACTCATCAGTTGCAAGTGATTACCTGCAAAAACCGTGCGCAATTTGCCAAAAGGCGCCCTTTTTCTCAAATATTATGGAATTCAAACCTCTTATGGGATAAATGACAAATCCTTCAGGGTAGGAAAAAAATGCCGCCTTGGAGGGACCGGGTGCAGAATCTGCATTCATGACTTGCCGGGCCCTCCTTGGAGGATGCATGCCCGCTGGGGGGATTACAGGGCGGACTTGGCTTCATTCATTGACAGATCAATAGTGATCTCACTGGTTTCCTGAAAATCCTTGAGTTCATCCCGGATGGCTTCCGTACCGACCACACGAATGCCAATACCCTCTTTCTGGCATCCCCGGATGATCCTGATGATCAGTTTGATCAGGGTTACATTGGTCCCCTGAACACGGTTGAGATTCAAAATGAGCTTGGTGATTCCGGAGCTTTTCATTGCCTCGATCTTCGTTTTCAAAGCGGCCTCAATTGCCACGCTGATCGGCCTTTCAATCTTTCTTGGCAGGCCCAGGACCTGAATATCACCGTCCATGGAAAAGTATTTGGCGCCCGGATCATCATCGCCACCCGCTTTCGCTTCGAGGGGGAGTATCTTTTTAACCCGCTCGATAAGGTCCGGACCCTTAAAGGGTTTGACCATATAGTCCTTGACGCCCATTTTCAGGATCTGCATCACATTGTCTTTGCCCGACTCCGCGGTCAACATGATAACTGGTATATCGGCCAGATCCGGATCCCCTTTCAAGTTTTCCAGCATTTCTACGCCGGTCATCACCGGCATGGTGATGTCCAGAACAATCAGCCCCGGCTTTTCACTGGAGGCCATTTCCAATCCCTCTTTGCCGTTTCCCGCTTCAACCACTTCACAGTTAAAAGATTTAAAGGCTTTTTTTACGATCATTCGAATTGTTTTGCTGTCATCCACCGCCAGAACCTTCAAGGCCATGACTATCCTCCCCACATATTATCAATTTACAGATTTTAAATAGACATCCACCAGACCGGTCTCACCCTGGTAGTCAAAAACAAAACGATCATGTCTTGTCCATCCCTTTGGCTCGATCTGGAATTCCTTTCCGCTGGTAATGGTGGGGATGGAAAGTTCACAGGTCATTCCGGCATCACAAAGTCGGGATTTCAGATCCCCGCCGACGATATTGCTCAGTTCACCGATCACATCATGAATTTCCTCATCACCTTCAATTTCATCTTCATCCATGCCCAGCATGGCGGCCGTAACGAGTCGTGCGAAATCGCCACCGAGCCGCAAGTTGATGCTGCCCATGGCTTTTCCCGCAAAACTAACCGATCCTACAAGCTGCACGACATCCGATGAAGCTTTCGGAATTTCGTCCAGGAACGTCACCTCCATTTCCAGCATGGCCTCAAAAGTATCCGTTACCGCATTTTGAACATAACCCTTCAGGTCCAACGTATCGAGTTGATCCATTCGCATTTGCTCCTTCCCGTTCTTTTTAAAAAAAATTATGCCACAACGTGTTCAATAAATAAAGAAAAATCCCTTTCATTGCGGCCATAATTTATTCTCAAAAAGTATCTCAAGAAAAAAGGGACATCTGCCGATAGTTTTTTTAACGGAGGGTGCGAAGGCGTAGGAGGGGATGAATGATGGTCGATGCTCCCCGGTACCCCTCGCATTTGAAATTTGGCGAAAATCTTATGGGATTGAGCGTTACGGATCGTTTGAAGGAAGGATGATTGATGGACTTGTTAAGTGGCGTTGGCGCAGAGAGCCTTTTCATTACATCGGCACAACAGCAACCGCAGCTTGAGCAATTGGCCAATGCGGCCCTTTCAAATGGTATCGATCTATACATGAATGAAGATTACAAAGGTGCGGTAAAGGAATTTCGAAGGTCCATCGGAATTTCAGCCCAATCGGGATATGCCGTTGATTCCGCAAACTACATGGCAATGGCCTACCGCCAGATGGGTGAAACGGAAAAGGCCATAAAAGCATACGAAACAGCCATCAGTCTGAATCCCTATGACGATCAAGTCCACATAACACTTGGAAACTTCCTATATTCCAAAGAGCGGTATGCTGAGGCGGAGACGGAATATAAAGAAGCCATAAGGTTAAATCCCAGTTCCACCAACTACTACTCGTTGGGGCAAGCGTATCTGGAATCAGGTAAATACAACGATGCAAAAAACGTTTTCGAAAAGGTGAAGCGCCTTGAGCCGGACGCGCCCAACGGGGATTTTGGTTTGGGGCTGGTTTACAGCAAACAGGGGCTTTATGACGACGCCGTCGCCCAATTCAAAGACGCCATCGCGTTGCAGGATGATTTCTACTATGCCTATGCCGAATTGGGCTATGCCTATGCCGATAAGGGCCTGATGGATGAGGCCCGTGAGCAAAAAGACTTTCTGTCCGATGTAGAGCCCTCCTTGGCCGCTACTCTTGATCAGTATATCAACAAAGTTGAGGCCCCCAAATTCATTGCGGCGTATTCAACGGATTTCACATACGTCAGTTCGGCAAAGACGCCGCTGTATGCTCTTGATGCCTATTTGGTGACCGCAAATGCGTCAGAAACCTTTTCCATGAAGTTTTCCTTTCAAAAGGAGATGGATCGAGCGTCAGTGGAAGACCGGTATAACTGGCAAATCTCCAGAGCCGACGGTTCGGGACCCGGAGAAGCCTATAATTTCGGAATGACCATTCCTTCGACCGAGGTTGAAATTTCAACCTATCCGGACCATGTCTACTACGATTCAGAGTCGAAGACGGCAATCGTCAAGTTTACCATTAATCAGAATTCCAGTGCTGACGGTACCATCGATCCTTCCCATATCGAGTTCAAGTTTACCGGAACGGATCAGGAAGGAATCTCCATGGACCCCGATCATGACCAGTTCAGCGGTTTTTCGGGTATTGCATGATGGGCTTTGAAGCTTTCATTTTCACGGCCGTGTTACTTACGATGAATCAAATGTTCTGTTCAGAAAAAGCTAAAGTTTCAAGTGAGATTGACGATAATAGTTTTAAAGGCGACAGCGAAAGCGAATCCAAGACAAGAAATGTTAGGGATTAGCAAAAAGCCTTAAAAGTTGTTAATTTTGGCAAGAAAGCCAAAAGTAGAATCCAAGAATAGGAGAAAAAAATGGCAGACACGATCACACTAACCGCAGGAATCCGTCAAAATCTTTTCAGTCTTCAAGGAACACAAAATCTTCTGGAACTCACCCAAAGCCGACTGGCCAGCGGGAAAAAAGTACAGACCGCTCTGGATGATCCCATCAACTTCTTTGCCGCCCAAGGTCATTTACAACGGGCAGGCGACCTTTCCGGCCGCAAGGATGAAATGGGGGAGGCGGTGCAGACGGTGCAGGCCGCCAATAACGGCATTGAGGCCATTACAACCCTCATTGATGCGGCAAAATCCCTCTGCAATTCAGCCTTGTCAGCGGACACCACCACCGAAGCGTCCGATTTGGGGAGCCAGTTCAACACCATCCTGGATCAGATCGACACCCTGGCGGCCGATTCAGGGTACAAGGGGATCAATCTCTTAAACGGCACCGGCGTGACGTTGAACGTGAAGTTTGACGAGAAAGGTGACTCCAGCATAACGCTTACCGGTTTTAACGGTACGTCGGGACAAGCGGGCTCTGGCCTGGGCATCTCCGATGCGGTAACGGGTGCCGCCGGTGTCTACTGGGCGGACAACGCCGATATCAGCAACAATGCCATTGAAACAGCCATCGATAAT
>JANQDY010000003.1 GCA_028278625.1 Thermodesulfobacteriota bacterium
GTGAGGTGAAAAAAATGGCCGCCCTGTACCGCACCCGTTTTGAGCAAATGCTCATAATATCGGCTTGACCGCGTTCTGACTTTTTACGAGACCATCAAAAAAACGTCTGAAATAAATCTGCTCAACAAAGGATCACGCGTGATGAAATCCTTCACTGCGCGCCGTTCCGCGGCCAATTCCTTTTGAACGCTACTGATGAAAACGCTGTTACGATCAGCAATGGGCTTCTTCATTGCTGATCCCCGTAATCTGCTTCATCCTCCCGCACCTGCATCGGCCCAGTCATGGCACCCACCGCAAAATAATAGTCTGCCTCTTTTTTCACTTCATGCCATTCGAGAGTGTTTTCTTCAGCAACCGCTCGATCCGTTGAAAAGCGAGGATATTCCTGGGCAAGGGCGGGAAGCCTCCAGTCAGGGGTGGATCCTGTTTGGCGGATGGTTTCCACCTGCATGGGTTCGCTAAAAAGGCTTCCCGTAATGGTCTGGCCATGTTTCAGAGGCTGCTTCATGGTTGACTTCCCAATACAAAACCCCGTTCTCCCAATGGTCTGAGTAACGGGGTTTCTGGACGGTCTTTTACCATTTTAGGGCTTCATTTTTAGACGTTTGAAAGAAGGGAAACGGTTCAGGTATTCTACTCACTGTTGTCTATATCCACCTAGTCAATAAGTCAATAAAAATCGAAGAAAACCGGATACGGAACAGCAGTTGCCGACTTTCTGTTTGCAGGGAAAGGTTAGAGAGACATTCTATTTGATCGGGGTTTGTGACAAACGGAGTGTAAACATGCTCTTTGGTCCGGGAACGGATAAACATACGCTATCAATCTTGAGATGGCTTGGACCAGAGAGTAACAGATATGAAATTGGAACAGGTTTAAATGAATTTCTGACGTATTATGAAATCTTCTCCAGCACCATTTCCAGGCTTTCAGGGTCCTGAACCGTAAATACGGCGACTTCATCGTCAGGGGAAACGATCTTTTTGAGGAGTCCGGCCAGCACGTTTTTGGGCCCCACTTCCACGAAAGTATCCACACCGTCATCCAGCATTTTGCGGATGCTATCGTACCACCTGACCGGGCTCACCAACTGATTGGCCATGATGTCCTTGATGCGCTCAGGATCGGTTTCACTCTGGGCCGTGGCATTAAAAACCATTTCAGAGGTGGGTGCTTTAAAGGGGATCTCTTCCATGAATGCCCTGAATTCATCCACGCCCTCTTTCATGAGCCCCGAATGCCAGGCGCCACTCACTTTCAAGGGAATGGCTTTCCCTTTTTTCCCCTTGGCCAGTTTCACGGCCCGGCCGACCGCATCCTTCTCTCCCGTAATGACGATCTGCTGGGCGGTATTGTGGTTGGCAACATCCAGGATTTCTCCGGCCTTTGCCTCCGCCACAATCCCCAGAACCGTTTCCATATCCAGACCGACCATCGCTGCCATGCCGCCGGGATTTGCCAGGGCCTCCCGGTGCATCAAAGAACTCCTCTTGTGCACCAGTTTGAGAGCATCTGTTTCGCCCAGGATACCGGATGAAACCATTGACGCGCATTCTCCCACACTGTGACCTGCGGAAACATCTGCGCTCACACCCGACTCATTTAAAACAGAGAGACAGGCCAAACTGAGGGCCGTTATGGCGGGCTGGCAGTTTTCCGTAAGCGTCAGATCAGACATGGGGCCTTCAAAAGCGAGTTGGGTGACGGGTCGTCCGCAGATCCGATCCGTTTCATTGAAGATACGTTCGACTTTCGGAAACCGCTTCACCAGTTCCTGACCCATGCCCACAAACTGCGAACCCTGTCCCGGAAATAGGAAGGCTGTCTTTTTTTTGCCCATTTGTGACTCCTGTCTGAGTAAGAATCATCGACCCGTGCGTCATGATTCTTGAGAAATAGTTCTTATTTGAAATCGGATCTTTTTGCGTTCGGGGGTGTCTATTAATGCTGGGGTCCCTTTTTGATTTCTCCCACCCGCTTTCTGAACATCTCGTCTTTTGCGACCTGATAGGCGGGGGACCCGGGGACCAGTTTCTGGTTACGCGCCAGTTGCGCCTCAATCTCACGCTCCATTTCATCGAACTGGATACTGCTCTGGCTGATAACCCTGTTGATCACGTGGTATGCTTCCTCGTCGGTCCCGTAGATTTCGATGACCGCCGGATCATCAATGAGCACTTCCATCAGATATTGCGTCATATACAGAGAATAGGGGTTGGGGCGGGAAACCAGCGTTCGAATCGGTGAGATAAAATAGGTGAAATCAAACTCAGAACTGTTCGCCGCTTTTTTCATACCCTTTTTAAGGGCAGTAGCAAATGCCGCCGCATTGTCCGTTTCTACGATTTCTTCCTGCAACAGTATCTGTACCAGCTTTCCATGGATTTCATCCAGTTTGAACCTGAAGAATCTCCCCTGCTGATACGCGCGCTTTCTTTCCTGACGTTCCAGGCGTTTGACCAACTTGTCGTGGACCCTGCCGCTATCCCGGGTATGCATACGAAACCTTCATCCAGAAATTAATCTTTCCCCTTAGCGGTTCCCGAGGCCTCTTTTTTGGCCGTCTTTTCGGATCCGCCTTTTGATTCCACCTTTTTTGGGGGCGTATCACTGTCAGTGGCGCCCTTCTCATTTGAACCGGTTTGGCTGTTCTTGTTCTTGGAAGCATAATCGGTCACATACCAACCCGATCCTTTCAAATGAAAGGTACTATGGCTGATGAGCTTTTTCATGCTTGAATGACACTGGTCGCATTCGAGAATCGGGGGATCCGAGAATTTCTGCAGTGCCTCAACATGATGTCCGCATTTGCTGCATTCATATTCATAAATCGGCATTCAAAAAAAACCTCCTTAACGGTTTACAATCAAAAAACAACTTCACATATTCGGTGGTCCCGATAGGAATCGAGGACGTAATTGAGATTCGGCAAAGAGAAATCCTTTAAAATGTCAAAGGTTGTCTTGTGAACAATCTCTTCCTCTTTGACCCGCTTTTTCTGGGATACATCAAACATCTGGAAAAAGTTGCAAAATCTCACAATATGCACCAGTTCATGGGTGAACACATATATCAAGAGCGGCAAAAGCTTAAGAGAACGATCCCGTTCAAGAACCTTTAGAATGGAATGATCCTGCAGACAAATGAAATAACAATCCCTGTCTTTCGTTCTCGGATGGAAATCGTCCCTCATCCACGTCCCTTTGAACAAGACCGCCAGTGCCGTTGAGCCCAGCCCTAGAGGTCCGAAGGAGGACCGGGTCCTTACATCGTAGCGATGCTTCTTCCACTGCCCCAAAGAAAACTTATAGAAATTGCCCGTTGCATCTTCCGCAATTTCAAGAGCGTCGCTCACAACCTTGAGATCATTTTTCTCGAACGAGGCCATATACTTGCACCAAAGGGTCGTACTGGCATATCACCACGAAAATTAAGATCGGACGGGAAAATGTCAATGCCGGGTTGGTTTTTTGCTGGTGGCGGTGACTGGATTTGAACCAGTGACTCTGCGGATATGAGCCGCATGCTCTGACCAACTGAGCTACACCGCCGGTAGCGATCTGGGACCTAAATTTATGTAAATTTTTCCTTTTGTCAACTAAATAATGCCGTGTTACAAAAACCATTTCAGAAAACGCACCGCTTAAGGAGATAGCAATGGCAAACCAAAGGAAAGAAACATCCTTTTCCGGAATTGTAACTGCCCGCAATTGCCCCGAGTGCGGACATCACGAGATGGGACTGGTTACTGAAGATGGTGTTTTTCATCCGCTCAGACCGGGAACCAGGGTTTTGATCATGGATGGAATGGAACCGGGGCGGCGCACGGGGGTGGCGGATGAGATTCCCCTGGACATTCTGGATGCTGACGAACCGCTGCAAGCCCCGAAAGGGCGTTTCTGGATTCCTGAACCGCTCAAAGGGGATGGGCGCATGCGCCTCAAATACGGCGTCATCCTTTTGGAAGGAGAACCGGTTTTCCCCGACGGACAGATTTACGAATCCGCCTTTTTGCGAAAGCTGGCGTATCTGTTGGAAAAAGGGGCGGACGTTCCTGTCCCTGTCATTCTGGATCGTTTATTCGCAGCACCCCACCTGGCGGCAGGAGAACCC
>JANQDY010000010.1 GCA_028278625.1 Thermodesulfobacteriota bacterium
CACACTGTATTCGGAAAAGCCGGATACGAAATTTCCGTGGCGCACCATATCGCCGTTGGCATCGGTGAGGCGCGAGGTGCCGTCCAGCAGCATGCCCCCAAGGAATGCCTCGAAATTGCCGCTGCAGATGTTTCCCATACCCCTCAGACATTGCGGGCATTTGCCGCAGGGGATCATCCAGGTGCCGACCACGTGATCGCCCTCTTTCAGCTTGGTAACACCGGGGCCCACCTCTTGAACAATGCCTGAGGCCTCGTGGCCGATGGCCAGGGGCAGTTCAATGGGGATTTCACCCAGGCACAGGTGAAGGTCTGAATGGCACCATCCAGTATAGGCCATCTTAATCAACACTTCCCCTTCCTTGGGTGGGTCCAGCTCCAATTCTTCGATGGTCATGGGGTTGTTGGGTTCTCTCAAAACCGCAGCTTTTGTTTTCATGATTGACTCCTTTCCCTCTTTTTTTTTGTCGTAGGCCCTAAAATTACTTCCGCTGGTCCCAAGGGGGGGCCAGCTTTATTTTGTAGTCGGTCCATTTGAAAGGATAGACCGTCATCTGTTTGCCGTTCCACCACTGACTGGCAGTCGATTCAAAAACGGCGACACCGTCCTTGTCGTATTTTACCTTCCCCATAACGGTCTCGAATTCATTGTCCAGGACCGCCTGACGAACCTTTGCCGAATCGAGTGTCCCCGCCTTTTCAATGGCTTGCCAGAGGATTTGGCACAGACCGTACAGGGCACCCACACTGACCGAGTGCTTTTTGAAGTGATTATAGTAGCGCTCACCCAGTTCTTTGGCGCCGGGGAAAGGGAAATCCATGGACCAGAATCCGTCACAAAGGATATATTGGGCATCTTTTCCAAGGGCCTTCCAGAATTCCCCGGCCCAGGTGCCTTTCCATCCGTGAAAATACTTGACGCTGAGATTGATTTCCTTCATCTGCCGCACAAAGGTGATGATATCCGTATCCGCACCGAAAATCAGGATTGCATCCACCCCTAGGGATTTGGCTTTCACAATCTGGGCCGAATAGTCTTTAGCGCCCACGGCCCACGGTTCATCCATGACGAACTTGTAGCCGAATTTCTTGGCCAGATCTCGAAACAATCCCGCAAAAGCCCGCCCGTCAAAGGTGTCCTCCATGATGAGGGCCGGTTTCTTGGGCCGCTCATTTTCGGGAAGACTGTCCCAGATCTGGTAGGGGACGCTGCAGGCCTGATGCAGTTTAAAAAAGAAGAGCGTGGACCATTTGAAATGGTGCTCCAACCAGGGGGGAATCAGACAGATGGAGGTATGATAGTACCTGCGGTACTTCTCAGCGGTAATACACCCCGGGATGACACCGAAGGGTGCTGCAAAGCCTCCCAGAAGCAGATCCACTTTCTTCTGTTTGATGAGACGTTCCACGCCGGAAGCCGCTTTTCCCGGGTCGCTCGCATCGTCTGCCACGATGAGTTTGACCGGCAGCTTCTTTCCATATTCCTTTACGTAAATGCCGCCCGCCTTGTTAATGTCATCCACGGCCGTCTGATAGGCCCAGCGCTGTTCAATACCCGCACCCGCCAGAATGCCTGTGAGCGGGAGATTGCTGCCAATCAAAATCTCCTTCTTTTCTTTGGCCGAAACTCCTGAAACTGCCGTTAAAAGCAAAAGAGAAAGACAAAGAACCGCAATGAAAACTCCGTTTGTTCTACTCCGATGGACCATGGCTTGCCGCATAATAAACTCCTTTCATTAAGTTTTTGGTTTATTAAGTATGCATTGCTTCTAAACGATTCACACCTCCTTCCTCTTAATTGATCTGCCTCAGGTGGTTTTCCTTGAAGGAAGCAGTCGCCATAAAATGGGGGATCCGTTTGTGCTGGATCCCAGGCTCATGATCCCCTTGGGCAGAAAAAGCATCACCAGGATAATGAAAATACCCGAAAAAATGGGGTGAACATCGGGCAGCCATGTATTGGCCATTTCAAAGACCGCGGACATGACGAAAGCACCGATAATGGGACCCATAATGGTGCCGGTACCTCCCAGAATCGTCATGAGCACGGGCAAAAGGGCCCAATTGAGGCTGAATACGCCGGATGGATGAATGTGAAACAGATAGTAAGCAAAGACACTGCCGCATATGCCTGAAAAAAAAGCACCCACGGCAAAAGCGAAAATCTTATATTTCAGAACAAAAATGCCGTTGGCCCCGGCAGCCTCTTCGTCTTCCCGAATCGCCACAAAAGCAAGACCGAAGCGGGACCGGATCAGGAAAAGAAGCGTAAGGAGTGTCAGCAGCGCCACAATCAGCGCAATGAAGTAGTAGGGTGTCATGGATTCATAGGATGAAGAGGGCAGCATAAGGCCCACGGGTCCGCCCGTGATGCTTCCGCCTTGGGTAAAAATAACCCGGAGAATTTCTCCCAGCCCAAGGGTTCCCAGCGCGAAATAATCTCCCCTCAGTTTCGCCAGTAGCGGGATTCCGATCAGGATTGCCAGAAAGGCCGCGGCAAGTCCGCTCAAAAGCATGCCAAGGGGATCCAGATATCCGATCCATTTGGCTTTCCACAAAATAGCCGTTACATAGGCGCCAAGGCCGAAAAATGCGTGCTGTCCCAGGGAGGCTTGCCCCGAATAGCCTGCCACCAGGTTCCATCCCTGTGCCATGGACACGTATATGAATGTCAAGAAGAGGAAATAGACCAGGTATGATTCCTCGGTATCGACCAGGAAAGGGAACATCACAAAAAAAACAAGAAGGGGCAAACCCACCAGGCAGGCTGTTTTCATGGGAAAGGGGCTGTTATGATTCATAATGGCTGTTTCCTCGATCAGAAATATTGAATTTCTGGGCCAATGGTGAAAACAACGCTAATGCGCCGCGGATCGTCCGAAAATTCCTTGGGGTCGAAACATGAGCACCAGCAGAAATGCGCCGTAGGCAATGGCGTCTGCCCAGCCGGGGCTGATGGTATAGGAACTGACGCTCTCTATCACTCCCAAAAGCACACCGCCGAACATGGCGCCACTGACGCTTCCGATCCCTCCGAACGCCACGGCGATGAGGGCCTTCAGACTGAATAAAAAGCCGAAATAGGGGTCAAAGGGATAGGTCGTTGCCGTGGCCACACCGGCGACGCCACCCAGTGCAATGCCGATGGAAAAAGTGATGGCACTGACCCTGCCAGGGCTGATGCCCAGAAATGCTGCCGCTTTCATGTCCTCCGATGAGGCCCGCACCGCTTTTCCCCACATGGTTTTTTTCATGAAGAGGAAGACCAGGGCTGTTGCCATAAGACTGATGAGGAATACCACCAGTCTCGTAAAAGAGATCTGAATGCCGAAAAAGCCAAGCCCCAAACCGGTATAGGTGGTGGTCACGGCCCGGGTATTGGCGGTCCAGAGCAGTGACATGAGGTTTTCCAGGAGAATCATCAAACCAAACGCCAGAAGCAGGGAAGGATTTTTTCCGGCGGCAGCCACCCGGCTGAAAAGCCCCGTATAAAACGCCCACCCAATCCCCATGAAAACCGGCACCATGATGATGAAGCAGAAGAAAGGATCCACCGAGGTCAACGTAAAGATCCAGTATGTGAGGTAGGCTGCCAGGATCATCATGGTCCCTTGTGCAATGAAAATGATCTGCATGGTTCCAAAAATCAGGCTTAATCCGATGGCGGCAACCCCATACATGCTCCCGAATAAAATACCGTTCACCAGAATCTGAAAAAACGCGGCGACCGGTGAAATTTCACCCATAGGATTATCCTTTCATGCCCAGATAGGCCTGTTGAAAATCAGGATTTCGCAAGAGCTCTTCTCCCTTTCCACTCAGTTCCATCCGCCCGGTTTTAAGCACGTAAACGTAATGGGCGATCTCCAGGGTCTGATGAACATTTTGTTCCACCAGCAAAATGGTGGTTCCCTCCCCGTTCAGATTCCGGATAATTTCAAACATGAGTTTGACAATTACCGGTGCCAGGCCCAAAGAGGGCTCATCCAGCATTAGCATCACCGGCTTTGCCATGACCGCCCTTGCGATGGCCAGCATTTGCTGTTCGCCGCCGCTTAAGGACCCGGCCCGCTGTCGTGCCCGTTTTTTCAGAACCGGAAACAGACTGAATGCCCGGGAAAGGGATTCCTTATAGAAAGGCCTCGTTCGGGCGGGAAAAGCGCCCAACTCCAGGTTCTCCATCACCGTCATTTTGGAAAAAAGCCCTCTCCCTTCAGGAACGTGGCTGATGCCCAGATCGGCGACCGCTTGCGGCTTTACGCGGTTCATGGAATTTCCCTTGAAAAAGAGCTCTCCGTTTCTTGGGCGGAGCATGCACGAAACCGTGTCCAGAAGCGTGCTCTTCCCAGCGCCATTAGCCCCCACCAGCGCAACGATCTGACCCTCATCCACTGAAAAGCTCACATCCCAGATGGCCTGAGCATCCCCATAGAAAACGTCCACGTTTGATACATCAAGCAGGTGCTTCACCAAGATATGCCTCTATTACGGTTGCGTTTGATGCAATTTCTTCAGGAGTCCCTTGAGCAATCTTTCGACCGTACTCCAATACCACGATCCGATCGCAGAGATGAAAAACCGCATCCACTTTGTGCTCCACCCACAAAATGGACATCCCCCGATCTTCCCTGGCTTTGTTGATCACTTCAAGCATGGTCATGATCTCCGATGGATTGAGACCCGCCATGGGTTCATCCAAGAGGGTTACCCGGGGATGAGACGAAAGAGCACGGGCCACTTCCAAGAGCCGTCGATCGGAAAGGGTCATTTGTGCCGCAATGACATCTTTCTTGTCACCCAACCCCACCAGCTCGAGCGCCTCAAGGGAATTGTTTAGGGCTTTTTTCCCTCTCAACCTGCTGCCATAAACGGAACCCACCAGAACGTTTTCAAGGGCTGTCATGCTGAGGAAAGATCTCACCAGTTGAAAGGTTCTGGATATTCCCATCCGGCATATGGCATGGGGTGAGCGGCCTGTAATGGGTTTGCCGGCCAGAAAAACTTCGCCGGCATCGGGCTTCGTGATGGCCGTGATCACATTAAACAATGTGGATTTTCCTGCCCCGTTGGGACCCAGGATTCCCACGATTTCCTGAGAGCCCAGTTCCATGCTCACGTCATCAAGGGCCAGCAGTCCCCCAAATTTCTTTCGAATCTTCTCAAGGTGGAAAACCGCATGCTTATCCGTCAAGGATTGTGCTCCTAAGCTCTTTTGAGTGCGAATGGCAGTGGAAGAATGCAAACCTTGTGCCTGAAAGTGTCGCCTGGACAACTTCCTAAAATATATCGGTATTTTTGGAACTACCGGGGACCGCCGAGGAATTGATGTGTTACGATTCGTAACACCCCATGAGAGGGTTGGAAACATGGGAGGGTGGAATAAACCGAATCGTTTAAAAGGCTTATGTAAATTCTGTTACCGTGATAAACAGGCGGGGTGCGATTGTATGGAAAGTAAACGCTTGTTGAGGGTTTGGAACGATCAGTAAGCAATGCCGTAACGGGCCAGCTTTTCATACAGGGCTTTGCGGGAGATGCCCAAGAACTCCGCCGCCTGACTCTTGTTTCCCTGGCATCGTTCAAGGGTTTTCTGAATGAGGACCAGTTCCATCTCTTTGATGGTGATTCCTCCATCGGGAATTCCGCGGATGATGTCATGATTGCCCGATTCCGCGGTGGCACTCTCCATGCCCCTTATTTTACGTGGGAAATCATCTACAACAATCTCTTTTCCTTTGGTAAGAATCACTGCTCGGGCAAGACAGTTTTCCAACTCCCTCACATTGCCCGGCCAAGGGTACTGAATCAACCTGTCAAGGGCGCGGGGCGCTATCCCTTTGACTGTTTTTTCATACTGTTTTGCATAGCGCTTGATGAAATGGCTTGCCAAAAGCGGAATGTCGTCGGTTCTGTCCCGCAACGGGGGCATGGTGATGGAAATCACTTCCAGACGATAGAAGAGGTCTTTTAGGAAATGACCGGAAGAAATCTCTTCCTGGAGACTCCTGTTTGTTGCCGAAATCACCCGAACATTCACGCTTCGTGTCTCAATGCTTCCCACCGGTTCAAAGCTTCCGTCCTGGAGAAAGCGCAAAAGCTTGGCCTGGAGCCTCAGCGACATGTGTGCGATCTCGTCCAGAAACAGGGTCCCACCATCCGAGGCTTCCAACCTTCCCGACTTGCTGGTCACCGCTCCCGTAAAAGCGCCTTTCACGTACCCGAAGAGTTCTGCCTCCAGAAGTGTTTCCGTCAACGCCGCCGAATTGATGCAGACCATATTACGATCCTGTCTTTTACTGAGGTCGTGTATGGCCTTGGCCAACAGTTCTTTACCGGTTCCCGTTTCACCCTGTATCAATACCGGCGCGTCGGTGGGTGCAACGGTTTTGAGGGTTTCAAAAATGCGTCTCATGGCTTTGCTGATACCAATGATATTCTGAAAGGAATCGCCGATTTTGACTTTTTCCCGAAGATCCGCCAGTTCGCGGTTCATCTCCTTTTCCCGGATGGCCCGCTCCAACACCACGCTCAGCTCTTCGTAGTTCAGTGGTTTGATGAGATAGTTGGTGACACCGTCTTTCATTGCTTGAACAGCCGACTCGATGGTTCCGTGGGCGGTCATGATGATGAAGGGAATCTCCCTTTTGAGCTCGCGCACGCGTTGATAGAGCCAGAGACCATCGTTGCCGGACATTTTGAGATCCGCCAGCACCGCATCAATATGCGCCGTTCTTTTGAAGAGTTGAAGGGCGTTTTCCGCGTTTTGCGCTTTTAAAACACCATAATTCTCATCCGCCAATATGGCGCCGATCACTTTGAGCGTGTTGACCTGGTCGTCAACCACTAGAACTTGTTTTTTCATTGGCTCTGCTTTCTCTTTTCATGGGGTACGGGCAGTTGCAGAGAGAGAACTGTTCCTGCCCCTTTCTCACTTCGAATGCTTAACGTGCCGCCATGGTTTTCCACGATTCGCAGGCTGATGGGAAGGCCCAGGCCGGTGCCGTCTTCCTTTGTACTGAAGAAAGGATCAAACACACGCGCCAATTCCTCTTTGCCTATCCCGACACCGGTATCTTTTACGGTCAACAAAACAGATTGAGAGGCATGGGATTCTTTTCCTTCCACCAGTGTTGTGGAAAACAAAAGGGTTCCCCCTTCAGGCATGGCATCCAGCGCATTGATGATCAAATTGCTCATCACCTGTTCGATCTGGTTTGTGTCCATGGGAACCTTCGGCATGGAAGGCGCAAAATCCCTTACCACGCGGATGTTCTTCTGCCGCAATTTTTCCTCGAACAAGGTGATGCTTTTTCGGATCAATTCGTTAATGTCCTCTTTAAGGCGTTTCGGGGGCGCCTGCCGCGCATAGGCGAGGAATTCCGTTACGAACAGGTTCAACCGCTCCACTTCTTCCAACATGATGCTTGTGTATTCAAGCACCAATTCATCCTTAGAGCGCTTTCGCTGAAGGTAAACCATGGCCCCTTTCATGGCATTCAGCGGATTTCGGATTTCATGGGCAACGGCAGCGGAGAGTTTTCCCATGGCAACCAGTTTTTCCTGGTTCAGCAATTCCCTGTGCATCTTTTTAAGATTTTCAACCATCCGATTGAATGAACGGGTAAGCATGCCCAGTTCGTCTTTTGAATTGACTGGGATTTTCTGTTCCAGATCCCCGTGGGCGATCTGCTCCGTTGCAACTGCCAGTCTTTTGACCGGCTTTAGCACCTGATAAGATAGAATGACCAGGGATAGACCTGCCACGATCAATGTGACAATCATCACTTCGATCATTCTTTTTCTCAGGTTTTTTGCTTCCTTCTTGAATTCCTCTATGGGCAACGTCACCGCCAGTGACCAACCGAGAGAAGGAACCGGAGCACATGCCGAGGCTTTTTCACCCAGGTAATTATATCGTCGCCAAACGGTTTCACCGCAAATCATGTCCACCACAAACTCACGGAGACTGGGATCCGAATATTTGGAGAGGTTGTACTCATAAGGCCTGAAGCGGGGATGGGCCACTACCCGGCCGAGATGGTCCACCATATAGGCGGATCCATTACCGCCCATGTCCACGGATCTGACCAGCCGAAGCACCCTGCCGTAATCAAAATCGATGATGATCTCACCTTTCGGGTTCTTTGCGTCGTCGCTGAGCGGTTGACTGAAAAAAATGGTCCAATCTTCAGGGGGGCGCCGCGGCATTACTTCGGTCATGGAAATGCCCTGTTTTATTTGATGGGTGTCGAGGGGCTCAAAATCCCCCATTCCCACGGTCCCTCCATCACTCTTTTGGGCGCCTGCTCTCAGGAGTTCCTTGCCATTTGCATCCAATAGACGAATACTTCTGTAATAGGGTGAGCGTGAGAGAAATCCCTCAAACATCTTTTGGGAATTGCAGCGCGCGGTCGTTTCATCCTGCCCAAGGCTTGTATTCGATCCATCCTCCCCATCCCCTGTCTCCAGCAACGCTTTGATCAATTTCAAATCCATGAAACAGGACCGGAAAATGTTGTCAATTCGTTCGGAAACCGCTTTGGCCTGGAGCAACTGCTGTTCCCGGGAAAGAAACGTGACACTTTCGATTGAAGAATCATATGATAGATACCCCACAATCAGTGTCGGAAAGGCCACGAGGGGGACAATGAAAAGCATCAGCTTGATAGTGATTGAAAAGGGAATTCTCATGGAATCGTCTTATAAACTTCTTGCAGCATATGTCTCAATGTGCGAGGATATGACTTCCGATCGCCAAGGTCAAGATTTTGAAAAAACAAATCTGTTTTGTATGAATTACAGTAAAAAAGGAGGAGAGAACATGAAAAAGGCGGGAATTTTCTTTGCTTTATTGCTTTCGCTGACCCTTTTGTGGGGATGCCAGCACACAAAACCGGGTCATGGCACCGGTCACCCTGTCACTGCAATGGACCGCATTAGCCAAAGCGGGCAACTGGTGGTCGGTACGGCGGGAAGTATGCCGCCGCTGAACATGACAACCAAAGACGGCGAAATCATCGGTCTTGAACCGGATATGGCCAACATGATGGCCCAGGCCATGGGCGTAAAAGTAACCTTTAAAACCATGCCTTTTGGGGACCTCCTGCCAGCTTTGGAAGCCGGGAAAGTAGACCTGGTGATGAGCAACATGACCATTACCGGAAAGCGGAATATGAAGGTCGCTTTTGTGGGACCTTATTTTATTTCGGGCAAAACCTTCTTAACCACTGAAAAATGGGTTGCCTCGGCCAAAGAGCCTGAGGAGGTGAACAACCCCGCCACCAAACTCACGGCCCTTCGCGGTTCCACCAGTCAGGAATTTGTTGAAAAAGTCTTTCCAAATGCCACACTTCTTCTAGGCGAAGATTATGACGCTTCGGTGGCCATGGTGCTTGAAGGCAAGGCAGACGCCATGATTGCGGACTACCCCATTTGTCTCCTCTCGGTGATTCGGTACCCGGATCATAACCTGATTTCAGTGGTACCCCCTTACACCTATGAGCCCATCGGCATCGCCATCCAAAAGCAAGACACCCTGCTTGCCAACTGGCTTGAAAACTTCCTGGGGACGCTATCCGGGAGCGGTGATCTAAAAGAACTTCAGGACAAATGGTTTGAAGGGGGCAGTTGGATCGAAAGGCTTCCGTGATCAGCGCCTCTTCATCCCAAGAGAAAAGTAAAAACGCCCTTTTTAAAGGGCGTTTTTCATGGGAAAAGGGATTGATCAGGGATAAATCCCCGGATGCAGCAGCCCTTCGGTCTCATCGAGACCGAACATGATGTTCATGTTTTGGACGGCACTTCCCGCCTGCCCTTTCACCAGATTGTCGATGAGGCTGACCACGATCAGTTTTCCCGTTCGGTCATCCACGTTAAGGGAAAGGTTGCAGAAGTTGCTGCCACGGACGTGGGTACTCAATTGCGCTTTTTCAGGGCCGAAAACCCGCACGAAGGTCTCACCCTGATAGAAGGACCCATAGGCGGCCAGAGCATCCCGAAGGGTCCTTCCCTTCTCCAGTTGTGCATATATGGTGGTCAGTATGCCCCGGCACAAGGGTACCACATGGGGTGTAAAGGTGACGCGAATATCACTGCCAGCCAAAAGACCCAGTTCACGTTCAATTTCGTACACATGCTGGTGTCCGGAAATGCGGTACGCGTTCATGGCATCGTATCGCGCGGGATAGTGGAAGGTGGCATTGGGTTTCTTGCCCGCGCCGGAAACCCCGGTTTTTGCGTCGCAGATAATGGTAGTGGCATCTACAATTCCTGATTTCAGTGCCGGTGAGAGTCCCAGGATGCAGCTCACGGCGAAACACCCGGGATTCCCAACCAGGTTCGACCCGGCAATCTCTTTTCGATGCAATTCCGCCAGACCGTACACCGACTGATGGAGCAGATCCGGTGATGCATGGGGGCTGGTTCTGCCGATTCTTTCCGCATACCCACCGTACACCTCCGGATCATCAAATCGGAAATCACCGCTGTAATCAATTACTTTTATCCCTTTTTCCAGCCACTTGGCGGCTTCCTGCTGGCCAACGCCGTCAGGGGTGGAGAAGAAAGCCACATCAAAGTCATCCGGACAGTCCGGGTCGTCCGGATCCATAATGGCCATATCGCAGAATCCCGTCAGATGTGGATAAAGATCACTGATCGGCTTGCCGATGTCCTGCTTGTCCATGAGCGCTTTCAACTCCGCATGGGGGTGGGCGCTCAGAAGCTCCACCGCTCCGCAGCCGCCATAGCCACCAGCTCCGATAATTCCTACCTTTATTGGTTCCATAAAACCCCTCTTTTAGACATTAAAACGATAATTGATGATATCTCCGTCCTTTACCACATATTCCTTTCCTTCGAGCCGCACCAGTCCCGCCTTTTTGGCCTCCTGAAAGGACCCTTGGGCCTTTAGATCATCATAGGCAACCACTTCAGCCCGAATAAACCCCTGTTGAATATCAGAGTGAACTTCTCCGGCTGCCTCAAGGGCGGGGATCCCCTTTCTGATGGGCCATGCTCTCACTTCATCTTCGCCCACCGTGAAAAAGGAGATGCGGTTGAGCATTCGGTAAGAGTGTCTGATAACACGGTCAAGGGCCGATTCCCGAATGTTGTACATGTCCAGGAATTCCCGCGCTTCCTCCATTGTCATGGCAGCCAGATCCATCTCAAGCTTTCCCCGTACGACCATGAATGTGATATGCTCTCTGTTTTTGGTCCACCCGGGCAGGGCCTCATCCTCATCCCCGTTATTGATAATCACCAGCGCGGGTTTCGCGGAAAGAAACGTGAAGCCCTTTAAAAGGGGGTGGGCCCCGATGTCCGGCGCATTCCGCAATGCCGCCCCCTTTTCCAACATTTGTTGACATGATTTTAAAAGCGGTATTTCCGCTTCTCCCTGCTTTCGGCCCCTTTTTAGGTCAAGGGCAATCCGTTCGAGACGTTTTTCCACAACACCCAGGTCGTTTAACATCATTTCGTCTTCCATCTGTTGGAAGTCATTTTTGCCGTCTGAAGGTCCCGCACCCATATCTTCAAAATTGCGCACCACATGCAGCAGACCGTCGCATGTTCTGATCTGATTCCAGAATTCTGCCTCCGACCTTCCCTCTCTGGCCCCTGGAATCTGCGAAGGCAGCAGATATTCGATCTTTGCATATACCGTTTTTTTGGGCCGGTAGATATCCGCCAGAAAATCAATCCGTTCATCCATGACGGTAATGGTTGCGATTCTTGTATCTTTGTGGGAGCTTCCACCGGTATTGTCACCTCTGGCACCGGTCAATGCCGCGAACAGGGTCGATTTGCCAGCCAGTGGAAGCCCCGTGATTCCCAGTTTCATGGTTCTTACAGTCCTCCTTTTGCTCGTTTCAACAATATGTAAATGGCGCCGGTACCCCCGTCATAGGACCTGGCCGTTGAGAAAGCCAAAATGATCTTTCTCAAAGGGCCACGGCTCAGCCACGCTGGCAACCGCTGCTTCAGAACAGGGATGTGGTTTTCTGAATTCAATCCTTTGCCGTGGACAACGAGAACACACCTCAAACCGCGAGCATGGCTGTTTAAAAGAAAATCCCTGAGACGCTGTTCCGCCTTTTCCTGGGTGAGGCGATGCAAATCCACATAATCCTGAATGGGGAAAAGGCCATTTCGCAGTTTGTCCATGAGTCTCTTGTCAAATCCCTTTACGCACCCTTCCATGAATTCATCGGTCAGGGTGATGTCCATCTCTGCCGCGCCGCTGATCAGGTCAGATAGATGGGCCATCACCTCAAGGTCTTCGTTTCTGGGGGCATGGGCCGGGCGCAGGGAATCTTTGTCAGGAGATTTGACAATCCTTTCCTTTTCCCTTGAAATGGGGGTTACATCGGTCATGGCTTCAAAGAAGAGACGTTCTTCATCTGACAGGGGGGATTTCTCTTTTCCTGCCGGTGAAGGTTCTTTGTCAAAGACATGAACCGACTCGACAGCACGCTTCTTCAACCGTTTCAAATCACGAAATGCAGGATTGAACGGCAGTTCCTTAAGCGGCTGTGCATTTCCCCTCCCTGCACGATTTTTTTGTTTCTTTTTCTTTCTTGGCATCCCTATGCGCCAATACTGCTGTGAAAGGCCCAGCAAACCAAAGGATTTGACTTGAAATTCCTTGTCATATTTTTCTATAACACAAAACTGATCCGTTGCGTTTGATAATTTTTTTGTGAAAGGAAATCAAAACGTGGCAAGAGTCGATGATTACATCAAAGCGCTGGAACTGGCAAAAATTGCACTTCATGCAAAAGATCCCAAGGTGATCGCACAAAGAAGCGGTGCTGAGTTTATTGAAGAAACATCCGGAAAATCGTTTTTTTCAATCGGTTTTTTGAACAGAAGCATTCATATTTCTTGGCCTGAGATGCGCTGTTCAACAGGCCCTCTGGATGAAGAACTCCCCATTCAACAACAGGTACTTCTTCTTCACTATCTTAACATTGATTCGAACGTTAAAATGGCTGGCCAATGGATTGCTTATCAGGAAATACCGGACGGGAAGTTCTATATGGATGCGTTTGTTCGCCGTGCCAAGAACCCCATGGTGTCCGGTTTTGGCAACAATCCTGAACTGCTCATGGAACTGGCCACCCGGACCTATGGCGCAACACCCTTGGAGCAGGGAGATGTGGCGGTAAAAATTCAGGCCCTGCCACTGGTTCCCGTGGCATTGATTGTTTGGAAAGGGGATGATGAGTTTCCCCCGGAAGGGACGATCCTTTTTGACCGAAGTGTATCAGAGCTCCTTTCCGCGGAAGATATCGCATGGTTGGCCGGCATGATCATTTATCCTCTGCTGGGAATGGCCAGGACAAAATAGCCAATATTACAATGGTATTAAACTTATTGAGGTGAGTTATGAACATTGAAAAACCAATTGTCGGCGTTATTATGGGAAGCGCATCGGATACCGACGTTATGAAAGGCTCGGTTGATGTGCTAATGGAAATGGGGATTCCCCATGAGGTCAAGATTCTGTCCGCCCACAGGACCCCTGAGCAAACCCGTGAATATGCGACAACGGCTAAAGAAAGAGGGATCCAGGTCATCATTGCAGGTGCGGGATGGGCTGCACACCTGGCCGGCGCCATTGCGGCGCAAACGACCCTTCCCGTTATCGGGATTCCCATTGATTCATCCCCCCTGAAGGGGATGGACGCCCTTCTATCAACGGTTCAGATGCCGTCGGGCATTCCCGTGGCCACCGTTGCCCTGGGCAAGGGCGGTGCCAAGAACGCTGCCGTCCTTGCGGCACAGATCCTTGCTCTCGCACATCCATCTATTGCGGATGAAGTGTCACGATATCGAAAGTCCCTGACCCTGGCGGCTTCGAAAAAAATCGACGCCTGGAACAGCGAAGCGGCTTAGGCACGAGACGTGTTGTGAAACGGCTGACAACGCATCTGAAAGATGTTGTCGAGATAATTAGGTCCGGCGGGCTGGTTGCCTATCCCACGGAGTCTTTTTACGGTCTTGCGGCAAATGTGGCAAGTGACAAGGCTCTGGACCGTCTTTTCGAGGTGAAAGGAAGAAACGCCAACCAGCCGATCCTGCTCCTGATTCCCGATAATAACAGTCTCAATCGGTATGTCACTCATGTGCCGGAAGTTGCCCTAAGACTCATGGACGCTTTTTGGCCGGGAGGATTGACCATCATATTTGAAGCCCATAAACATCTTTCCACCCACTTAACCGCCGGAACCGGGAAAATCGGCCTCCGACTTTCGAGCCACCCCCTGGCCACGGGACTTGCTCGGGCAATGGGATCGGCCATTACGGGTACCAGTGCCAACATATCGGGGAAGCCGCCCTGCAGCACCCCGAGGGAGGTTTTAGAGGGATTGGGTGAGCGGGTGGACATCGTTCTGGACGGGGGAAAAACCCCTGGGGAAAAGCCTTCAACGGTGGTTGACATAACAACCCTTCCCGTCACCCTGTTGAGAGAGGGAATCGTTTCAAGAGAGATGCTGGAGCCCCATTGCGACCAACTGATTTAGACGGAAACTGGAATATGTTTCCATGGAGATGTGCTAAAGATGAATGCTCATGCGGCAAATAAAGAGAACCAACCGGAAATCATCGATACCATCAAGGGACTTCTTAGAAAGAGAAATGCCATTTTGCTGGCGCACAATTATGAACCCCCTGAAATTCAGGACATGGCAGACATCTGTGGCGACTCCCTGGAGCTTTCCATGAAAGCTTCCCGGACGGATGCGGATGTAATCGTCTTCTGCGGTGTCCACTTCATGGCTGAAACCGCGTCCATCCTGTGTCCTCGGAAAACCATCCTTCTTCCCGTTAAGAATGCCGGTTGCCCCATGGCAGACATGATCACGGCGGACGATCTGATCAAGAAAAGAAATGAAATGCCGGATGCCGTTGTCATCAGCTATGTAAACACCAGTGCCCATGTCAAAGCGGAAAGTGATATGTGTTGCACATCCGCCAATGTGATTCAGGTAATCGATTCCGTGCCTCATGAAAAGCCGATTTTCATGACACCCGACAAAAACCTGGCTCAATACGCCAAAAGCCGTACAAAAAGGGATATAAAATACTGGAGCGGGTATTGTCCCATTCACAACAATCTTCGTGTTGACCAGGTACTTAAGGTGAAAGGGGCTCACCCGGACGCTCCTTTCCTTGCTCATCCGGAATGTCCCCCTGAAGTCCTGGCACTTGCCGATGAAATCAAGAGTACATCGGGGATACTCGCATATGCGGCCCATTCCAAAGACCGGGCTTTCATCATCGGTACAGAGGTGGGGATCCTCCACCCCCTTAAGAAAGCCAATCCCGAAAAAACCTTCATTCCCGTAGACCCCGCCATGTCCTGCCCCGATATGAAGAAAATAGGTCTTCTTGACATTCAGCGGGCCCTTGAAACCATGGGCCCTGAAGTCCGGGTCAGTGAAGACGTCCGGATCAGAGCCAGGGCCGCAGTTGAAAAAATGCTGGCCATTCCCTCTTTGTAGGGCATTCGGATTCCAAGAAAAAATTCACAATGAACAGACCCTCCAGAATAAAGTCCAATCTGGAATATCTCAGGAAACTCTTTATCATGCCGGATTCACCAGACAAGTTCATCGAGTTCGGGCATGAGCTGCTTGAAATGATTCATGACTTTTTCCAGGAAAAAGGCGGCATTCACAGCAGCATCACGCTTCCTGAATTGAGCAGGATTTTCAACCAAAAAGCCCTGCCCCAAGAACCCCACCTCATTAAGGATGTGCTGGCCGAGATCAAAACCAAAATAATCGCCCATTCCGTGAAGGTGGGCAATCCCTATTACATCGGCCATATGATCAGTGCTGTTCCCTATTTCATGATACTGCTGGAAATGATCATCGCAGCGCTGAACCAGAACCAGGTTAAGATCGAAACCGCCAAGGCTTCAAGTTTCGTGGAGAGGGAGTTGGTGGCCTGGCTTCACCGGTTGGTTTTTCAATGTGACGATGGCTTTTATGAGAAGAACATTCAGGATCCCCGCCTCGCCCTGGGGAATGTCACCTCTGACGGCACCCTGGCCAATTTGACGGCTCTTTTGGTCGCAAGAGAAAAGGCGTTTCCACCGGATGGAGACTTTCCCGGTTTCCGCGCGGCGGGCATGTACCGGGCCCTAGAGCACTATGGGTGCGAAAGAGCCGTGGTGATGGTCTCCACGCGCGGACACTATTCCATCAAAAAGGCGGTCAATCTGCTGGGGCTGGGCGAGGAAAATGTCATCAACATCCCGGTGGATCAAAAAAACAGAATCAGATGTGATCATCTGCAAGAGAAAATAGCGTCTTTGACCAAGAACGGGCGCGAAAGCAAGGTCAGAATCATCGCCATTGTGGGTATTGCAGGGACCACTGAAACCGGCAATGTGGATGACCTGTTAACCCTTGGACAAATCGCCCGTGATGTGGGCGCACATTTCCATGTGGATGCCTGCTGGGGGGGGGCGGCACTTCTGGCTGATGGGTACCGGGGTCTTTTTAACGGCATCTCAAGAGCGGATTCCGTATCCATTGACGCCCACAAACTCCTCTACTGTCCCATGAGCATGGGGCTGATACTCTTTAGAAACGAGAAAGATCTCAATACCATCCGCCATTCCTCAAAGTATGTCATCAGACGTAATTCAGTGGATACCGGACGTTTCACCGTTGAGGGCTCCAGGCCCTTTGCAGCCCTGAAACCCTGGGCATCACTCAAGATTATCGGCCGTGAAGGGTATGGCATCCTGCTAAAACAGGCGAAGCAGGCAACGAAGAACCTGCTCGCCATCATCAACCGTTGCGGCAATTTTGAGGCCCTGAATGATCCGGACCTTTTCATCCTGACCTACCGTTTTCTGCCGGAAGCAATAAGGACTCATATAGGGTCTCTTGAACAATCGGCCGAACAGAAAAGCGGAGATGAAAAAAGGGCTTTTGAAAATGAGATCCGGAAAATCAATTTTCTGGTAAACGGCATGAACATCAAGCTTCACAAGGCCTTGAGACAGGATGACACCACATTCGTCTCCCGCACCACCCTGGAGTCCACCCGTTACCGACCTCAGAATATCGTGGTGCTCCGAGCGGTACTCATCAATCCTCTGATCAACAAGGGCGTGCTGGAGGAGATTGTGGAAACGCAGAATCGGATCGGACTCCGCCTCTGGAAGGAGTTTGAACCGGCTTATCTGAAGATCATCCACGGGAAATAGGCCAGAAACTTATTTGCAGACTCTTTTACTGGCAACAAACCCCCAAGCAATATGGTGGAAACAAACCTCGTTCTTTACTTCATACCGTTAAAGATTGGTGGGGAGTTGGTGACTCTTCAAATAGAGCCATCAGATGGTTTTTTACGCTGACGACAGGCCAATCCTGCAGTCAGAACTCTACCATTGGTGTTTTTTTGTCGTCACTCCCCACATATTCTCTGATTGCTGCAAAGTGGGGACATACATCAGGAATAGGAAAATGGAAATGGTTTTTGGACTGGCGTTATTTCCCTTCGGTCAATCGCATTTTTCGGGGAAATCATTGACAACAACTCGCTTCCATTCCGACCGGATACTGTGCCTTCGCTTGTCAGGCCAATCGAGCATTGCCCGCATCAAAACCGACGCTATAATTTTGTTAAATTGAATAACCGTGGTAGCGTTTCCTTTTCCGCTCTTGAAATACCCAAATAAACGAATAGATCCAAGCGATTATGGTCCATCCTAAAAAGACATTTACAAGCAAAACGTGAAATCTGAGGTTCCCATTCACGAATTGATCAGCAATGCTGGGCGCAAAATAGACTGAGGTAAGAAGAATAGCGATAAGCAGGTCCATGGCATGACTCCAATTCAATGACAATAAGACGGTGCTGGCTCCGGATGCCATATTCAAAAAGATATTTAGACGATGCATTCTCTGCCTTTTAGAGAACGCCGTCAATACTGGATAAATGCTGGGATATAAGAGAAAAATGGGAGAATTTGGCTAACAGCATATTTTGAGTTCTTCAGCGGGGAAGCGGTAAGGACCTTGTTTTCGGAAATTAAATCCCTTCTAATATCTTATAGCCTAATTGGCGCAAACCGCCATTCCCGTCCCTTACCACAGACAGTTACGATTGCTCACCAGATACTGGGCGATGTGAACACTGCATCACTGATATCCACTCGGTCGTTTTCATTGACGTCACCGCAAAAAACAGTCGTGGTGAAGGTAACATCAATGCCATAGGCGGTCCCTTCTTCGTTGGTCGCGTATGCCCGCACATGATAGGTCGTTCCGGGACTCAGGCCCGTGAGCCTATTGATGAAAGTTCCAAAAGCTGCACCGTTCGTTATCCTGCTATCCGATGTGGTCGGATCAGCGGAAGTGCTCCAGGAAACGCCCCGCGCAGTTACCGGATCACCCCCGTCAGAGGTTACATTCCCACCTGAATCAGCACAGGTTTCGCCTATGGAAGTGACTTTCGCTGTTGTGACCGTTGGAAGCGCTGCATCATTTGCCACGCAATGAAAAACATATTCTGAGCGGGATTAGCTGCCGTTATCAGCATCACAAAAGGCTCCCGCTATCGCTTGGTCATCGGATATTGCTACGGAACGACCAAAATTTTGGTCATAAACGGCATCATTTGCGACAAGCCTTGTCTGTTGGGTCTACGGTGTGCCGTCCCATTAAAAAATATTAGCCGCCCGCGCTTCTACAACATCGTCACTCTCGTTGAATGCTCCAACAATGAAATATGGATCTGATTCAAAGTTGCCACCTAGAATTGTGGAGAAAAATGGGATAATGCCTTACAGATTCCGCAAACGGATGAAGAGATTTTCCCCTCTACTCATCCGCATTTTACTCCGAATGTTTGCTCTGTGCCAATCAACGGTCTTTTTCGAAATGTTTAACAGCTCAGAAATTTCCTTTGAAGACAATCCGGATCTTATCAGTTCCGCCACACGCAATTCTGCCTGGGTCAGATGAGAAAACGCAGAATTAGTATTATTGTAACGGATTTTGTATCTGGTATCCTCAGGGGCTGAGTTCCTTGCCCTTTGAACCGCCATTTCGATGGTAACGACAATCTGTTTTGTCGCATATGGTTTAAGGATGTAGCCGGCGGGATTCACATCAGCTGCCCTTCTTAACAAATCTCTGTCATCATGTCCCGTCACAAAAATGATGGGTACTTTCCGCCGTTCAATTATTTTTTCTGCAGCGGAAATTCCGTCAATGTTGTCGGGCATCTTGATGTCCATGAGAACTAGATCAGGATTCAATATTTGAGCCCACGTCACCGCTTCACGCCCGTTGGTAACAATCCTGACCACGTCATAGGCAGCAGAAGAAAGCATCTCTTCAAGTTCCATGGCAGAAACCACATCATCATCTGCAATTAGTATTCGAGCCTTTTTCCTCTTGTTCAACGGCTTTTTTCATCCTGGGAAAATCGACTAAACTGTATTGATGGTAATGGAGAGGGACGTTCGCATAATTAGATAACAGAAAGATTGCCTGGCAAAAAAGGTTAATAGGGAGATATGAGCAGTTGATCATCTTTTGGGCTTTTCTTCTATTTCAAGAAAAACCAAAAGTCAAGTTAACGACAGCCGGATTAGTGAAAAGTAACTCCATGAGGGCGCGATTAGCCTTAAAACCGCTTATAAATAGTAATAGAAACGGTTCTTACGTCTTCGGTTCCTTTCTTGAAAAACCAGAACAAACGCATATGCCCATCCAATAATGGTCCAACCAACAAGGACATTAATCATGATTATCCGGGACCTTATGTTTCCATTGATAACCTGTTCAAAAATAGTGGGCAGAAGATAAATCGCTACCAGGAAAACCACGAAAACCAAATGCATGAGTTGTTCCCCAAAACAAGATTAGTGGCATACTGGCGAGATTCTCTTCTCAGTCAAAAGCATTGTCAATACCGGTTTAATACCGGGAATGCTACCCGCAAAATCATAGGATTAGTTCGGCTCACATTTGGATATCATTTTAAGGCAGAATGAAAATCCTGCTATTGCGCGGGTTACCTTTTGAATCTGATAGAAGGGTGATATAAAGGAAGCGTTCTCTTCCAAAAAACCTATTCAGAAATCCTGCCAAACCGACTTCTGACCCAATGCATTTGGCGGGCGCTGCGGCACCGGGCGGATGTTATGATGGCCTGCACTTCGGAAATGGCTGTTTCAAGATCATCGTTAATGACGATATAATCGTACCAGGAACAGTTCTCGATTTCCCGGGATGCCTGCGCCATCCGCTCTTTTATCACCTGCCCTCCATCCGTTCCCCTGTCGATCAAGCGTTTTTTCAGGATCTTGAGCGATGGGGGCAGCAGAAAGATGAGGATGCTGTCCGGGATCTGTTTTCGGACATTTCGCCCCCCATGAACATCTATGTCCATTATAATATCCCAGCCCGATGACATCTGTCTTTGAACGGTCTCCAAAGTCGTACCATACAGGTTTCCATGGACTTCGGCCCACTCCAAAAAAGCATTTTGGCGGGTCATCTTTAAGAAGGTATTCCGGTCAACAAAGTGGTAATCGATGTTGTCTTTCTCATCGCCCCGCGGAAGACGGCTGGTGTGCGATACGGAATACGCCAGGCCATCCATTCTCTCCATCAAGGCTTCGGCAATGGTCGATTTGCCGGTACCCGAAGGGGCTGAAAGGACGAAAATCTGGCCTTTCATGGTCATTCTTCCATTTCCCGGGAAGGAATGTTCCCTTCCGGGCTGAATCGCTGGGCAAGGGTCTCCGACTGCACGGCAGATAAAATGACGTGGTTGCTGTCCGTAATTAGTACTGAACGGGTGCGTCTCCCTTGAGTGGCGTCGATAAGCCGCTTTTCTTCCCGGGCTTCATCTCTAAGCCGCTTTATGGGCGCGGCCCCTGCTGAAATAACCGCAATGACACGCCTCGATACCACCGCATTTCCAAAACCGATATTCACCAGTTTAATGCTCATCTAGAATCTCCTTTTTTATTCCACGTTTTGCACCTGCTCGCGCAGTTTTTCCAACTCCGCTTTTACCTCCACCACGATTCTGGAAACAATGCTGTCGGACGCTTTGGAGCCCAACGTATTGACTTCCCGATTCATTTCCTGAATGAGAAAATCAAGGCGTCTGCCAACCACGTCATCCACTTTTAGATATGCATAAAATTGTTCAATATGACTTCCCATGCGAACCAGTTCTTCGGTGATGTCGGCCCGATCCGCAAAAACGGCCACCTCCTGGGCAATGCGATCAGCATCCACTTCGATCCCCTGGCACAGTCTCGTTATGTTCTCAGTGAGCCTCTGTTGATAAGCATTTACGATCTCGGAAGTGCGGCCCCGTACTTCATCAATGAACCCGGAAATCCTTTCGAGTCGTTTCCTGAGATCTTTCAAGATGGCAGCACCTTCTTTCTCCCTCATTTCGATCAGGGAATCAAGACCGAAAAAAAGTGCTTCCCGTAGACCTTCACCCATTGCTTCTTCATCATCCGTAACAGGTTTGACGGTGACCACATCATTCATCTGCAAGAGTGTTTCCAGCCGTAACTCCTGCTTTAACCCTGAACGGCGTGAGAGCTGATCGAAAATACGGAGGTAGGCATCCACCATGGGTAGATTCAGTTCCAGTGCAAGAGGGGGCATATCTTCCGAACTCTCCACTTGAAAAGCGACTTCAATGCGCCCCCGTTGAACCTTTTTTTCGATATGGGAGCGCAACTCCTTTTCAAACCCGTGAAGATTCTTCGGGAGTCTTAAAACAACGTCCCTGTAGCGGTTGTTAAGGGATCTAATCTCCACCAGGAAGCGCTTCCCATCTTTTAGATGCTCCCCTTTTCCGTAGGCGGTCATGCTTCTAATCACTGGCTTTTTCCTTTCGTAACTGCTCAAGATAGCGGGATCTGATCTCATTAAAAAAGCCAATCATATTGGGATCGGCGTAATCCGGGTAAGTCCAATCAAGGGGCACGAATCCGCCCCGCCGAAACACCAAAGTGAGATCCGCAAAAATCCCTTTCTCAAGATAAATCCTGTGAACATAATTCTTGCCGGTGGCCAGAACCAGTCTTTCAAGACAGATATACCCCGGATCAATATTAACCCGTCGTCTTTGGTTTTTTATGTATGACTGCTCAATATCATTGGTTTCAAGCTTGATGTTCACCAGCGCCTCAGGTCTTATGAGCCTTTTGAAAGTAACAAATCGGCGGTGAAGGGGCCATCCCATTTCCTTTTCATAATAGCGCGTTCGGTCAAAGAAAAGTGCGGGGCTGATCCAGTCCGCTTCTCCATGGATTTGGGAAAGCCTCAGTAATACCCTTTCAAGGAGTTCCTTTTCTCCGGAAAAAAGACTTATCAGGAGTTTGACATGGGTGGGGATTTCCGGTTGGCTCATGGTCGACTCTTCGCCAAGTTTCCTCAGAATTTCGTTAGAACGAAAAGCATTTTCCCAAAACAGTTGTTATGCTTCCAGAATCGCTTCTTTCACCGCTTTTGCCGAGGCCGCTGAAGTCCCCACCTCGCCCACCACGATACCGGCGGCGATGTTTGCCATATAGGCGGCGGACTTCAAATCCATCCCCACCGCCAGTCCCAGTGAAATGGCACTGATGACGGTATCTCCCGCACCGGTCACGTCAAAGACTTTTTTTGCAACGGTTGGGATATGGGTAATTTCACCGTCACGCTCGAACAGGGTCATCCCGTCTTTGCCCTGTGTGATCAAAACGGACCGGCATTTTAAGATCTCCAGCATCCTACGACCGGCCTCTTCAAGGGTTTTTTCGTCAAAAATCTTGAATCCGCAGAACTGTCCTGCCTCATGATGGTTCGGGGTGATCACATCCACACCGGTATAGTGTTCAAAGTTGCCGGTTTTGGGATCCACGGTCAGCACTGTTTTCGGATTGATGGCCTTTTCTGCCATGAGGGATTTGAGACCTCTCATGAGCGGTTCGGAAATCACGCCTTTACCATAGTCGGAAATGACAACCGCGTCTATATCGGCAAATGTTGTCGCCATGAAATCGAGCATCTTCTGAACGCTCATGGCCGAAATACTGGCCCTGCTTTCACGATCGTACCGAACCACCTGCTGATTTCGGGCCACAACCCGGGTCTTGATACTTGTGGGACGATCCGGCGCCTTTACAATGCCATCGGATATCAGCCCAAAACCGGCAAGGATATTCAGAATTTCCCATCCCATGGGATCATCTCCCACAACACCGCACAAAATCGCATCGGCGCCCAATTCACCCATATTGCGGACCACGTTGGCCGCGCCACCCAACAGTCTTGTTTCCCGCTCCACTTCCAATACGGGCACGGGTGCCTCCGGAGAAATACGGGAGACATCTCCCCAGATGTATTCATCCATGATAATGTCGCCCAAAACAGCGATCCTCGCACTGGAAAACCGATTGATGGCGGCAATGAGTTGGGTCCCTGAAACATGTTTTTTTTCTAATTCAGCTATGTGCATACCCTTCACATCTTTTTTCTTAAATCCCGAATGGTCTGTCCATAGTCTTCGCTGTAATAAATGGCCGAACCAGCCACAAAGACATCGGCACCGGCAGAGGAGACCTTGTTAATGGTGTCCAGGTTAATGCCCCCGTCCACCTCGATTTCAATATCAAGGCCCAACGCATCGATTTTTTCCCTTAAGGCGCGGATTTTCGGTAACATTTCCGGAATAAATGTCTGGGCCTCAAATCCGGGGTTTACGCTCATGATCAGAACCATATCGAGCGCTTCAAACACATAATCCAAGACATTTAGAGGGGTTGCGGGGTTTAACGCAACGGCTGCCTTAGCGCCGCAATCGCGAATGAGATGCAGTGTTCGATGCAGGTGAGTTTCGGCTTCCGCATGAATGCTGATGATGTCAGCACCTGCTTGTACAAATTCCTCAATATAGCGCCCGGGCTCTTCAATCATCAAATGTACGTCAAAGGGAACGTCAGTAAGGCCCCTTATGGATTTCACCACCAGAGGACCGATGGTGATGTTGGGGACAAAATGGCCGTCCATCACATCAATGTGAATATAGTCGGCCCGGGCCGCCACAACGGACGGAATCTCTTCGCCCAGGCGGGCAAAGTCCGCGGACAATATCGAAGGTGCGATTTTTTTCATTCTTCCTATCCTCAAGATGATCTTCTTTTAAATAGCGCCGCAAAAAACCCGTCCATTCCATGAACATGGGGATAGGTTTGCAGAAACCCGTTATCATTCACCAAATCAAGGCCCCATGCCGGCATTCGCAGGCGCAGGTCCTGGAGCACCATCTTGTTGTTCTTCCTTAACAGGCTTTCAACCACCCTTTCATTTTCATTCCGGGAAATGGTACAGGTCACGTACAGCATTTCTCCGTGCGGTTTCAGCAGATCGCAGGATCGTAACAGAATTGATTCTTGTATCATTGCGAGCCGTTTGATGTCATCTTCTTTTTTGAAGAGTTTCGTATCGGGATGTTTAGAAATAACACCCAATCCGGAACAGGGAGCATCCACCATGATTTTGCCGGCGGCATTGTGAAGAAACGGAGGGGACGAGGCGGCATCCCCGGCCACGGGAAAAATGGTTGTGATGCCGAGCCGTTTCGAATTCTCCATGAGACCCTTGAGACGGGGGACGCTGTCATCCAGCGCAATGATTTCTCCCTGGTTCCCCATTAGTTCCGCCATATGGGTGCTCTTTCCGCCGAGACCCGCGCACAGGTCAGCCACAAGCGTTCCCTTTTGGGGGGCCAAAAGATGACCGCAGATCTGGGCCGCTTCACCCTGCACCTGAAAAAGACCTTCCTTGAAGGTCTCTAATCGGGAAACGGATCCTCTGAAGCCTGGCAATTCAATCCCTTCGGGGGCGAAAGGGAGCATCCTTGCATCAATACCCTCTTCCTTAAAACGTTCCAACAGCGCGTTCCGGCTGTTCTTGAGGCGATTGGCCCTGATGGTTAGCCTGGGGAGTTGGTTTCCCGCTTTGAGCAGTTCCAGCGTCGTGTCAGCACCCAGTTCCCGGGTCCACTTCTTAACAAGCCACAGAGGATAGGCGTAATAGACCGAGAGATGAAGTTCGCTTTTCTTTTGGGGATACGGCAAATCCGTTTTTTTTCTGCAGATCTGTCTTAAAACGCCGTTTACGAATCTTATCACGTGTTTGCCACGTATTCTCTTAACCTGCTTAACCGCTTCGTTTACCGCGGCCGAATCAGGCACGCGATCCAGAAAAAGGATCTGATAGAGGGCCAAACGAAGAATGTTCAGCGTTTCCGAATCAATCTTCTCAAAGGGGAATCGAACGAATTGTCTGAGAATCCAATCGAGCCTGATCCGCCATCTTAAAACCCCCTGCACCAGGTTGACCGCAAATGCGCGGTCTCGTTCGCTCAGATGGGGGTTTTTTTTAAAAAGCGTTTCGAGACGCCGTTCCGTTTGGCCGGGCGCATCCCCGGCACTGTTGAGTGATGTTAGCGCAATGTGTCTTGACATGGGGAAGTCAGTTGAGCAGAAAGTTTTTTACCCCTTTTTCCACCAGATCGATATTCACATCGGTGTCGTAACAGGGGCCGAACGGTCTGCGATTGAAAATGCCGAACACAGGAATGGGGTATGCGTCTTGGATGCCGCTGGTGAGGTCCCGTTCACAAGCCACGGCGATGATGACCTTGGGACGTTTTTCGACCACGATTTTGCGGGCCAGGGTACCGCCCGTGGCAACGGCCACGTGTACATGATATTTTTCGGACAGGGTTGCCAGGTCTTTTATTTTGCATTTCCCGCACAGTTTGCAGTTGGCCACGTTGCCGGTAATCCGTACCGCGCAATCATGGTTCTGCAGGCAATGGGGAAGGAGGATCAACATCTTATCGGCACTTACGCATTGGGCCTCGGCCATCACCAGTTGGTTGTTGATTGCAACAAAGGAGCGCCTGATCTCGGACTTCTGAATGCCGAAACAACGGCCAACGCCCACCAGAAGCGGAAAAAGCACACGAATCACCACACCGCGTATGCGCCGGTTAAAGAAAAGATTCTTTCCTCTGATAATGGTAAAAAGGAGCGTCAAAACCGCTCCAAGACTTACCAGTACAACGCACCCCAACAACACCGCCAGAATCAAGGGGACGGATTCATGGATATTGGAAAGCCCCACATAGGGCACCCACCACAAGAGAAATGCGATTGCCAGGAGAACGACGCTGGTGACCAGTAGCAGAAAGATAAACACCCGCTTTCGAGGCCGTGTAAAAGTGCTCAAATCGATCCTCTCCCTCAAGTGCGAGGCCTCAACCCTGTTATGTCCTTTTACAGTGTTTGAAGAATCTCCCATCTTTCATTTTCCGAGAACGGTTTCACGGTTGATTGGAAATCCCCGCAGAAAATCGGATGCCCGAACCCTTTTTCTGCCGGCCAGTTGAAGGGCTGTGATCAGAATGACGCCGTCGGCCGTTTCCACCAAAAGCCCTTCTTGGGAATGACCCTTGACCCTTCCCGGTACCGCATCTCCCTTGCCGGTCTCCAACACGCGGGGTGAGAAGAGTTTCAAACGTTTTCCGTTCACCATGGTATAAGCCCCGGGCCATGGGTCAAGACCCCGGATCAATGCGGAGATTTCGTCGGATGTCCGGTCCCACGAAATCAGGCCCGTGTTTCGATCGATTTTCGGGGCGTAGGTGGCCAAGCTTTTATCCTGGGGTATTTCGTAAACGGTCTCTTCAGCAAGAGCGCGGAGCGTTTTTGTCAAAAAAGGTGCGGCCATCTTGGAAAGCCGGTCATGGAGCGAACCGGCCGTTTCATGGGTCTCGATGGATGTCTGTTCCTGAAAAAGAACCGGACCGGTATCGAGGCCCCGGTTCATGCGCATGGCACTGAGACCGGTTTCACGCTCGCCGTTTATGATGGCCCGCTGAATGGGGGCCGCGCCCCGGTATTTTGGCAGCAGGGATGCGTGAATGTTCAAAGCACCCCAGGACGCGGCGTTTAAAAGGGGCTCAGAGAGAATCTGACCGAAAGCGATCACCACCAGCAAGTCGGGACACAGGGACCCAACGAGACGACAAAATGACGCGTCCCTGGTATTCTCCGGCTGGAAAACCTTGATGCCAAGTCTTTCCGCTGCCACTTTAACGGGCGGCGGCATCGGTTTGGCACTTCTCCCCTTTGGCCTGTCCGGTTGTGTTACCACCCCCTGAACGTGATATTTTCGGGAAATGAGCATTTCAAGTGATGGCACTGCAAAATCAGGGGTCCCCATGAATATGATTCGGGCTTGTTCAGGCAACCGTTTCGCTTGGTGGGCCGTCATTTCTTTGACTTCCCTTTTTCCATTTTTTTGATCTTTTTTTTGTACAGGGCCCGCTTTAGACTGCTGATCCGGTCAATAAACAAAATACCATCCAGGTGATCGATTTCGTGCTGAAGGCATACGGCCAGTAGATCATTTGCTTCCAGTTCCAGCGGATCTCCGTATCGGTCGAGGCCCTTCACTTTAATGTACGACTTGCGGGTTACTTCCGCGGTGTAATCGGGTACGCTCAGGCAGGCTTCGTCCCATTTGATGGATCCTTCCCCCGCAATGATCTCGGGATTTATCAATACCAGCGGTTTCGCCTCGTCTTCCCTGGGCAAACCGTCAAAAACAATGACCCGTTTTAAGACACCCACCTGGTTGGCCGCCAGTCCGATACCGGGGGCTGCATACATGGTTTCAAACATCTGGTCGATGATCTTCTGGAGTTCTTCATCGATATCTTCTACCGGTTCGGCGCTTTGCTTGAGCACGGGATCGGGATAGGCATATATTTTCAGTTCCGACATTTCAGGTTGTGCTTTCATTATTTGGAGATCTTTATATTTACCGATTGATTTTGATTTTTTGCTGATCTATAAAGTTGCCACATACTAAACACTGTATCAGCATAAATCAAGCAGAACACTCATGAACATTGATTGGGCCGGCAGGTCTTGGCACTGGATTCAGATGTTAAAACGCACAGTAGAATTTCTTCATGAAGCAGGCATGCTTAAAAAGACGCCCCGAACCGGCTACCAGTTTCTGGGGTCCGGTTCAGAATCGGTGGCGGAACATTCCTTCAGAACAGCCATTGTTGGTTATGTCCTGGCCACCATGGAAGAAGGCGCCGACATTGACAAAACCGTCCGCATGTGTCTGTTCCATGATCTTCCCGAGGCCAGAACGGGTGATCACAATTATGTAAACAAGAAATATGTTCGGGTCGATGAGGAGAGGGCCATTCGCGATCAGACCAGGGGACTCCCCTTTGGTGATGATATTGTAACGCTCACCGATGAATTCAACGTGGCGGATTCGCTGGAAGCGAAAATCGCAAAAGATGCGGATCAGCTGGATTTGATTCTTGAATTAAAGGGACATCTCGATTCCGGCAATCCAAACGCAAAAGAGTGGCTGGCGTATGCACTCAAACGGCTGTGCACCGAAAGCGGTAAGGCCTTGGGTCGCGAAATCATGGCTTCCAGAAGCGATGCCTGGTGGTTCGATGATAATGCGGATTGGTGGGTTAACGGGCGTGAGAGACCCATGAGGGAAAAGGAAAGGATCAAATACCGAGCCACGCCATAGGTGCCGTGGGAATCGCTCCACCATGGGCTTTCTAAAGGGAATTCAGTATAATTTCAGAGGGTTTTTTCTCGGCCTTAAAACGCCGCGACTCCTTTTTTGGGGGCTGTTCAGATTTGTGGTCGTGATACTCCTGACCATCGTTGCCGCCAGTGTGATATTTGCCTTTCATGAGGAAATGCTGCAAATGATCTGGCAGAAACCCACGAGCTACTGGATCCTTTGGCTGTGGTATCTGGTCTCCTGGATGATCTCTCTTGTGCTTTTCGGTTTGTCGGTCATATTCTCCTACCTCGTATCCCAGATTTTCTTCGCCGTACTGATTATGGATCACATGTCCTGCCTCACGGAGCTGCGGGCCACCGGAGGAATTGAGGAACCCCGCGGGGTTTCTCTGTTCAGCCAGTTCATCTACCTCATCAAACAGGAAATCCCAAGAACGACCATCCCCGTGCTGTTGGCCGTGCTTCTCCTTCTGCTCGGCTGGCTGACGCCTCTGGCACCGGTCATTACAATACTCTCGTCAGGGGTGGCTGCGGTTTTCCTGGCCTGGGACAATACGGACCTGGTGCCCGCAAGACGCATGAAACCCTTTAAAAACCGCTTCCGTTTTCTCATGGGGACCCTTTCCTTTCATCTCGGTTTCGGCCTTCCATTTCTCATCCCCGGGTTGAATTTATTGCTTCTCTCATTTGCTCCCGTGGGCGGCACCCTTTATCACGTGGATAGAGATGCCATCACTCCCGCTGCAAAATCCTTGACTTCCTGAACCTTGTGATTATTTTTCAAAGTTGTAGAACCAAAGATCATTTTCACTAAAAACACGCTGAGACAATGGCCGGAAAAGACTATTACAGAATTCTTGGGGTTGACAAATCGGCTTCCCCCGATCAGATTAAAAAGGCGTACCGCAAACTGGCGCTGAAATACCATCCCGATCATAACGAAGGGGACAAAAGTGCTGAAGCCAAATTCAAAGACTTAAACGAAGCCTATGCCGTACTAAAGGATCCTGAAAAGAGACGGCAGTACGACATGTTCGGGGCTGAAGGTTTTCAAAATCGTTTTTCAAAGGAAGATATTTTCAGGGATTTTGATCTGGGGAGCATCTTCAAAGAATTCGGTTTCGGTAGAAGCAACAGGGGGCAGGGAGGATTCGGCAGCGCATTCGGAAACGGTTTCGGTCCCCGGGGGTATGATGGGTTTCAAAACCGTGAATCAAGGATCAAAGGCCAGAACCTCATCTATGAACTGCCCATGACCCTGGAAGAACTGTCACAGACCACGAGCAAGACCATCACCTACCAGATTAACGGACGCCATGAACAAGTCTCCGTGAAAGTGCCATCGGGCATCAGGGGCGGCCAAAAACTGCGGCTCCAGGGAAAAGGACAACCGGGGCCCAATGGCGGGCCGTCGGGGGACCTTTACATACAGATCAAAGAGACCCCTCACCCGCTTTTCCGTCGTGAGAATGCAGACCTATACTTCAAACAAAAGATCCGTTTTTCCGAGGCCGTTTTAGGTGCTGATATCGAGGTGCCGACCCTGGAGAAGAAGGTGCTTAAGCTAAAAATTCCGCCGGGGACCCAAGACAACGCCAAATTCAGGCTTAAGAATTTCGGGCTCCCCATATACAACGGTTCCGGCAGGGGAAACGCCTATGTTGAAATCAATATCAATGTTCCGAAAGAGTTGACCGAGGAACAGAAACGTCTGATGGCGTTGCTGTCAAAGGCTGACCTGTAGAAAGACCGGAGCAATACATGAAAGCAATCTCCGTCTTTTCAGGCGGTCTCGACAGCATGCTGGCCGCCGAAATCGTAAGGGCCCAGGGCATTGATGTCCTGGCCCTTTTTTTTGAAACCCCTTTTTTTGCGGCTGATCGTGCCCGAGCTTCCGCCGGATCCATGGGCCTTCCTTTCAAGGTGATGAATATCACTGAGCGGCATCTCGAAGTGGTAAAACGTCCCAAGCATGGATACGGGGGGAATATGAACCCCTGTATCGACTGTCACGCCCTGATGTTCCGTATTGCCGGAGAGGTGCTTGAAACGGAAGGGGCGTCATTTGTTTTCAGCGGGGAGGTTTTGGGGCAAAGACCCATGAGCCAGAACAAAAAGGCCCTTGCCATTGTGGCCAAAGAAAGCGGCCTTGGCGGATTGTTGCTTCGACCGCTTTCGGCGAAATGTCTTCCTCCCACGATTCCCGAAACGGAAGGGTGGATTGAAAAAGAACACCTCCTGGGAATTCAAGGACGTTCCAGAAAGCCCCAAATGGCCATGGCGGAACGACTCAAGCTCGGCGATTATCCCTCGCCCGCAGGGGGGTGCCTTTTGACTGAAAGGGGATTTTCCCGCCGATTGAAAGATCTTCTCACATCAAGTCCCAATGTCAGTATCACCCATCTGGAGACCCTGAAACTGGGACGGCATTTCAGAATCGGTAACAATGTAAAAATTGTGGTGGGCCGTAACAGACGGGAAAATGATAAGCTCAGAAAACTCGCCTTGAAAGAGGACCTTCTCCTTCACACGGTTTCGATTCCCGGACCCGCCGTTTTGATGAGCGGGGACCAGGCAGATGACGCCATTGATATGGCGGTCCAACTGACCCTTTCTTACAGTGATGCGCGCCAAGGCGATGTTCAGGAAGTCCGCGTAACAGGTGCCGGTACCGACAGAATCGTCTCTCAAACGGTTCCCAGCAAAAAGGATTTCAGGTCTTTCATGATATAACTGGAGAGTCCAAAGCTCTATCGTCATGCCGGACTTGATCCGGCATCCAGAACATATAACCTATTGAAATTTTAATGGATTCCGGATTTCGCCGGAATGACGACGGAGAATCCATGGGATATAGGGACGGTCCAAACACCCCTACAGTCCGAATTCCTTTATTTTTGAGATGAGCATGGGGCGGCTGATTTCAAGGAGTTTGGCGGCCTGGGTTTTGTTTCCCCTCGTTCTTTTGAGCGCCTTTTTGATATAATCCCGTTGGAGGCGCCTGGTGGCCAGCTTTATGGAAAGCTCTTCCGTGCCGTCAATTTCTTCGATTGACTTTCGATTTTTGACCAGACTCGATGGAAGATCCTCGGGTGTAATCCAGGGACCCGCCGCCAGCAACACCGCTCTCTCAATGGTGTTTTCCAGTTCCCTGACGTTTCCGGGCCAATGGTAATCCATGATCATTCCCATTGCCGCCGATGAAAGACCTTCAACGGCCTTTCCCAGCTTTTCGTTGAATTGATCCACAAAATAGCCGGTTAACAAGGAAAGGTCCCCCCTTCTCTCTCTCAGGGGGGGCAGATGGATTCTCCACACATTGATGCGATAATAGAGATCCTCTCTGAAGCTTCCCTTGTTTACCTCCTGGGCCAGATCCTTGGATGTGGCCGCGATGACACGCACATCCACCTTTTTGGTGCCGCTGCCGCCAAGGGGCGTGATCTCTTCCTCCTGCAACACTCGCAGCAGTTTGACCTGCAGAGCAAAGGGCAGTTCACCGATTTCGTCCAGAAAAAGGGTTCCCCTGTTCGCTTCATCAAAGCGCCCGGGCTTGTCCTTTGTGGCATCCGTGAAAGCGCCTCTTTTATAGCCGAACAATTCGCTTTCCAGAAGGTTTTCCGGTATGCCGCCGCAATTGATGGAGATCATCGGCGCATCCTTCCGTTTTCCATTTGAATGGATGGCCTTGGCAATCAACTCTTTTCCTGTTCCACTCTCGCCGGTGATCAGCACTGTGGTCTTATGTTCCGCTACTTTGTTTACAAGATCAAAGACCTTTGCCATGGCTTCGCTTCTGGCCACGATGCTGCCAAAGGAATACTTGTTCCGGATCCTTTCCACTTTTTTTCTGAGGTTCAGATTTTCCGTTTTGAGCCGCTCTCTTTCCTCCGCCTTTTTGAGCGTCAAGAGGACCTCATCTGTTTTAAATGGTTTTGAAATATAGTCGTACGCCCCCGATTTGATTGCTTCAAGGGCGGTGTCCACGGTGCCGTATGCGGACATCATGATGAATGTCTTATCGGCATAATCTTTTTTGGCCGCCTTCAAGAAAGCCATGCCGTCCATTCGGGGCATTTTGATGTCACAGAGAATCGTATCAAAGGGTTTCTGTTCCATGAGTTCAAGAGCCGCCAACCCGTCTTCCGCGCTGGAAACGGAATAGTCTTCCTTTTGCAGCATGAATTTAAGCATATGGCGCATGTTCTCTTCGTCGTCAACAATCAGGACGCGTCTTTTCTGCACAATGGGTCTCCTCATTCTCATCATTTGCAAGGGGTAATTCAAGAGATACGGTGGTGCCGGAGCCGGATTCGCTTCTGGCCCGAATTCTGCCACCCGTCCGCTCCATGATGGTATAACAGATGGAAAGGCCCAAACCGGTTCCCTTGCCGGGTGCTTTGGTGGTAAAAAACGGATCAAAGATGCGTTTCAGATCCTCGGGACTCATTCCGCACCCAGTGTCTTTGAACCGCAAGATCAGGAATTCATTTTCATTTCGGCTTTCAAGGGTGAGAAGGGATGCCTGATCATCGCTCATGGCATCGGCCGCATTCATAATAATGTTTAAGAAAACTTGTTTGAGAAAATCTTTTGCCACCCTTACGGAAGATGCTTTTGCATTCAGCAGCCGTTCAATGCGTATCTTCTCAAACAACGGCTGCGGACCGACAACAGAGAGGACCTCTTCCAATATGTCATGGGCATCCGAATAGCCCTTTTCAATCAGAGACGGTCTCGAGAAATCGAGGAGATCTCTAATAGTCCGATGGATACGGGTGAGTTCCGAGGCCATCCGCCGCAGAAAATCTTCCTGTTCGGAAGCTGTCAGACCTCCCTGTTGCAACAGTTCAATATAACCCAGCATAATTCCCAGGGGATTGCCGATTTCATGGGCCACACCGGTGGCCAAACGACCCACCGAAGCCCTTTTTTCGGATTCTACCATTTCATCCTGCGCACGTTTGATCTCCTGATTTGCGGCCTCCAAAGATGAAATATTCTCTCTTAGCTTCCGTTCATTGGCATCGAGGTTCCGCAACATGCGATTGAGGGATTGTGACAGCTGACCGATTTCATTGTTGGGGATATCCCCCTTTTTCAAAACCGGAATATCACCGTCGTACTTTTCGGTCATGGCCACGAGCCGTTTGATGGGGCGTACCACTGTTTTGGACAGCAGGTAAATACCGAAGAGAACGAGTATGAGGGCATTCATGGCAATATAGGCCAGAATAACCGGTTCGGAGTCTCTACCCTTTTTATAGAGGGTTTCCAATTCAGACAGAATCGAAACCGATCCTCGAAAAGCACTTCCATGCCGTAACGGCGATGTCAGAACAACGTTTTTGGGCGCTGGCCAGAAAAGTCCCCAGGTTTTCCCACTAAAATCAACACGTAGAGAGCTGGAAGGATGTGGTTGTGTATCCTTCTGCAGAGCATCCTTGATGTGCCAATCACCATGAGAGAAGACGATAGATCCGCGGTTGTTTTTGATGATGAGTCCGGTAAATGCGCTTCCCTGAAGCAAGGAGAGCAGTCTCTTTTGGATGGCTTGACTGAACTCACTCCTTTGATCCAATACTATTTCATGCTGTTGATCAGATACGATCATACGGACGGCCTTTAGCAGCAGACGCCCGCTTTCCAAGCGGGTTTCGATCAGATCCCTTTCCGTCAGTTTGGCGGTGACCACATGTGTGAGCAGCATGGCGGATAGAATTAAGAATGCCAAGCTGGTCATGATAACCGTTCTCAAACGGCTGAACCCAAAAGGTATCCCCATCTTTTGAAACGACTCCCTGCATCAGGAAAAAAGGCCAAAATACCAGAGTGATATCTGGCGACCGAAAAAGAGATATGACAGCGCTCCCATTGACAGAAAGGGACCGAACGGGATCTGGGTGCGCGCCCCCTTCCCCCCTGAAAGGATAAAGACAGAACCGATGACGGCACCGGAAAGAGAAGCCATGAGCACAATGAGCGGCAAAGAAGCCCACCCCATCCAAGCCCCGATCATCGCCAAAAGCTTAATGTCACCGCCACCAAGACCTTCCCTTCCCGTAATCCTTTCATAGATCGTGGCCACAAGGTAGAGCGATCCTCCCCCTGCCACCAAACCGATGAGAGAATCGTACCAGGTAATCCCCCCAGGCAGAAAAGCGATTAGCCAGCCCAGGGCAATGCCCGGTAAGGTCAGGATGTCGGGGAGGATTTTGTGATCAAGATCGATAAAGCTGAGCACGACCAGGGTTCCGGCGAAAAGCACAAATGTGATATAGTGCAGATGAAAACCGAATTTCAAAAAGAGCGCCAGACTGAGGCACGCCATGATCGCCTCCACCAAGGGATAGCGCGGGGAGATGAACCTATGGCATTTTCTGCAGCGGCCAAGAAGCAAAACGTAGCTGATCAAAGGAATGTTGTCAAAAAATCGGATACCAGCCCCGCAATGGGGGCACGAAGAGCCGGGATGAACAATTGACTTGCCGACCGGAATACGATAAATACACACATTCGCGAAACTGCCAAGACATAGGCCCAACAACACAGAAAAAAGGCCGAAAACGAAATCCATATTCATACGTTAGCCCCGAGCCCCCAGAGAGGCGAGAAAAATGTCTTCCCAAAAAAGCCTTGGATCCAAAAAGAAGGTGCTGCTTCTTTCCATTCATTCGGATAATCCGCAACACCGCCACATCAACCGCGTCAGCCAAATCCTGGACCAGGGGGGCGTGATTGCCTATCCAACGGATACATTCTACGGAATCGGCTGTGACCTTTTCAATAAGAAAGGGATACGGCAAATCTACCGCTTAAAAAACAGACCGCTAAAACAACCCTTTTCTTTCGTATGTGACAGCCTCAACGAAATCAGTCGATATGCGCTGGTCTCCAACTATGCCTACAAAACCATGAAACGGCTTCTGCCGGGCCCTTATACATTCATTCTTGAGGGGACCCGACTCGTCCCCAAAATCATGCTGACCAAAAGGAAAGCAGTGGGTATTCGCGTTCCCGACAACAACATCACCCTTGCCATCGTGCGTTCATTGGGTCGACCCATCATCAGTACCAGTGCCGGCTTTAATGACCCACATGAAATTAAGGCCGCGTACGGCGCCAACCTGGACGTTATCATCGACGGCGGTCTGCTCTATCCCAATCCTTCAAGTGTTGTGAGCTTAATCGATGACCGGCCGGAAATCATTCGGGAAGGCAAAGGGGATGTGAGTATTTTCCGCTAGAAGGTTCGACAGTTCCGTTCCATTGGTACGCCACACCACTTCCTATTTCGCCAAGGGCGTCCGCAACATGTTTCGCACTCGATTTCAAAAAAAGCTGCCACAATTCAGAGGTGCTCTTTTTGGGATAAACCAGCTCCACATCTCCTACGATACCGGCGGTCTTTTTCGTAATTTCAACGGCATCCTGGAAGTTTCCCATGAAATCAACGAGCCCCAGCTCTTTGGCCTGGGCCCCGGAAAAGATCCGTCCGTCCGCAACTTCACGAACTTGACGCACGGAAAGGCGGCGGCCGGCAGCCACCGCTCTGACAAACTGCTCCTGTAAATCCTTTATCAGTGCCTCGATGATTTCCCGGTCCCGTTTTGTCAGCTTTCGGTCGGGGGAACCCATATCTTTGAACTCGCCGCTTTTGACGATCTCAAAATCGATGCCGATCTTGTTCAGCAATTCCTCGAGACGCACGAATTTTATAAACACACCGATGCTGCCGGTGATGGTGCCGGGATTGGACACGATTTTGGTGGCAGGCGCCGCTACGTAGTATCCGCCTGAGGCGGCCACCGATCCCATGGATGCAACCACCGGCTTCTTCGGCGTGATTTTTTGAACTTCCCGATAAATCTCCTGGGTTGCCCCCACACCACCACCGGGGGAGTTGATTCTCAGAATGATGGCTTTGATATTATGGTCTTTGGCAAATGTTGCCAATTGCGAAGATACTTTCTTACCTGAAGAAATGGTTCCGCTGATTGAGACAACCCCGATCTTTTCCTTAAAAAGAAGCGCTGTGGATGGACCAAAGAAATGAAGGGCCAAAAGGAGGGTACCGCCCAGCACACCTGCCACGACCAGAAGAATGCATAAAACAATCAGTAGTGGGCGGCCTTTTTTTGCCATGACTGCAGGAGGCTTCTGACCTCCGGATTCAACCTTCCTCGGAAGATGTTTTCACGCTGCCGCTATTGTTCTCTTCTTTTTCAGCGTTACTGTTTTCTCCGGTATCAAGATCCTTGGGTATGGACTGACGGCCCAGATTCATCATTTCCTCCCGCAATAGGTCCCCCAAATTGGATGTTGCTTCCTTTTGGTTATTGACGTAACTCTTGAAGATCTCCTTCTCACTGGTCTGTTCCAGTTTGCGAATGGAAAGGCCGATCTTTTTTTCACGCCGGGAAACATTGATAACCTTTGTTTGAATGACATCATCCATTTGAAATCGGGAAAGGGGGTTTCCACGCTTATCGCCCGAAATTTCGGAAACATGCACCAGACCTTCAATTCCCTCTTCCAATTCAATAAAGAGCCCGAAATCGGTGATATTGGTGACGGTTCCCGTAACCCGTGTGCCGGGCTTGTACTTAATGGGAATCTCGTCCCACGGATCGGGCGCCAGCTGTTTGATGCCCAAAGAAAAGCGTTCATTCTCCTTATCAATGTTGAGAACCACGGCACGCACTTCCTGCCCTTTTTTGTAGAGTTCCGAAGGATGTTTGATCCGCTTGGTCCAACTCATGTCAGAGATATGAACCAGCCCGTCTATCCCCTCATCAATGCCGATAAAAGTCCCAAAATCCGTAATGTTCTTGATTTTTCCCTCGATGGTGGTTCCCACCGGATATTTTTCCTCGATGATATCCCAGGGGTTGGGTTTTACCTGTTTCATGCCCAGAGAAATCCGTTTGCGCGAAACATCCATATTGAGGACGATGGCATCCACGGTATCGCCCACATTCAGGATTTGGGATGGATGCCGAATTTTTCGGGTCCAGGACATTTCTGACACGTGAATGAGCCCTTCAACCCCCTGTTCGACCTCCACAAAGGCACCATAATCCGTAAGGCTCACCACACGCCCTGTTATCTTTTCGCCCACGGGATAGTTCTCCGCCACCTGGGACCATGGATCTGGCGTTAATTGCTTAATACCAAGGGATACCCGTTCTTTTTCCCGATCAAAATTCAATACCTTTACTTCAATCTCATCACCGACCTGATGCATTTCAGAAGGGTGGCCCACCCGGCCCCAGGACATATCGGTGATGTGAACAAGACCGTCGATCCCTCCCAAATCAATGAAGAGTCCATAATCGGTGATGTTCTTTACCACGCCTTTCAAGACAACGCCTTCGTCGATGATTTTGAGGGTTTGCTCTTTTTGGGTCGCTCGTTCGGCCTCAAGGATGGCGCGTCGGGAAAGGACAATATTTCCCCGTCGTTTATTGTATTTGACAATCTTGAATTCATGTTCGGTATCCACCAGGCTGTCCATGTCCCGAACGGGCCTTAAATCAACCTGGCTCCCGGGAAGAAAAGCCTGGAGTCCGATATCAACGGACAACCCGCCCTTGACCCTGGAAACGATCTTCCCTTTTACGGTGCCGTTTGTCTCGTATATTTCTTTGATTTGGTCCCAGATTTTTATTTTAGCAGCTTTTTCTTTGGAAAGGCGAATGACGCCTTCATCGTCCTCGCGACGCTCCAAAAGGACCTCGACTTTATCGCCAACCCTGGCGGAAACGTGACCTCTTTCATCCGTGAATTCCTGAATGGGGATCTGACCTTCCGATTTGTATCCGATATCAACGAGAACATACTCTTTGTCCACCTGAACGATCTCTCCGGGGACCACCTCTCCTTCCTGAATGCTCTTGAGACTCTCTTCATACAACTTCATGAAGTTGTCGACATCCATGTCCTCGGCCGTACCATCCTCCAGTGTCATCATGTCTTGGGCATCATCTTGGGTTGCCAATTCATTCTGTGAAGTCACTGTTTCGTCTTGAGTTAAGAAGTCACTTGTCTTTTCCATTAAGCTGATAACCCCCCTTTATCTGCTTACCTTAAAAGAATAGTCTGTTTAACTATCAAACCTAAATGAGGATTTCAACTTATTTCCTCAAATAGCGCCTATATAGGCCATCAAACGCTCCAAAACGGATTCGATCTCCATGTTCGTGGTATCCAAGATGTAAGCATCATCTGCTGCCTTTAATGGGGCCAGTTTGCGGTTTTCATCCTGATGATCCCTTTTTCTGAGACTCTCCATCACCTCAGATCGACGGACGCTCTTTCCACGATCCATGAGTTCCTGATGTCGTCTTCTGGCCCTTTCTTCGAGGCTGGCAGTCAGGAGGATTTTGCGCCTCGCGTCAGGGAAAACCACCGTGCCCATATCCCTTCCCTCAGCCACCAACCCTTTGCCGGCTTTCCGCGATATATTTCTTTGAAGGTGCTTCATGGCATCCCGAACCACTTGCACTTTGGAAACGCTGGATGAAAGCATATCCATATCCGGACTGCGGATCTCTTGGGAAATATCCTCGCCCCCCATCAGGAGCCGTGGAGGATCATGGTCCGCCAAAAATCGCAGGTCCAGATTTTCGCACAGCGCGTTCAGCGCCTGAGCGTTGTTAAAGGAAACACCTCTCCTTTTTGCAGCCAGGGCAATGGCTCGGTACATGGCACCGGTATCCAGATAGGCGTAACCGATTCTATCCGCAAGTCTTCGGCTGACGGTGCTTTTTCCGGAGCCTGCGGGGCCGTCAATTGTGATAACGTCAACCTTGTCCATTCGGTTCACCCCATTTGTGAACATACCCTCCGCAAAGAGAACCCCAAAAAGGCGTCCGAGCGCCACAATATTTGCCAAAGGGATGTTTCCAATGAAAAAACAGAGTTGATTTATAAGCTGCTTTTGCTATATGATTCATTCTTAAATTCTCGGGGTTTATATCTCAACATAGAAAAAAAGTAAACGACAAGCAGCGTGTTCAAGCGTTCCCGTGCTTGGGAAAGTCAGGATCAGCAATACTTTTGGTCGCTTTTTCCTTGACTTAGAGACACTGATCCTCTATTTTCCCATTCGATTACGGCTGAGAGTTTTGGTTTTTCAGCCCATGGACATCATAGGCTTGCACGATGAACCAAAAGCTGCACGTGATGATGATCAAACTTGTTTTTTAGGATTAATGGCTAGAAAGGGTTGAGCACACGTAACCGGGGAGGAAAGATGAACAAATCAGAATTGATTGAGACTTTAGCCAAAGAAAAGGATCTGCCCCTGCGGAAGGCTGAAGAAGTCGTCAACACAGTCTTTGGAGAGATGGAAAAGGCACTTATCAATGAAGAGCGGGTCGAAATTCGTGGCTTGGGCAGCTTCAAAGTAAAGCACTATGACGGTTACAAGGGCCGAAACCCCAAAACAGGCGAAATTATCAATGTCGGCCAGAAAAAACTTCCATTCTTCAAGGTCGGAAAGGAACTGAAAGAGAGAGTCGATATCATATAATTAAGGACTGCCAGTTAAGGCCTTGGCCGCGCTAGATGGGGAGTTAGCGGTGCCCCTTCACCCGAAATCCGCTCATGCGGGGTTGAAAGTCCTTCTGGAGATTCCTGATTCGAGATGCGTTTTCAATACCTTGGGGTTGATATGGACCTCACGTAACAGGCACTTATGAACCCCGTCAGGTCCGGAAGGAAGCAGCGGTAAGTAAGAAAGTCTGTGTCGTCGAGTGAATCTATATGATTTCCCCGGGTGGCGGGACCATTTCTTTCAGGTTTCAAAAAAGGATGCGCGGCCAAGGACATTACCGCTGAAACGCTCATGCCGGATCCCCGGAACGCCCCCTACCTTCAATATACCAACCTCTTGCGGTACCCGCAGTTAAGGCACGCCACTTTCACCCGGCGCGGTGGTACGAGCCATCCACCCTACGACACCCTCAATATCAGCAGAGCCGTGGGTGACTCCGATGAGAATGTGGCTCAAAACATGATGATTATCAAGCACACCATGGATGCCCCGCGGATTCTTTCCACTGAGCAGACCCATGGAACCGAGATTCTCGTTGCCGACGCGAACACCACTGAATTTTCGACCGGCTCACAACAGGCTGACGCCATGATAACCAATGTCCCCGGCACGGGCCTGATCATCAAGCAGGCCGATTGCCAGGCGGTAATCCTATTTGACCCGGTGAAAAACGTTATTGCCAATGTTCATTGCGGTTGGAAAGGGAATGTAAAGAACATATTGGGCCTGGTTGTCGGTGAAATGACGCGTCATTTTCATTGCAACCCTCAAAATTTTGTTGCCGCCGTCGGACCCTCTCTGGGTCCCTGTTGCGCCGAATTCGTGACGCACAAATCCATTTTCCCTGCGGATTTCATCAAATTCAGGGTTTCGGAAAACCATTTCGATCTGTGGCGTCTGAGCGCCCATCAGCTGGCCGTGGCCGGTGTTGATCCGAAAAACATCACAATTTCAAAGATCTGTACCAGATGTAACACTGACCGTTTTTTTTCCTATCGGGGAGAGAGATTGACCGGACGCTTCGGAACCCTTGTGATGCTTGAATAATCAACTGGCTTTTGCGGCTTGAATGGCCTAGAACTTGAAATACCCAATAGGAAATGTTCAACCACCGAGGCCAAACAGAAGAAAGGAATGCATCAAAAATGCCCACAAAGTACATAATTGTAACGGGAGGCGTGCTCTCAGGATTGGGAAAAGGGATCGCCGCTGCTTCAATCGGACACTTGCTCTCAACAAAACTGAAGATCGTGCCCATCAAATGTGATGGTTATCTCAATGTGGATCCCGGTACCATGAATCCTTTTGAACACGGTGAGGTTTTCGTTTTGGATGATGGTGCCGAAGTGGATATGGATTTCGGGCATTATGAACGTTTTTTGGGGGTTCGCTGCAAATCAAAATGGAACCTGACCATGGGCAAGGTTTTCGACATGGTTAGAAAAAAGGAGAGGCGCGGCGATTATCTGGGGAAGACCGTTCAGTATATTCCCCACGTGACGGACCTCATCAAGGATCACATCGGACAGGTGGTCAAGGAAGAGTCTCCGGATTTGGTGATCGTGGAAATCGGCGGCACCGTCGGCGACATCGAAAATGAGCTGTTTCTGGAAGCGATGCGTCAGATGAAAAAAGATGTGGGAAGAAACAATATCCTGTTCGTGCATCTCACCTATGTACCGATTCCCATGGGTGTCAACGAGCAGAAATCGAAACCCACGCAGCAAAGCGTCAATCTCTTGCAGCAGCGGGGCATATTCCCGGACATCATCATCGGCCGCTGTCAGGAATTTCTGACGCCCGAGGTCAAGTCGAAGATATCCAATTTTTGTGATGTCAAACCCGAAGCGGTCATAACGGGACTCGATGTTGACGACATTTATGAAATTCCCCTTATTTTTGAACAAGAGGGTCTGCCGGAAAACATTCACAAGAAACTCAACATTTACAGCCCGCCGGATCTCAGAAAGTGGAGAAACCTTGTGGACAACATCCGTAATCCCGAAAAAGAGATTACGGTGGCCATGTGCGGAAAATACACCAAACTGGAAGATTCCTATGCCTCCATTATTGAATCCTTTAACCACTGCTCCGCCCACCTGGGATGCAAAATCAACCTCAAATGGGTGGAAACAACGGCGCTCAAGGATCCGAGCCAACTGGGACAGATGGACGGTCTGGTGGTCCCAGGCGGCTTTGGATCACGGGGCACCGAAGGAAAAATAGAAGCGATCCGAATGGCAAGAGAACGAAATATCCCCTTCCTGGGGCTCTGCTTGGGGCTTCAACTGGCAGTCATTGAATTCGCCAGACACGTTTGCGGTCTCAAAGGTGCCAATTCCACGGAAATGGATGAGGTTACCCCACATCCGGTCATCGACATCCTTCCTGAACAGAAGACCGTCACCGAAAAGGGGGGAACCATGCGGCTCGGGGCCTATCCTGCCGTGCTTCTCGACGGATCTCTGGTGCATTCCCTTTACGGATCCTTGGAAGTGTCCGAACGCCATCGGCATCGATATGAGGTAAACCCTGAGTATCACGAGGGGTTGAAAGAGAAAGGCATGGTATTCTCCGGCATGTCGCCGGACGGCAAGCTGGTGGAGTTCATTGAATTGCCGGATCTGAAGTTCTTCTGCGCCACCCAGGCGCATCCGGAACTGAAATCGCGAATGGAATCTCCTTCGCCCATGTTTTTCGGATTTGTAAAGGCATGCATGGCGTGATCAGGAGGACAGGTAATACCTGATGATACTTCGGCCTAACCGGTTGGCCCGGACACCCAATATTTTTCCGTGGATACCCAAAACGGCAATACAGATCTTTTTCCGGCCATTGCCGGGAAGTACGAACGCTGATAGCCAGTCATATTTGAAACGGTCATCCCGATCATTGATGGTGCCTGTTTTCGCCCCCAGGACAACACCTTTGTAAGCTTTTTTCCGCCTTTCCCGATAAAAGGTCTTTCGGCAGGTGCCGTGCAAAATGGTATCTTCCATGAGGAGCCGCAATTCCTTTGCGGTTTCTGGGCTCATGGAAACCCCCATGCGCGATTCGTGGTTTTCATAGAGGATTTGTCCCGCCTCATCAACGACCCGCTCGACAACCCACGGTTTCATCATCACGCCATCATTGACGATGGCTGACGCCAAAAGTGCCGCATGCAGCGGTGATATGGTGGTCCCTTTGTTGAAGCCGCTGGCCAACTCGGCCAATCCGAAATCATCTTCCGGAACAAACACTTCGCTTTTTCCGACGGGAAAATCAAACGGGATGGGGCGCTCAAAAAAGAAACTTCTCGCTGATTCCTTCATCAACTGATAATCCAGGTCGTGTATTCCCAGTTTTCCGAAAACCGGGTTTATGGAGGAAGCAAAGGCCTTTCTAAAGGAGATATTGGTGGCCCATTTGCTCTTCTTCTGTTTTAACTGGCTTTTGTAAAGCGTATGTTTTCTGCCCACAAATGAGACGGTCTTTTCCGGCGAATAATCGGCAAATTCAAGGGCCGCTGCCGCTGAAATGATCTTAAAAAGGCTGGCCGCCGGATAATCGGCCTTAAGGCAGAGACTCTCCCCCTTTTTCTTTTCGCTGTCGTAACTCACCATGGCAAGAATCCTGCCATCGTCAGGGCGCATCACAACCACCGCTGCTTTCAGTGTATTTGAAGTTTCCAGAAGGCCCGCAATATAGTCCTGAAAGCCCGAATCAACGGACGATTCCACGGTTAAGGGAATCCCCTCCTTTTGCAGGGTGAAGCGGGTTTCCAGGTGGGCGGGGTCCAGGTTGAGATCCTGAACACCAGTGATGAGGATCTTTCGTGAAACATCTCCTTTGCCCTTGGGTTCTGAAATGGCGGAAAACGCATCGCCGTTCCGTTTCGTTTCGCCTTGGTACCAAGGCATCGGAAAGAAGAGCAGATATGCGGTGATGAGGATACAAAGGCCCAAAACCAGCAGGCTTATGCGGCGTTTTGAAAACCTTTTCGGACCGACTCTGCCCACACTGGGATTATGATCCCGCCAACCGGAACTGTACGGAAACCGCTTATCCATTTTACGTCCTTCTAATCTCCTTTGCGCCTCCCATAAATGGCCTTAGTGCCTCGGGGATTTGAACGCTTCCGTCTTCCCTCTGATAGTTTTCCAGGATGGCCACCAGGGTACGCCCTACGGCCAGGCCTGATCCGTTCAAAGTGTGAACCAGTTCACTCCCTTTTTTCCCTTTTCTTCTGAAACGGATGTTTGCCCTTCTCGCTTGAAAATCCACGAAATTACTGCATGAAGATATCTCCCGGTACAGCCCCTGGCCTGGAAGCCACACTTCCAGATCATAGGTCTTTGCAGCGGAAAACCCGATATCCCCGGTACAGAGGTTCACCACCCGGTAAGGGAGTTCAAGCCGCTTGAGTATTTCTTCGGCATTGTTTGTCAATTTCTCCAGTTCCCGGTAAGAGTCCTCCGGCTTTGAAAACTTGACCAGTTCCACCTTGTTGAATTGATGCTGCCTGATAAGACCGCGGGTGTCCTTGCCGTAAGATCCCGCTTCCGATCTGAAACAAGGGGTATAGGCCACATAAGTGGCCGGAAGGTCAACTTCAGAGAGAATCTCCTCCCGATGCATATTGGTGACCGGGACTTCCGCCGTGGGTATGAGATACAGGTCTCTTCCTTTCACTTTGAAAAGATCTTCCTCAAATTTGGGCAATTGACCGGTTCCAAACATGGATGCAGCATTGACCATAAAAGGGGGAAGAATCTCCGTATAACCATGCTCTGTTGTGTGAATGTGGAGCATGAAATTGATCAGCGCTCGTTCCATTAGAGCGCCGGCGCCGCGGTAAAGAGCAAACCGCGCCCCGGAGAGTTTGGCGGCACAGGCAAAATCGAGAATTCCCAACGCCTCCCCGATCTCCCAGTGTGGCAGTGGCTCAAAGGAAAAATCTCCAATACTACCCCAGGTCCGAATGACGGGATTGTCCTTTTCGTCTTTTCCGATGGGGACGGAGTCATCAGGCATGTTGGGAATCATCTGAAGGAGTTGTTCCAGTTCTTCAACAACACCCGGGAGTTCTTTCTCCCGTTCCTTTATTTCGGCGGCCACCGATTTCATTTCGGAAATGATGGTTGATGCATCCTCCCCGTTTTTTTTCATTCTGGCAATATCATCGCTCACCCTGTTTCTACGGTGCCTTAGCGCTTCCAGAACGGAAAGTTGTTCTCTTCTTATCTCATCCAGTTGCTCGAACCGTGAAATATCCAAATCGTAACCACGGTCTTCAATCATCTTCCCGATCGTCTCAATATTCGATCTGACAAATTTAAGATCAAGCATAGTTGTCTCCAAGATTCTAAAGCCATTCTGACGGGTATCTCAGTCGCTTTTTCTACATGATGCGTTCCCTATCGTCAAACTTTTTAAATTCTTCATGCAAATTGAATTTCAACACTATTCATGTTATAAGAATTTCCCTCATATGCCGTGTATCCCAAAAACACGCTCTTAACAAGTGGCATTCTTTGGATAAGAAGCGGAGGAGTCAAACAGGTAAGGTGGCAAAATACTTATGAAAAATGCCCAGTCAAAATCAATCCCCAACGCTATTTGGCAATTCTTGAGCTCCGTTAAACTGACCATTGTTCTTTTGATTCTGCTGGCCATTGTTTCCGTTTTGGGAACACTGATCCCACAAGGCCAGGATGCCGTGGAATTTGCAGAGCAGCTCAGCCCCACCATGTTCCGTTTCCTGTCAACGCTGCAACTCTTCGACATGTACAGCGCGCCCTGGTTCCGGATTATGATTGCATTTCTTGCACTTAACCTGATCATCTGCTCCATCAACCGTTTTCCGACAACGTGGAAACGTTTCATTGCCAAACCCGCGCCCGACCGAAGCAAACCGTTTGAAAACGCCGATCCCGAAGACCGATTAAAAGTCAGACTCCAGTCGGATGAGGTGGCCAAGAGGACCCTTAGGATCCTGTCGTCGCGCTACAGGAATGTGCGTGTCAAAAGCAGTGGCGAAAACCACTATTATTGCGGTGAAAAAGGCGGCCTTTCCCATTTTGGCGTCTATGTGGTTCATTTGAGCGTCCTTTTGATTCTCGTTGGTGGACTGGTGGGCTCTTTTTTTGGTTTTGAAGCCTATGTCAATATTCTTGAGGGAGAGAAGACGGACCGGGTTTTTGTCCGGAAGAACATGAAACCTCTGGAATTGGGGTTTGACGTCCGTTGTGACAAATTTTCCGTTCTGTTCTACAAAAATGGCGCTCCCAAGGAGTTCAGATCCATTCTCACTTTTTTGAAAGACGGCAAAAAAGCGCTCACCAAAGATCTTCTTGTTAATCATCCCGTTGAATTTGGCGGTGTCACCTTTTATCAGGCCAGCTACGGGTCCGTTGCGGGCAAGGATGTGCGTCTGCGTATTGAGAGAGATTCAAAGGGTCCCGCCACATGGGATATTATTGCCAAGAAAGAGGTGGATACGCCTTTGCCGGGAGGCGAAGGGACTTTTAAGATCATAGACGCGAAAAATGATATTATGGGATTGGGTCCCGCGGTATTCCTTTTGGTACAATCCAAAACTGGAAAGCCGGTGGAATTCTGGGTTTTCAAAAACCATGACGCCCTGAAAAAAAGACTTCCGCCCCCCATGCAAGCATCCCCAAAATTCAATCCTTCAGCTTTTTCGCCCTATCGCTTTTCACTTCTGGGTCTCAAAACCCGCTACTATACGGGGCTTCAGGCCAACCGGGACCCAGGGGTTGCCGTTGTTTGGGCCGGCTGTTTTCTCATGATATCCGGCCTGTTCGTCACCTTCTTTATGTCTCACCAGAGACTCTGGGTGCGTCTCGTATCCAAGGACAAGTGGACCAGCATCGAAGTGGCGGGAACCACCAACAAAAACCCCGTGGGTCTGGAGAAGGAACGCCATCTTCTTTTGCAGCAGCTACAAAAGGAATTCGATTTGAAGGGTTAAGATACAATGGATAATTCCGTGATTTTAAGCTACACCACTTTTGTCTATTTCCTGGCATTCATGGCCTATCTGCTGGGAATGGTCATGCATCGCTCTGTTTTTTCACGAGTGGGCACTTATCTCTCCCTCTTGGGATTCATCGCCCAGACAGCGGCAATCATTCTACGTTGGGTGGAATCGTACAGGATGGGAATCGGGCATGCACCCTTATCCAATCTCTATGAGTCTCTCATCTTCTTTGCCTGGACCTTGATGCTCCTCTATCTTCTGATGGAATGGCGCACAAAGAACAGGAGTATCGGCACTTTTGTAACGCCGCTGGCTTTTCTGGCAATGGCCTATGCCTCTTTTTCACCGGGTATCAACAGCCAGATCCAACCGCTCATCCCGGCACTCAAAAGCAATTGGCTCATCAGCCATGTGATCACCTGTTTTTTCGGTTACGCTTCTTTCGCACTTTCATTCGGGATCAGCATCATGTACCTCTTGAAGCGTCTTGATACCAAAGAGAAAAGCAGTCTTTTTCTCAGGCTGATCCCTTCAGGAGCCGTTTTGGATGATCTCAATTACCAGATGATCGTCATCGGTTTTCTTATGCTGACCCTAGGCATCATCACCGGAAGCGTGTGGGCCCATTCCGCATGGGGAAGTTACTGGAGTTGGGATCCCAAGGAAACCTGGTCCCTGATCACATGGCTGGTCTATGCCTCTCTCATCCATGCGCGGCTAATGAAAGGATGGACCGGCAAGAGGATTGCATTTCTCTCAATCGTCGGTTTTGCTTGCGTGCTTTTCACCTATTTTGGCGTCAACTACCTGGCCGGACTGCACAGCTATGCGAAAAAATAGTCGGTTATCATAATGGTTTCTCTTGACATTTTCATTTTACTCTGGGATTCTATGATTCAGATTTCTGCTTTTTCAAATCCATGTAAAAAAAAGATGAGGTTTTGACGATGCCCAAAATCATGATAGTTGATGATGATGTAATTACCGTTACAGAATTAATCGAAGCTCTGAGGTCCTACGGCTATGAAATCGGCGCGACCGCAGAGTCGGGTGAGGAGGCCGTTAAAACGGCCAAAGAGAGCCGCCCGGATCTGGTTTTGATGGACATTGTGATGCCGGGAAAAATTGACGGTATCGAGGCGGCCAAGAAAATACGGGCGGATTTGAACATCCCCGTCATTTTTCTCACCGGCTACTCGGATGAGGAATACATTGATCGGGCGAAATCGGCCCAATCTTGCGGATATCTTCTGAAGCCTTTCAATGACGCACAGGTCAATTCAGCCATCGAAATTGGCCTCTACAATTTTGAGCTGGAAAAATCACTCAAGGAAGCTCACAATGAACTTGAAAAAATCGTAGCGGAGCGAACCGCGGATTTGAAAAAGACCTATAATCAGATGAGCGCCCTTATGGATGCCACTTCTGATGCCGCACATCTCTTGGACAAAAAAGGGAACATCATCACGGCCAACAAGGTCACCGCCAAACGGTTAAAGGCGCCTTTAAAAAGTCTTTTGGGCAAATGCGTATACGATTACCTTCCTCCCGATATTTCCAAGAAGAGAAAAGGGAAAGTGGAGCAGGTGATCAAAACCGCAAAACCGAGCCGGTTTGAGGATAAGATCGGCAAGTCCGTATTCCAGAACACCGTTTATCCGGTTTTGAACACAAAGGGAAAAGTCGCTCAACTGGCGGTTTATTCGCGAGATATTTCCCAGGAAAAGAGGAATGTGGCGAACCTCAAGAAGAGAGAAAAGGAGCTCAGGGCGCGAACCAGAAGCCTGGAAGAAGCCAATACGGCCTTCAGCATATTGCTGCGGCGGCGTGAGGAAGACCGCACCAATTTTGAATCATCGGTGGTCAGCAATATGAGTACCCTTATCAAACCCTATATTGAAAAACTCAAAAGCACACCCTTGGACGCCATCCAAGCCAACCATTTGAATGTCATTGAAACCAATCTGGAACAGATCATATCACCCTTTGTGCGCGACATCGGCAGTAGAGTGCTCGATTTGACGCCCATGGAAATCAGGGTGGCCAATCTGGTCAAAGAAGGAAAAAGCAACATCGAAATTGCGGAGAAACTGTCGGTATCCAAAAACACCATCCTGACGCACCGGTTCAATCTCCGCAGAAAGCTGGGTATCAAGAACAAGAAAATCAATCTCAGAGCCTATCTCCTTTCCTTTCATTAGGCGTCGGCTCACTGGATTGTCACTTCACCACCCGGTTCTTCGGCCATCTGAACGGGACCGAACTTCTGTTCGTACTTCTCAAGGTTGTCCTTGAGCGCGTGAAGGATTCGTTTCATGTGTCCTGGACTAACAATGACGCGCGATTTCACCACTCCCGCGGGTGGTGCAATCATAATGAAATCCATAATGAATTCCTCCGCGGTATGGGTGACCGCCATGTTGTTGGCATAAACACCCCCCACCAGTTCCTTGGGAAATTCAACGTTCATCTGATTGGGATTGTTCTCTCTCATCCGATTCTCCTTTTAAAAACCGCTTTCTCTGTTTAGACCGAGATGTCTCCCCTTAGATATTTTCCTTTTGGACTACGGAAATCGCTCGATGGCATAGGGCAACGACGATTGTCACACTCCGTAGAGAAAGGAGCAAATGGCTACGGCAGCGCATATTCCGGCAAAATCCGCTGTGAGCGCCGCCAAAAGCGCATGGCGGATACGCTTGACCTGTACTGCGCCAAAGTAGACGGCCAATACGTAAAAGGTCGTCTCGGTGGACCCCTGGATCGTGGAAACCAGATAACCGGCGTAACTGTCCGGTCCGATGGCGGGATCATTGATAATGGAAGCCATCACGCCGTAGGCCCCGGAACCTGACAGCGGGCGCAGAAGCGCCATGGGGAGTGCGTCCGCGGGCATTCCCATCCGTTCGGTCCAGCCTCCCAGGAAATCGACCATTGCCGCCATGGCGCCGCTGGCACGGAGCATCCCCACCGCCACCAGGATGGCAACCAGGTAGGGGATGATGCGAACGGCCACTTGAAATCCCTCCTTGGCACCTTCAACAAATACTTCATACACTGCGACTTTTCTTAAAACCCCGAATGCCAGAAAACCGAGCATCAAGCAGGGAATGATCCAGGGTGAAATACGACGGCCATAGAGCACCGTAACGGGGATCAGGGCCACCAGAAATGCCACCGCCATACCACATGCCCAAAGGGGATACCCCTCGCCGACCTCCTCCGGTGGCGTATTTGTTTCCTCGGTCTCAACCGTTTCGTTCCCGTGGTACCCCATGGTTGCTTTTTCTCCCCTGAAGAAGGGCAATCTCCCATATGACTTTGCGGCAACAATGGCAATAATCGTTGAAAACAGCGTTGCAAAAAGGGTGGTGGGCAGAATCCCTGCGGGATCCGTGGACCCAGCGGCAGCGCGAATGGCGATGACACCGGTGGGAAGAAGGGTGACATTGGATGTATTGATGGCCAAAAAAAGAACCATTGCGTTGGTAGCGGTCCCCTTAACCGGGTTCAAACGGTCAAGCTCCTGCATGGCGCGTATACCGAATGGGGTCGCGGCGTTTCCCAGACCCAAGGCATTTGCGGACATGTTCAGGATCATGCTCCCCATGGCCGGGTGATCCGGGGGGACAGCGGGGGCGGAACGGGAGGGTTGCCGCCGTTTTAGTCATTTTGGCCCAGAGGCTAATCTTTTTGAAGACTTGGAGAATCTCTTTTACACTTATGGCAAGACCG
>JANQDY010000073.1 GCA_028278625.1 Thermodesulfobacteriota bacterium
CGGTTCGCCGTTCTACAAAGCGCATCTTTGATCTGCGGGATTAAGGGTGCATGCAGCAAAAAAAACGGTGAGGAGGTTTGACAAAGTAATGGCCTCAAAAAAAAATCGAGCCGAGCTCATCCGCAAGGGTGGATCACCTCTTTGCCTGAAGTCGTACCAGCAATGCCGGGGTTGCTTCGGCTGGCGGAACATGATCGGGGCGGCCCAAACCGACCCGGCCTGGTTCCACTGTCGGATAAGATGTCTGGTGACCGGGTTGACCATTCGGTATGGCAATCCCGCATCGGAAGTGGAGTGAGTCATGCGGCCAGTTAGAGGAGTAGCAGGGTTTCATGAAGCCCAAAACCTGACAGAGGCGATCGGTTTGTTAGGGGAATACGGCGACCGGGTCCGAATCATTGCGGGCGGAACCGACCTATTGTCACTGCCCCTTGAGGGATTGGGGAATTGCGGCGGGGTTCACCTGATCGATATCTCCGGGTTGGGGCTCGATTACATGGAAAATACCGCCGACGGAATCCGTATTGGGGCGGCCGTCAGAATCAACGCCATCGCCCGGTCGGAATACTTTTCAGGTTCCCTGGTGGTACTTGGCGAGGCGGCAAAACTACACTCCACCCATACCATCAGAAACAGGGCCACCATCGGGGGTAATCTGTGCAACGCTTCCCCAGGTGCGGACATGCCCCCTCCACTCTTGGCCCTGGATGCGTCTCTGGTCTTGACCGGTCCGGAAGGAGACCGGATTTTGAAGGCTGAGGCGTTTTTCATGGGGCCCAATTGCACCGCCCTTGCGCCGGGAGAGATCCTCCGGGAAATCATCATTCCGCCGGCGGAGTCCGGGACCGGGAGCTCTTTTTTCAAGTTAAGGCGTCATCAAACCGAGGTCGATATGGCCCTGGTCAATGTGGCCACCCGGCTGTCAGTGGAGAAGGGGTCCTGCACAAAAGCCCGGATTGGTCTGGGGTGCGTCGGGCCGGTCCCCTTCCGGGCCAGGAAAGCCGAGGTTTTGCTTTTGGGCAACAAGCCCGATAAGGAATTGATCCGCCGTGCGGCAGAAACCGCGGCCAATGAATCGGCGCCCTTAAGCGACAACCGGGCCAGCGCCGCCTACCGTAAGGAGATGGTTGCCGTTTTGGTGGCGGACGCCCTTGAAAGATCGTTGCAAAGGAGCCGAGGATGACCAAACATACCATTGGAATAAACATAAACGGCGAGCCGCACGAGTTGACGGTCGATCCCGGCGAACGGTTGATCGACGTTTTGCGGGACCGGTTGGGGTTGACCGGTACCAAAGAGGGCTGCGGACGGGGCGAGTGCGGCGCCTGCACCATTAATCTCAACGGTGAGGCCGTTTTGGCCTGTTTGATGCTTGCCGTACAGGCCGACGGTGCCGAAATTACGACCATCGAGGGCCTGCAAAGTGGGATTAGCCTCCATCCTCTCCAGAAGGCCTTCCTGGATGAGGCGGCGGTCCAGTGCGGCTATTGCACGCCGGGGATGATCATGGCTGCCAACGCCTTGCTGTCGGATCACCCCCGGCCCCACAAGGGAGTGATCAAAGAATGTTTGGCCAACAACCTCTGTCGGTGCACCGGCTATGATCGACCCATCAGAGCGGTTTTGAAGGCGGCAAAAAGGATTGAGGAGAAGAAGAATGGTTGAAGGTTACTCCGCCATTGGAAGATCCATTGCACGGATAGACGGCGTGGACAAGGTCACCGGGGCCGCCAAATTCGCCCCGGACCTGAAATCCGACCGTATGCTCCATGCCAGGCTCCTCCGCAGCCCCCATGCCCATGCCAGGGTCAAACGGATCGACACCTCGGCGGCGGAAACCTTGTCAGGCGTCCGGGCCGTGGCCACCATTCTGGAAGTCCCCAAGGTCCTCCAGTACTGGTTCTTCCTGCGCACAGAAGAGAAGGAGAAGCAGATATTTCTGAAAGACAACGTGGTCCGATTTGTGGGGGATCCGGTGCTGGCCATCGCCGCTGAAAGCGAAGAGATCGCGGAAAAGGCCCTAGCCCTTGTGAAGGTCGAATACGAATCCCTTCCGGCCATCCACGATCCCTTTAAAGCCCTGCGTGAAAAAGAGATCAAAATCCACCAAAACGGCAACATCGCCTTTCGGGTCCGAAAAGAGATCGGAGACGTGGCCAAGGGCTTCCATGAATCCGATTTGATCGTTGAAAACACCTACAGGACCTCAAAACAGAAGCATGCCAGCCTGGAGACCATCGGTACCTGCGTGGCCGAATTTGATTCCAGTCAACGGCTGACCGTCCACTCGTCCACCCAACTGCCCCACTGGAGTCAGCACTACCTGGCCGCGGCTTTCCATCTTCCGCTGAGTAAGGTTCGGGTCATCAAGCCGTACACCGGCGGGGCGTTCGGGGGGAGATGCGGCCTCATCCACGGTTTGGAGGCAATGGCCGGCTGGCTGGCCCGAAAGACCTTGAGGCCGGTCAGGATCTCCTTCACCAGAGAGGAGGATTTTTCAGCCACCGAGTCCCGACACCCCATGACCATCCGGATGAAGACCGGAGCCACCAAAGAGGGCCGTCTGGTAGCCAATGAGGTTGAAATACTCTCTGATACCGGCGGCTACGGAACACATTACATCGGAGTGGTGGCCGACTGCCTCTCCACCGGGGTGGGGCTTTATGACATTCCCAACTACAGATTTTCGGGAACGGTCGTCTATACCAACAAGAGCATGGGCGGCGCGCTTCGGGGATATGGTAATCCCCAAATGAATTTTGCCCAGGAATCCCAAATCGATATTGTCGCCCGGGAACTGGGATTAGACCCCTTGGAGATGAGGCTTCGGAATTACCGGAAAGCGGGCGAGATGGATCCGATCCTTAAGGAGAGAATCAGGAGCAATGGTCTTGAAGAATGCCTGTCAAGGGGGGCGGCCGCCTCCGGATGGGATGAAAAATCATCCCGCAACCCGGAAAAATCGCCCATCAAGAAGGGTATCGGCCTTTCGGTGATGCTTCACGGTACCGGAGCGGCCCGGGCCCTGCCCGATCCGGCCTCGGCCACGGTCCTGGTCAATTCCGACGGAACTGTCAACCTCCAGACCGCGGCCGCCGACGAAGGCCAGGGCAACCGGACCGTCCTGGCCCAGGTGGCTTCCGAGATATTGGGCATCCATATGGACCGGATTTCGGTCTCTGAGCCGGACACGGCTGTTACCCCGCTGGATTGCGGGACCCACGGCAGCCGGCAGGCCTATTGCGGAGGGCTCTCTGTGCGGGAGGCTGCCATGAACGCCCGTAAAAAGATGGTCGATTACGCCTCCGGGATTCTGGCCGTGGATAATCCCGACCTGCTCCAGGTTAGAGGTGGAATGGTTTTCGAGGCGGCCAATCCAGAGAACAGGATCTCAATCAAAGGCCTGATGCGCAAGATCCAGATTGAGGACATGGGGACCTGCGAGCAGATTATCGGCACTGCCAGCGGCATAGCGCCGGCCATGCCGGGCTACTACGGGGCGGTCTTTGCCGAAGTTATGGTGAACACACGGACCGGTCAGGTCCGGGTGGTGAGGCTGACCAGCGCTTATGATGTGGGCCGGGCCATTAACCCCGGCCTGGTGGAAGGACAAATCGTCGGGGGTGGGGTTATGGGTGTCGGGTTCGCCCTTACCGAGGGGTTGGCCTATGAGGCTGGTCATATTCTAAACGCCAATTTTACCGACTACCGGCTCCTAAGATCCTGTGACGCGCCTGAGGTTGTCCCGATCATTGTCGAGTCGAATGAGCCCTCGGGTCCCTTTGGCGCCAAAGGGATCGGGGAGGGGAGCATGGTAAATGTTGCCTCTGCGATCTCAAACGCCATCTGCCACGCCACGGGCGTGAGAATGACCGAGTTGCCCATTACTCCAGAGAAAATACTGCAAGGAATGAGGTTAAGATAGATTCAGCGATAAAATACTGTCTCATGGGATCATCAAGGGTCAACGGTGGACCCCTAATCCGTGAACCCTCATCCATGTCTACACTTGACATATACACTTCACCGGAACTCTTTGCTTTTGAGGTTTATGGGGTATTGCAGCGGCTTCATCCCAACGGACCTAAGGCCTTTCAAAAGGGCATTCTCCCTCTCCTTGAAGGCGGTATTCTAAGACATCCCATGACCCGGGAACTGGCCGCAAAGGCAGACCGGTTCGTCAAGAAAGGTCTCACCGGATACGATGCTTGCTACGCGGCATTGGCGCTGGATTTAAGGGGATGCTGGCTGACCTTTGACCAAAAAGCGCACCGGCTGATCCAAAAGGAAAACCTGTCCTCCCTATTGTCATCGGGACTTCCTGAGAATTGGAAAACCGCATAAAAAAGGCTTCTCATTCACAGAGCGTCAATGTTCATTGCTCTATGCCTCGCGGCCGAACAAGCAAACCATCAAAAACCAGGGAAGGGGAGAACCATGCCAACAGTGCGACACGTAACCTTTGATCTGTTGCGAAAACTCGATCTTACCATCGTGGTCGGCAATCCGGGATCCACCGAAGAGACTTTCTTGAAGAACTTTCCAGCGGATTTCACCTATATCATGGCCCTCCAGGAAGCCAGCGTGGTGGGCATTGCGGACGGCATATCCCAGGGACTTAAGAAACCGGTCATGGTCAACGTCCATACCGGTGCGGGCATGGGCAATGCCATGGGGTGCATACTCACGGCCTACATCAATAAAACGCCCCTGATTATTACGGCGGGTCAACAAACCCGGGAGATGCTTCTTTGCGAACCGTTTCTCACCAATATCGATGCCACAAAGGAGATGGTTCCTTTCAATACTCTCCCCAGGCGATCTGGACGGCGGTTCAACATGATCTCCATTTGGTGATTATAGCCCTTAGAAATGAAGAATACGGGATCCTCAAATCCTTTGCTATTCTGAAGAACACGCCGAATGTTCCGGGGCTGGATCTGCCGGGGATTGATATCGTGTCCGTGGCAAAGGGTTATGGCGCTCCAGGGTACTGGGAAGTCCAGGCCGAAAGCATTCAGGGGAGATTTTAAGAGGCGTTTAAAAAGAGTGGGGTATCGGTCATCGTGGTTCCCATCGATAAGCGAATCAAGGACCTTCTGCACGACGAGTGAGGTTTGGCGAAATTTTCCACCGGTTACAGTTCTCAAAAAAGCGGGCCTTGCACGGATAATGAACAAACAATTTCGGCCATGGCGGATTCTGTTTTGACCTTTCAAGAAATCTTTCCGGGCGATGCGGCCAAGTGGCTCATCGGGGAGGTGGAAGAGCGCGGGTTCGAGCCTGCCGAGCGACCCCGCACAACTTTGAAGTATTCGGTTTCCCGGTGGGACCGGCATTTCAGTAAGGAAAAGATGCGTCAGCCGATTTCTTCCCAGACCCCCCACCGGCCGGTGGTACCCTGCTCCTCGCCCGTTGTCCACCACTTGGCCCGCCACAGTCCTCCGTTATGGGAGACTTCATCGCCTCCCCAGTAGACGGTTGAAGCATCCCATGACGGTGCGGAAGAAGAAGCGTTTCCGACAGTGATCCCGATGCCCAGGGATTGCCCGGTAGCTCCCTGATCATCGGTGGCAACCGCGGTGATGTGATGGGAACCCTCCGGTACATCCTCCCATGAAAAAGCATAAGGAGAATTCCGGTCCGAACCAAGGCGTACGCCGTTGGCGAAAAATTCCACCTGAACGACGGTTCCGTCCGTATCGGCCGCTTCAGCCGAAAGGGTGATGGCGTGGCCCGGCGCGAAGGTGTCTCCCTCCAATGGCGCGGTAATGGAGATGGAGGGAGCGGTATTGCCGTTACACCAGCCGATTTCTTCCCAGACCCCCCACTGACCGGTGGTACCCGGCTCCTCGCCCGTTGTCCACCACTTGGTCCGCCAGTTTTTTCCATTGTGGCAGACCTCATCACCCCCCCCAATAGACTTCGGAAGGGTCCCAAGTTGAAGCGGTTGCGCCGTTCCCCACGGAGATGCCAACGGCAGCGGATCGGCCCGTGGCCCCCTGATCGTCCGTTGCAATGGCGGTGATCACATATGCCCCCTCCGGAACATCGGTCCATGAAAGGGTATAGGGAGGCGCCTCAACAACGTCCAGAAGCGTGCCGTCCAACAGAAATTCCACCTGAACGACGGTTCCGTCCCCATCCGATGCGTCGGCTGACAGGATAACCGTTTCCCCCGGTTGGAAGGCGTCCCCGTCCTCGGGCGATGTGATGGCCACCCGTGGCCGCAGGTTGCCGATACTGCCCCCGGTAAACGCTTTGAATGTGTCGGCAAAGGCAAAATCCGTTTGATCCAGGCCGCTGCAAGTGGCGTTTGCCCATGGATTGTCGGGACAATTGCCATTGTCTCGCGTGATAGACCACATGGACAACATACCGACCCAGGCGGTTGCCTGTGACCATGCAAGGAGTTTTTCCGCATCGGTAAGGTAGAAGCGTTCCGTGGTAACATCATTTTGACCGATCATGGGAGTGATGCCCATCAGCGGGCTGAGCCCCAGCTCGAGGGCCTGCTGATAGGTGTTCCGTGCCGAGTCGATGGCATACTGTCCCATGTTTCCTTCCGGGTTGGGCGCGGCCCCGTCTCCGTAATCCATGGCCATGACATTCACCAGGTCCACGCGAACACCGTTGTCCCTGGCGTTTTCGAGTACGTAGCGTCCGTCCTGGGTCAGGCCGGACGGAAGCACCGGCAGGCAGTAGGCGACGGTCAAATGGGGATTTGCATCCTGAAGGCCCTTGATGGCTTTGTTCCTTAGATCGATGGAAGTCCTTTCGGCCACGGCCCAGCCTTCGATATCAAAGTCCACCCAGTTGACCTGATACTTGTCAATGACGGACTGATAGGCGGCCTGAAGGGCGCCTGCATCGGTGTGGCACATGGCCAGCTCGGTGCCGTTGGCGCCGCCAAAGGATATGATCACATCACCTCCCTTTTGTCGAATGGCGTTTATCTCATCCATGTAGTGATTGTTTTCAAGGGGTGTAATGCCGCCCCAGGCGGGCTGGCAGTTGGTGTCGGCAGTGACAAATGCGAGGGTATAATAGGGCTGTCCAGTATCGTCATAAGCGTCGTTGATGGAAAAAGTGGGGTAGAGCATTACGTCCACATAAGGTGCGAAGATTCTCTCTCTGGCATGGCCCCCAAGAGGAAACGCGATCAACAGCAGCAACGCCGCAAACAACAGAAATCCGCCTGGCTTTGATTGTCGTCTTTTCATATTCATTTTCCTTTCGTTATGGGCTGCCGTTCAGACGGCATAAGATTGACAAAATGCCTTGTTGTTGCATGATCGAGGACATTGATCTTAACAAATAACGTGCCAAACTGAATGAAAGGATTTAACCGATTGATATGTTGTGTAAAAATTCCATGAACACATGTTGAGGCCCATAAAGGGTGAATGGTTTTTCCTTCATGAGGGCCCCAATAGAGATGGGGATGAGCCCTAACTGTTTTTGGAGACACGCTTTTTTCGTGAAGGGAAATGCCTGCACATGATCTTCCTTCCCCGGACACCGAATCTCTATTTTCGGGCTCAGTTTTTTCAGAGCTTTGGTTGACATTACATTTATGCCTGCATAGAATGCTAATATTGACATCATCACCCGATGGCCCTGGAGGATTCCATGAAACAATTGACCATTAGAAAAGTCTCCAGTGAATTGGCCAAGGCCCTTGACTCAGAGAGTCGACTCAAAGGCCAGTCGATCAACCAGACCGTTCTTGATCTGCTTCATCAGGCTCTTGGACTGGGTTTGAATGGAAATTTGGATAATGGCCTCGGCAAACTTGCCGGAACATGGACTGAAGACGAATTTGTGGAATTTGAAAAGAATACCGCGCTGTTTGAGGAAGTCGATTCCGAGTTGTGGGAACCATGAAAATCTGTTTGGACACATGCGCCTACAGCCACTTCAAAAGAGGCACCCGGAGCGCTGTAAGGAGCATCTCCAGGGCTCGATGGGTCGGGTTGCCCGTGATAGTGCTGGGGGAATTAAGGATAGGGTTCCGGATGGGGAAGTATTTTGACCGCAACGAAAGGGAATTATTGGAATTTCTTGACAGTCCGGTCGTCCATATCCTTGATTTGGATAACATGGCAACCTATCATTACGCTGAAACGGTAGTGGACCTTCGACGCGCGGGGACCCCGGTGCCCACAAACGATATCTGGATCGCGGCGATCGCTATCCGGGAAGGCGCCATGGTGATCACTTACGACGCGCACTTCAGGCATATCCATCGTGTGGGAACGCGGTTGCTTGAATAAATCATGGGGTTGTTCACCCAGTTACGGCGAAAAGAGGGCTTGCCGGCCGATGGTGCCTGGTTCATCATCCTTTGTCCACCACTTGGCCCGTCACGGTTTTCCCCTATGGGAGACCTCATCTCCTTCCCTGTAAACGATTGAAGCATCCCAGGGTGGTATTGTACTTTTTCGGCCATGGAGGAGTTTGTTTTGGCCTTCCAGAAAATTTTTCCGGGCGGCGCGGCCAAATGGCTCATTGAGGAGGTGGAAAAGCGCGGCGTTGTTGCGGGCAGGGTGCTTAAAGGGACCGGTCTGGGACACGAATGGTTGAAAGAGAAGGATGCTGTTTTGGATGCAGACCAGTACCGGACGCTGGTGATGAATGCGCTTCATGAAAGCCGGGATCCCACCCTGGGGCTGTCGGCGGCCCTCCAACCCAATTATCTGAGCCGGCTGGGTGTCTGGGGGTATGCCATTTTGAGCTGTACCTACTGGGGAGAGTCCAGCCAAATGGCGATTCGATACTGGGACATCAGTGGCTCCCTCATGCGGATGACATTTCATGATGAGGGGGACACCTGTTTTTGGGAATTTAAACCGGCGCTCAGGATTGATCATGAAGAGATGTATGTCTTTGCCTTTGAAAAGGTGATTTCCAGCTCCTTTGGCGCCATCCTGTTTGCCACGGGGAGCCCCCCGCCGGTAATGGAAATCAAGGTGGTCTATTCACGACCGGAACATGCTTTTCTATATCGGGACTACTTGGGTGCGGATGTGCAATTCCGGCAGGAAAGAAATCTTGTGCGGATGGATGCATCGGTGCTTAAGCGGCCCGTTCTCATGGCCAGCCCGACGGTCATGGAGGTCTGTCAGCAGCAATGCCGTATCCTTTTAAGCAGACTGGGGCGGGTCGATGAACTGGTGGAGGTGATCCGGCGCATTATTATCAGCATGCCGGGCGATTTTCCCAGCGCACCGTTGGTTGCCGGGAAACTGGGCATGAGCCCCCGCACCCTGCGCCGCCGTCTGCGGGAGCGTAACACCACCTATCAATCAGTGCTGGATGAGGTGCGGGCCCAACTGGCCATGGAGTATCTCACTTCCACGACGCTCAGCATGGCCGAAATTGCCGGGTTGCTCGGTTATACGGAAACCACCGCTTTTCGCCGTTCTTTCAAGAAATGGGTGGGTAGATCCCCTTCGGCGGTGAAAAGAAAGGTCCAAGGCCGTGCAATGAGGCCGTCATGAGTCCGGGAATTACATTTGGGTCAAATGAGGGGCCAGGAGGGGTCCCCATCCACGCGCCATCCCGGAAAAATCGGCAATCACTGCTGGTAGATGGTCGTCCAGAGGCCGACGTCGTAATCTAAATCTCCACCCGGCACCCGGGTCTGCACAGAAGTGAAACTGAATCCGGAGTATCCGGTCGCGGTGCCGCCCAGACTTGCAAACGCACTGCAGAGGTGGTCTCCACTAACATCCAGGGTTCCGGCCAGCGTTCCATCCAGGTAGATCGATACGGTGTTCTGCAAGTGCTCCGAAGTGGTGTTGGCTCCCGCAAAAAGCGTCAAATAACCATAGGGCCGGAGTTCCGCACCGCTCCATGAAGACTCGCTGCTCACCTGATCGGCCCCCGGCTGGGCGATGGTCCCCTCGGAGGGAACAATATGGACGGTGAAGTCGTTGGGTGTCGCGTTAAAGAGGGTGATGGCCGCGATGCTGCAATTTTCACCATTCACCGCGTCCATGCTCAAGGAAGCCCATCCGTTGATGGCGTTGAACACCTCAAAGGGAATGGCGCCGTTATCGAAAATATCGGTCTGCATCACCTTTAATGATGGGGTGCCCGGCTCAACGCCCCCTCCCTGGAAGGTGATGGAATTGCTGTTACTGGTGGTTGCGCCGAAAGTGGCGTAGGTGTAGGTGTTGTAGGTGGTCTCGTCCAGGCCGGTGGGTTCACCGGCCTGTGCAAAGGTGATCCATGGGTTGTAGGCCAGCGGCAAGAGCTGTTGCATCACCGTCACCTTGTAGCCTTGGATGGCTGCTGCTTCGATGTTGGTTTGATCCGTGGGCGTTAACCCGAGCCCGTTGTAGCCGCTGCAATTTGTGGCCTTTCCGATGATTTCCAGCCTGCCCCAGTCCGTAAGAATACTCGTCTCCGCGGAAGCCAATGCATCCAATGCGTCTTGGAATTGCTTCGACATGTCTTTGTAAAGGTTTCCAACAGTCGTCGCCAGTTCCTGGTTCAGGGTGTTTCCGGGCACTGCCGACGCGGTGTTGACGGCCGTCTCCATCAGGTTGGCGAAAACGCCGACGGCTGTATCGCCGGTTGCACATAAAGCCGTGTAGAGGATACCCTCGATGATTTGTACGGGCACCGGGTTCAGGCTCTGGCCGGCGGAAACACCGACGTCTATAGCGAGACTCGGTAGCGTGGCGTCATTATTTATGAAGACATCCGAGATGATTGTGTTGAAAGTATCGAAGGTATTATTGACGCCCACTGCGTAAGTGCACTCCTGCTTAATCTGCTCGGACACAGCGTTCCAGTCGTCTGTCGAAATCGGAACACTATTGTAGGAGGTCGGAGGAACGGCTTGATCAACCGTGGAGTAGCAGTTGGGCAAACTGGCGGATGTGTCCGCTAGCTCATACTCGCACCGGATTCCCGTATAACCGGTTCCCTCGTATGTACAGGTAACGTCACTGACCCCAAGCTGGCTGCTGATGTAGTCGTAAGCCGCTATTTCGCCTTCGGTTTCCCCGGCCGGAAACGGCGGGTCCGAGTTCGGCTGATCGACCACCTGCGAAACGAAATAACTGGGATAGAAGTACCATTGATTGTCGGGGGCCTCGGTCTGGGGGGCGACCCAGACGGTGGGCGAAGACTTATAGAGCTGGCCTTGGGTATCGTAGTTCGTAAGCTGCGCGGTTTCGGTATCATAAAGCCATTGCTGGAAAGCGCTGTTGTCGCCCGTCGGGGAACTTTCCTGATTCCAGTAGATGGAGGTGTTCCAGGTGGACAAAAATCCAAGGTCCAGGGGAGCGGCAGTCGTGCCAAACCCGACGAGCGCGCTGAATACCGCGGGGTTCGTGTCGCTGACCGCGAAGCTTTCAGCACTCCGGAGGTAGAACCCGCCGGACTCGGAGGCTTCCACGGCCTTCCACAACTGAGCGGGTCCTGATGCCACGGACGTCGAATACATCTCCGCCAAACCCACCCCGGTACCGCCGTTGGGGGCGGTGGCACCCTGGGGTGCCGTACCATTTGCCGTGAGAACCATGAGCGATGAAGCGGGAGGCGACGCGCCCGGCCCGGTGGGCACCGGAGATCCATCCGATTCGATGCCGTTTACGACGTAGAAGAAGCGATCCATCACCGGGCCGTAGGTGTCTGATGCCCCAGTGCCAATGGCTTTTTGGCCGTTAGTACCGGAGACTTCCCTGGACCAGACCTTGTTGGGGGAGAGGGGGGGCGCCGTGGGAAAAAAGAACGAGCCCTTTTTCACGGTGGGACCGGAATCGGGAGGCGTAGGCGCGTCAGATGAGCTGCACCCCAAAAGAGCCAGCAGAATGATTCCCAGGAAACAAAGGATTTTTTTCATTGTATTTCCCTTTCCATGTTGCTCAAGGTAAAAGAATCCGATTGAAAGTGTAAGTCGTAAATTTCAATCTGTAAAGGACCGATGCGGCCAATTTTTGGGTTGATTCCGGCCAAATTGCAGCGGATTGTTCTTGCGTTCATCATAGCTGCTTGACAGGCATTTTCAGGATGCGTATCGTAAGCGCCCGTTCAGATGAATGGCGAATCCGCAATTTCAAACAAAGTGCTTTGGGGGCGCCGCATGAGCCTTTTGAGGCGCAAACCCACAGCCAGGGAGTGGAGCATGAAGACCCTTCGTACCATTATTTTTCTAGTAGCCGTTTCAGTCGGTTTCATACCGGCCGGTCACGCCACGCCCGAGAACAAGGAGATCGTTGTCGGTTTCAATCATGTGGCCTGGCCACCGTACCTCATTAAGGAGGCGAACGGCAAGTTACACGGCATTCTGATTGACGTCATGAAAGCGATCGCATCCAAACACGGGTTTTCCGTCAAGATCACACCGCTTCCGGAGAAAAGGGCCATCAGGGGCATGGCCGAGGGCCATATGGACGCCTATTCCAAGGCAAAGGAATGGGTCGCGGATCCGAATGCCTATCTCTGGACCGATCCGGTGGTGAATTCAACGGACGTGCTGATCTTTCCGAAAGACCGTCCCGTTGGTTTTGAGACGCCGAAGGATCTGATGGGGAAGAAAATCGGAGCCATTCTGGGGTACCGATACCCGCTCCTGGAACCTTATTTCGCGGACGGTCGCATCGAACGGGACGACGTGAAAAAGGATTCCCTCATGCTTGGAAAACTCCTTCGAGGGCGGGATGACGCAGCCGTTATCAACCGGCTCGTGGCGCTTTGGGTGATCCGGCAGAATCCGGAATTCAAGGGGCAATTCGCTTTTTCAGCAAAACCGGTGGGAGAGGCGGGGTGCCGCTTCATGTTCACCGCCAAACAAGACTGGGGGCCCTTTATCGAGGTTTTCAACAAGGAACTGGCCGCCATGAAGGCGGACGGTCGGCTGGATGCGATTATCCAAAACTATCAATAGAGAAAATGTCTATGGGAACTCCCAGAGCGCTTTATTCCTAATTGTCCCCAAAAAAAACGCTGTTTCATTTCCAAGACCTCCTAGAAAAAGAAACAGCGTTCGATCAATAACAACGAAGATTACAAGTTAAGAAATATCAACCAGTTCAACATCAAAGTACAATGTCTTGTCGGCCAATGGATGATTGGCGTCAATGGTGATCGTATCATTGGTCAGCGCTGTGATGATGACATTGACGGGTTGGCCGTTGGCTTGAGTCATTTGAAGTTGCATCCCAACCTCCGGTTTAATGTGGTCGGGAAGTTTGTTTCGCTCTAATTCAAAGACCAATTCCTGGTTCTTGGTCCCGTATGCTTCTTCCGGGGGAATGGTAATGTTTTTTGATTCACCCACTTCCATTCCCGCAACCCCTTTCTCAAACCCAGGAATTACCTTCCCTTCGCCCATCTTAAACTCAAGGGGTTCACGGTTCTTTGAAGAATCAAAGATTTCACCGTTTTCAAGTTTTCCGGTGTAATGAATTTTGACCGTATCCCCTTGTTTTGCCTGACTCATAAGGCCTCCTTGTAGAGTGAATGGATTGACAATTGTCTTTACATGTAATGATGATATATGAAAAAACAACCACTTATTCTAAGAAAGGCTTTCCGGGAGGATATTTCAAAAGTGCTGCGTCCAGGCGCGCGCGCAGTTCCTCGAAATATTTGGGGGGCATCAAATCCAGACCTTTTTCAAGCTTGACCACCAGTTCTTCCGCTTCGGGCGGCGCGTCCTTAGCGATTTCTTCCGGCGTCTGCCCGATCTCACCCTTATGGGAAGCACTCTTTATGATAAATTCCTTGACGGCTCCCAGCATTGAAAGGGATTCCTTCATGATGCCGACAAACACCCGGTTTACGGGGCTGGTTACGGTTTTTTCGCAGACGCGATCAATGGCGACGCGGAGTTGACTGGTTGAGCATTGTTCCAGTTTTCCCGTTTTAAAGGTGTAATCCAGCAGATATCCCCGATGATATACCGCGCTGAAGGTATCGGCGGCGTCTTTCAGTTCAAATACCAAGAGAGCCTTTAGGAAAAACCTGCCCACCAGTCTGGCACTTGACCGCAGGGCCACCTTGAGGCCGCTGAAATCGGTCGTGTCGTATGAAAGGATGTCCAGATCGCTGTCGCTGAGGGTGATGCCGTGGGCTTCCGCAATCTGCTTGAACATCATCTTTTCAAGACCGCTTTCAAGGAGATCGTCCACCAGAGGGAGTGGTATAAAGCGTGTAAAGGAGGCAATGAGAGACCAGAAAATGATGGTACCGTGGGTTTTGGGCGCAAAATCCGCGGGGGCCGGTAAAGTTTCGGCCGGTTCCTCCAGGGGATGTTCTGATTCGGTTGCCAAAGGTTTCCTCCGTCTCCGGGGCTGAATGAGAGCATTTCAATGCTAGTCCATTCAAACTGGTTTTTCTACCGGATTCATATTAGGATCCCATTGATATATCATAATACCCACCCGAAAGTTGAAATATTGGGCAAGACGGCAAGGGAGCACGTCTTTAAGAGCGTCTCCCTCCATAAGGAGGCCAAGGAATTCGATCATATCCTGCTTGTGCGGTTCGGGGCCTCCCTTTTTTATGCCAATGCGAGCTATTTCGTTGATCAACTCAGGCAGCTGAGCTATCTCACCAACAGCGCCATAAAGCACATTGTCATTGATGCGGAACGGGCCTCCAACATTGACATCACGGCCATGATATTGATCGAAAAGCTGCACAAGGACCTGGAGAGACGGGGCATTACGCTTGCGTTTGCAAGGATCAACGATGATATCAAAAGTGAATTTGCCAAAATGATCGAAAAAAAGGCATTCAAAAGCCTCTTTCTGTTCGATACCATCACTTCTGCCGTAGCGGCTTGTGAAAAAAAATTGAGGGCGGGGGGAAGCTATTCCCCCGCCCCGGGGAGAGAGTGAAGAAACTGCTTTTTCGGCAGTTTGATTATGGCTATTTTAAAAAGCAAATGGCATGCCAATAGACGCTTCTGCTTTCGTTATTTTTCCCGTTTTTTAAGTGCGGTTTGAGAGCCTCATCCTGTTTGAAAATAAATTCAGAAAAATCAGAAGTTTATAAGAAGCGACACCTGTCCCGGGATATCCGTTCTTTATGAAAAAAGGTTTCCCTGGATCTCTAAAAAGCCCGCAAACGCAGAATGTGAAACCAAGAAAATATCGATATGATGTCAAAATGATGATATATAGAAAAAATTATGAAATATTGGCATTCGGATCTTCCCCTCGAACATAATCAAGGAGTTCTTGGGCAAAGGGATCGTAATGAAAGATTCGACGGTAGTCCACGGTCACATTGTTTAAGTATTGCAGGATGAGAAAGTAACGGGGATGTGCGGGCAGAAGACCCGCAAAAAAGCAGCCGCTCTTTTCAAGGAGGGAAACGGCGCCCGATGCGGCAGGGTCCGCCAAATCAAGATAGATGTTTACGGCGGCCACCTCCTGAAGGCACAACTGTCTCAAACTGTGGTGAAGCGCCGTTTCAAAATCCCGGCCGAAACGACGGATCATCATAAGGGCCAGGGCCAGGCCTTTCCTGATGTCGGTGGCCATCACGCAATGGGTTTCCGGCAACCGGGAAGGGGCCGTCGCAGGGACAGGTGATACCGCCACGGGGATGTTGAGCTGTTTGATGATCCGTTGGATCATTTCAAGGTGATTCTCCGGCGAATGGATTTTTGCGGCGGGGGTCGGCACTGTTTTGCGGTAATGGAGAACCAACGTCTCCCTTTGGTTTGGACCGTTTTCCGCTTCGGCAAATCGTTTCGCCGGAGAATGGGCCAGCAGTATGCCTGACGGATGAAAGGAGATTCTTCCCAGTGCCTTTTGTGAGTGGGGATGCGTGGTCACGGCCTTGGCGTAGATGCCTTTTATGTCCTTTTGAACGGCATATTCCATCAGGAAGTCATTGAGCTTGTTCAAGCAGCCCATGCCCCGGTACTCCGGTTTCACGAATGCCATGCCGATTTCAGGGATGCCGTGCCGTTGCCTGTGGAATTCCAGGGCGCAGTGGCCCATTACCCGGTTGTTTTCGGAACAGACGGCCACTGCCGATACCAAATCGCCCGTTAGGGTCATTTGGAAAAGCCTCTCCGGAAAGTAAACGTTTTCCATAATATACCCATAGCCGTAAGTTCGATAGGCGCATTGGGAGACTTCTATGGCCTGCTCGGGGCGAAGTAATTCAACCCTTATGGGGAGGCAGCGGGCATGGTCCCTTTTGACGGAGGGCGGACTCTGGGGATAGGCATTCAGTTCCGAAGCATCTACGTAATGGGCTATCGGTTGTTGGTGAATGAAGCTTGTGAGCACCACCTCCTTTCCGTCAAATCCCAGGTTATGAAAGGCCATGGCGTCTACGGCGCCTTTCATCAGCCGAAAGCCCAGGCCCGGCCCGGATATCTCATGCGGCTTTTCCCGGGTGAAAGGGGTATCAAGCTGACCGGGTGAAAAGGGAAGTCCCTTGTCGCGAATCCTGATGCTGAATTCCAGACCGGTGACCTCCCAGACAATTTCGAAAGATGCCTCTTCATCCGGCATGAAAGCGTGTCGGACCACGTTGGTGAACGCTTCTTCAAGGGCCACCAGGAGGAGCTTCGTTTCCCTTTGGCCCAGGCCGGCGTTCTTTGCCAGTTGTTCGGTAAAGACCTGTACACCCCTTAGGTAATCAAGGGATACGGGAAGTTTCAGGAGGGCGGTTCGCTGTTTTTTCATTTCCGTTTCAACTCCGATTCTTTCCTATAACCGAAAAGACCACAATCCGCAATGGCAGCCTGCCTGGCCACTTTCACCGTGCTTCCCGCGGGTCGGTATGAAGCATCAATGAAAGGTCACTGATTAATGCGTTGCTAAGATGCAATTATTTCACTGCACCTTCCGTATTTTTCTGATATGTTGCCACGGGAAAGCGGTTCTTGTGCTCGCACTGCCGAAACGCCATAAAAAGTGGGGAACGTTAGACTGTCAGGAGGGAACCGATGGGAAGAATCGAATTTGACGAAGGAAACGGCGTTTTCTTTGAATGGACGCCGTCCGTCCGAAAAGATGCGCCCAGTTTTGTCTTTTTCAACGCCCTCACGGGGGATCACACCACCTGGGAGGGATATATTGCCCCGGAATGCCGGGGGGCCGGATTTGGCACACTCGTATTCAATTACCGGGGGCAAAGGGAAAGTCCCTTCTCGGCCGGCATTCGGCTGAATGACGACCTCATCGTTTCGGACGGGCTCAGGCTGCTTAAAGAGATTCAACCTTCCCGCGCTGTGCTTGTAGGTCTTTCCATTGGAGGACTCTTTGCCGCCCGGGTGGCGTTAAAAGGTTTCAAGGCAGCGGGGGTCGTTCTGATCAATACGTTGAGACGCGATGGCCCCAGGCTTAAATGGATCGGGGATGCGCTGGTCCGCGTGGCCCGGGTAGGCGGTCTGGAGCTTCTGCGGGACCTGTATCTCCCCCTGTTGATGGGCGAGGAATGGCTTCTTGCAAACCGTGAGAGCTTTTTGAATGAGAACGGTTACGAAGGGCTGGATGTGAATTCCGGCCCCTACAAATTGCTGTCGGAAGCGGGCCGTGAAACCGAATGGGCGTTTCCCTGGGAAGCGTTGAACCTGCCGGTGCTGGTGGTAACGGGGCTTCAGGATCATGTTTTTTACGATGAACGGGACGTGTCGGAACAGACGGCCCGCCTGCGAAATGGAAAACGCGTTGATATCCCCGATGCTGGCCATCTCATTCCCGCCGAAAAGCCGGAAGCGCTGACGGAAATGCTTCTCAGATTTGCGCGGGAGGTTTGACCATGGGACTCTGGCACAGACACGCCTGGATTGCCTATTTCGCTGTTTTTATGGCTGTTGTGGGGCACGCCTCCAGCGAGTTCGTTTCAGTCCTCTGCAAAGTAGCCGGGCCGGAACTTTCCGTCTGGCGGTTTTTGCTGGGAAGCGCGGGTCTCATCATCATCTCTCTGATTCTCCCGGGCAGCCGGAATTTCCTGTCGCCCCTTCGTCATGAGGGGATGAAACTCATCCTCCTTTCCCTTTGGGGCGTGAGCTTCTGCTACCTCATGTTCCACTGGGCCCTGGACTATGCCACGGTACCGCAGGTGGCTACGGCGGTGACAACGGTACCGATTTTTGTGGGACTGTTGAATTTGTGGCTGAACCGGCAGCCGTTTACCTTTGGCAAGGTTTTAACCGGACTGTGTGCCTTGCTGGGAGTGGCGCTACTCATCACCGATGGATATCTTGCAAGACTTGCCTCATCCACCAACAACCTGGTCGGTATTCTCATGTCGCTGGCATGCACCTTTTCCATGGCCGGCTATCTGGTGGTGATCCGTCCGGTGATTGCACGGCACGGTGCTCTGAAGATCACGACGTTAACCCTTACCATCGGCGCTCTGGGATTGTGGGTAGGCGTGGGTATCTTCTTTGGGAGTTGGGTCAATCCCTTTTCACTCTTCCTGAGACCTTCCAACCAGATTGCGGCCCTGTTGGGTCTGGGCATCTGGAATACCACGATTACCCAGTTCCTGTGGATCGGAGGACTGGCGGCTGTTCCGGATCAAACCCGGGGCAGCTATCTCTTCTATCTCAAGCCCGTTATCGCCACGTGTCTGGCTGTGTTCATACTGAATCACTTGATCAGCCCGTGGGGTATTCTTGCGATTCTGGTTATTTGCGGGTCTGTTTTCCTGGAGCCCTTTTTGGATCGACGGAAATCACCGGTATCGAATTCACAAAAAGGATGAGCCTGAGATGGCAAAGAAAAAGGGGCAAATCGAGAGATTGTGATCATTTGCTCTGTTCGATTTTCTTTTCAAGGCGGCGCATGGCCGACATGAATGCCTCCCGATGTTCCTTTGCATAGGGGTTATAGTAATGCATGTCCTCGAAGAGCTGCCAGGTGTCGTGGGTCACCACGCCTAAAATATTGAGGAGCCTTTTGTACCCCTCCGTGTCAATGGTCAGCTCCCGGGCGCCGTACTCATCCAGCCCCCTGCCGATGAAATGGGTGAGGGCCAAGCTCACCGCAATCTGGCGGTCGTGTTCTTGGGGCGTTGCTTCGATGACGTTCAGCCCTTTGCCGGTCAGGTAACCCCTGATTTTTTGATATTGGTTCTCATTCAGCCGTGCTTTGCACAGCACGATTTTCCGATCATGAAGGGATTCTCCGGCACTGTCCGGGCCGAACATGGGATGAGTTCCCAGAATTGACACCGAAGAAGGGAGCATCTTTAGCATCCACTTTACCGGGTAGACTTTCACGGAGCAGACATCCACAACCGTGGCATTGGGATTCAAGAGGGGCGCGATCTGCTGAAGCATCTCCTTCATACGGGAAATGGGGACGCTCAAGATGACGGTTTTCTGCCGGCAGACCTCGGTAAGGTCGGCCGGAACACCGCCGATTCGCGAGATCTCCTCTGACTTGTCGCTCCGATTGAAGACCTTGATGGGGCAATCCCGGGCCATATAGCCGGCCATGAGTTTTCCGAATCTCCCAAAACCGATAATGCCGATCATGGCGCCCTAACCCCCGTCTTTGTACGGATGAACCGATTCATGCGCGAAAGGCCTTCCATCAATTGCTGCTCTTCCACGGCGTAACAGATGCGCACATGACCGTCCGCGCCGAATGCCTCCCCCGGTGCCACCGCCACATGGGTCTGTCTCAAAAGCTTCTCCGCAAACATCTCAGCCGTTTCATCCTTTTTGAGAAAGGGGCTTATGTCCGGAAACAGGTAGAATGCCCCTTGGGGAACCGGACAGGGGAGGTCTTTCAGCATTTCAAGGGCCAGATCCCGTTTCTTCTGCAATCCGTTTCGCAGCTTATCAATAGGGGCCGGATCGCAGGCGGTGGCGGCAAGGGCACCGTACTGGGCAAAGGTGCACACATTGCCCGTCAGGTGGCTTTGAAGGCGGGCCATGGCGGTGATGATCTTTTCGTCGGCCGCGGCATACCCGATCCGGAATCCGGTCATGGCGTGGGTTTTGGAGAAGCTCCGTACCACAATGAGTCGATTTCGCGCGTGGGGAAAATCAAAGGGGCTGCTGTGGGCCAGGCCGTCATAGACAAAGGCCTCATAAGCTTCATCGGAGATGAGACAGAGATCCTTTGTTTCGGCGATTTCAGCGATCTTCAAAAGATCTTCTTTAGGATAGACGGCACCCGTGGGGTTGTTGGGGCTGTTGATGATGATCGCTTTTGTGCGGGGATTGATTGCCTTTTGGATGGCAACAGGGTCCAGCTGATGGGCCCTGGTATCCACCAGCACCGGGAGGCCGCCGGCCAGTTTGATCTGCTCGCAGAAGCTGACCCAGCAGGGGCGGGGAATGATCACCTCATCTCCGGGATTGCACAATACCTGAAGCGCCATGAAAAGGGCCTGTTTGCTGCCGTTGGTAATGAGGATATTCCGGGAGTCGTAACCTTTGAATGCTTGCGCAATGGCGCCGCGCAATTCCGGGAGCCCGCCTATGGGTCCATACCGGGTTTTTCCGGCGTTCAGCGCGTCAACTGTTTTGCCAATGATATCCGGATGAGGCGGTTCATGGGGTTCGCCGATACCGAGATTGATAATATCCTCGCCCTGGCGTCTTAGGGTGTCGATGACACCGCTTAAGTGAACGGTTCTGGATACGGGCACTTCCGCTATGCGCTTTGAGAGTCGATCCATTCTGATTTCATCTTCTGAATTCCGGCGCCTGACGCCTGAATTCCCGGTCTGAGGGCGGAGGCCGCATCAGAGTATTTGCATTAATACCGTCGTTAGTTCGGACAATGAAACGGGTTCAACCGTGGCGTTGCCGATGCCGTGAAGGAGCACAAAATGGATGATATCCTCTTTTCTCTTTTTATCATGGCGTAGGGCATCCAGGACTTGGGCCCTTTCAAATGCCACGGCGGTAGGGAGCTTAAGTGCCGTTAACAGGTCCAAAAGGCGATTGACGTCGCTTTTTGTGAGATACCCCTTTTGCTCGGAAAGTCTTGCTGCCGCAACCATGCCGACGCTCACCGCTTCTCCGTGGGGCAGTCCGTGGACCTTTTCGAGGGCATGACCAAATGTATGTCCGAAATTCAGTTTGCGGCGTTCTCCCTGCTCCTTTTCGTCCCGGTTCACAATGCTCGATTTGATCACCACCGAGTCCAGCACCATCCTCTCCAAGGCTTCGGGTCGCTGCCCGAGGATCTGATGGATGTTTTCTTCCATATACCTGAAAAGATCTTGGTCCGCAATAGCGGCATGCTTGACCACCTCAGCCAGACCGCATCCGCGCTCCTGATGGGATAGGGTGGTGAGGACCCGAGGATCGCAAAGGACGAATTCCGGCTGGTTAAAGACGCCTACCATGTTTTTATAACCGGAAAAATTAACCCCGTTCTTGCCTCCCACACTGGCATCCACCTGCGCCAGCAATGTGGTTGCCGCAAAGCCGAACCGGATCCCGCGAAGGTAGGTTGATGCCACAAATCCGGTGACATCGCAGACAATGCCGCCGCCGATACCAACCAGAAAGAGACTACGATCCGCTTCTAAGGCGACCAGTTTTTGAAAGATATCCATGACGGTACCGAGCGTTTTGATCCCTTCGCCGGTTCCGATGTCTATGACCGGCGCATGGGGAAACAGATCTCCGTAAAGGCGGTGAACGTGATTGTCGGTGATGATGACCCGGGGCAAAGGGGGCAGATATCCTTCCAGATTTTCAATCCTTTCACCGATTAGAATTTTTGATTTGCCCGTGTTGCCGTTGATTTCAAAGATGTTCATTTTTTTCCCCGCGGAAGGTGTTCCGGACCGCCCGCTAGGCGGCCGCCGATATGTGATACCTTCCGTTTCCGGCAGGCCCGCCCGTTCTGGAAAAGCCGTTTTTCAACAGCTGTTCGTTGGCTGATTTTAGGAGCTTCTCGGTGGTTTCAAAGGAAATGCACTCGTCCGTAATTGATAGACCGTAGGACATCTCCCTGGGATTGCCGGTATTTTTCTGGTTTCCCTCACAGATGTTGCTTTCAAGCATCAGGCCCACGATTGCGTCGTTGCCGTCCATTTTCTGGTTGATGACATCCTGCCAGACAATGGCCTGGTTTTGGAATCTTTTGGATGAATTGGCATGGGAGCAATCGACCACGATGGCGTCGGAAAGTCCTTTCCCTTTCAACTGGTCAATGGCTTGTCTGATGCTGACGGAATCGTAATTGGGACGTGTGCCTCCCCGCAACACCACATGGGCATAGGGATTCCCGGTGGTCATGACGATACTGGCCCGTCCGGCGGGGTCAATCCCCAAAAAGGATTGGGAAGATCCTGCCGCAATCATGGCGTTGACGGCGTTGGTGAGGCCGCCGTCCGTGCAGTTCTTGAATCCCACCGGCATGGAAAGCCCTGATGCCATTTCACGGTGAATCTGGCTCTCGGTGGTGCGCGCACCAATGGCAGCCCATGAAACCAGCCCAGCAATGTACTGGGGTATAAAGGGATCGAGCATTTCAGTTCCTGTGGGCAGACCCATTTCCGCTATATGAAGAAGAAGTCTCCGGGCCTTCCGAATGCCGGTCATCATATCGTGGGAGCCGTCCAGGTGTGGATCATTGATCAAGCCCTTCCATCCCACGGTTGTGCGGGGTTTTTCAAAATAGACCCGCATGACCACCATCAGGGTTTCCGAAACCTCCTTCCTGAGGCGGTTCAGGCGGTTTGCATAATCCATGGCCACCGTTTCATCGTGGATGGAGCACGGTCCCACCAACACCAGAAGACGCTTGTCCTCTTTGTCCAGAATCCGTTGGATTTCCTCCCGGCTTTTTATGACGGTTTCACCGGCTTCAGGGGAAACGGGAAATTCCAGTTTCAAATCTTCAGGAGAGATCAATGGGTTGAATGACGCAATGCGAATATCGTAGGTTTTCTTCATGGTGGCGCTCCTTGGTTTTGAAAAACAAAAGGGGCCGGTAGAAGCAACGCTTCCCGCGACCCCAAAAAAAAAGCCGCGGGCTAATCTGCCGGCGGCTGATGCTTTTAAATGTGGTATTTGTCAGCGGCGCACGGGCAGAGAGATCCCATAGGCATAAAACCAATAATATGAGAATCTGTCTGCAAAAAGGCGCATTACTGAACTTTCTCCAAAGTGTTTCCGAATGAAGGGTGTCTACCTTAATTATCTCCCCATGTCAAGGATTTTTTGGTAGAAAAAGTTTGAACTTGACAGAAATCTCACGATTCTGTAGTTCCGCTTTAAGACGATTGTTTTTAAAATAGTTTAATGGGAAGTGTTATACCAATATCATCTACAGGTCTTATCATATGGCAGAAAAGAACCAAAAGAACGGACAGAATACAACCGAGCCTTCCGAGGCCCTTGACAATGAACTGGAAATCTCCATCGGCAGGGAGGTTCGCAATTTTAGAAAAGCGATGGATCTCACGGTGGCGCAATTGGCGGAACTGTCCGGTTTTTCCATCGGCATGCTGAGCAAAATCGAAAATGGCCTCTCCTCTCCGTCACTTTCCACGCTAAAAGCGTTGTCCGAGGCATTGAACGTCCCGGTGACGGCCTTTTTCCGGAAATATGAAGAGGAACGGGCAGCCAGTTTTGTGCCCGCGGGAACGGGGCTTATCATTGAACGCCGCGGTTCCCGATCGGGGCATCTATACCAGCTTCTGGGGCACAATGCTAGCAAGCACGTGGCCCTTAATCCCTATCTGATCACTCTCACTGAGGAGTCGGATGTGTTTCCTCTGTTCCAGCACCCGGGCCAGGAATTTATCTATATGTTGGAAGGCCTGGTTACCTACCGTCACGGGGACAAGACCTACCAGTTAAAGCCGGGAGACGCGCTTCTTTTTGATTCCGATGCCCCCCACGGACCGGAGGAGCTCATCCAAGTGCCGATCCGTTTTCTCTCTATTATTGCCTACAGCCGCAACGCCTACTGATCATGAGAATCCCTTAAATAGTTCTTGACAACAAGCCGCTGCTTCTATATTTCCTAGGATGAAAAAGTTTTTCATCAAGGATGGCGCCAACCATTCTCGTTTTTATTGAGGATGGTGGTTTCAAATTCAATGCTTTTGGGAGGATCGGAGCATGTGCTCAATAGGCGGTTTGTTGTTCAAAAACGGAAAACGTCCGGAAACCATGCCGTTTACCACCGGCAAATGCATAACGGAGATATTGGACGGAACCGTTCATCGGGGTCCGGATTCCTGCGGATGGGGCTTGTACCGGGAGGCGCGCGAAGGCGAATACAGAATCCGGTTTTTCATCGATGAGAAAGATGCTGGGAAAGCCCTTCAAGACGTGGAACAGATAAAGAAAGCGCTTGCGGAAAAGAAAGCCGAGATTCTGGATGACAAGGTGGTCGGCTGCATGTATGCCGCCAGGATCCGGTTTTCAGGTGACATAGAGCCGTTTTCCTTTGAGATGGGTGATATCGCCGAAATCGTCTCCGTTGGGAGCAGCCTGGACATTATCAAAGACGTGGGAAAGCCTTACGAAGTCAGTTCCCGTCACGACATTCTCGATTTTGACGGAACCCACGGTTTGGGCCACACACGGCTCGCAACCGAATCGGGGGTTCATCCCAACACGTCTCATCCTTTCTGGGCGCCGGGGTTCTCGGATGTCTGCACTGTTCACAACGGACAGTTAACAAACTATTGGATTATGCGCAGGCGGCTGGAACGAAGGGGAATGCAGTTTCAAACCCAGAACGATACCGAGTTGATCGCGGTTTACCTTGCGTACCAGATGAGCCAGGGGGCCACACTGGAAGATGCTCTCAAGACATCATTGGATGAGTTGGACGGAACCTACACCTATATGGTGGCCACAAAGGATTCAATCGGTTATGCCAAGGACAAGCTGGCGGCGAAACCGATGGTGATTTACGAAGATGACGATCTAATCGCCATCGCTTCCGAAGAAGTTGGCATTAATCGTCTTTTTCCAGGTAAGGCACTGATTACCCGGGAGCCTCCACCGCTTACCTATGGCCTCTGGTCAGTATAGAGGGCTATTCTCAAGAAAGACCTGTTTTTGCCAAAGCGGCGGACCTGAACGGGCAGTGTGAAAAAAGTGTTCAAATATTGCTGCCGGACCGGGAAGAGCAACTATTTTTACTGGAAGGAATGGACAGGATATGGAGACCTTAGATATTTCCGGAATGCAGATGCGGAAGGTCAACGAAATCATTCGTGGTTTTGGTTCGACCCATCAGAACGTGCAGGTGTTGAACCCTGATGCCCGGCACTATATCGGCGTCGGCCTCATCAGCCCCATCAAACTGTGGATACGCGGCTCCGCCGGATACTACTGCGGCGGTCTGACGGATGGGCCCCACATCCGGGTGGATCAGAATGTGAGTTGGGGGGTCGGGGACAACATGTTTGCCGGCTCTGTTATTGTGGGCGGCAATGCGGGCGCCGTGGCCGGAGAAGGGCTTCGCGGGGCGGAGATCGTGATCAAGGGGAATGTCGGTTCGAGAGCCGGCCAGGTGATGAAAAAAGGGACCCTCTGCTGTGCGGGAAAAGCGGACTTCATGGCGGGATATATGATGTACGGAGGCCGTCTGATCATACTGGGCAACTCGGGAGAGAGTGTTGGTGAAAACATGGCCGGCGGGGACATCTACGTGGGCGGCGAGGTGGAATCCCTGGGTGCGGATGCCATGCAGGTGGATCCCGAATCCTGGGAAATCGACAGCGTTATGGAATTCCTGGACAAGTACGAGATTCCGTTCAGCGGCACTTTCAAGAAGATCGTCTGTGCCGGGAAAGAGCTGAAATACAAGGTGGCGGAACCCAGAATTCGCAACATGCCCTTTTACCGGTTTTCCGGCAGTGATGCTCCCTACTGGAACAAAAAGGTACAGGAAGACAACCAGACAAGAGCCGTCATCGGCCGTTACCGGATTCGTGGGTACGGTGCCGCGAGACACCTTCCCCATTACACGGATCTGGCCTTTAAGATGGATCTCAAAAAATTCGGAAAAGACCCGGACGTGGCCTCTAAAATCAACCTCAGAACCTTTATTGGCGACCGGCACGGGGGAAAGCCCCTCGATCTCAGCATGCCGGTGATGATCGCTCCCATGAGTTTCGGGGCTCTCAGTCCACAGATGAAAATAGCCTTGGGCATCGCTTCCAGGCTCTCGGGCATTTCCGAGAACTCGGGCGAAGGGGGCATGTATTCCCACGAGCGGGCCGAAGCCAGGCAGCTCATCGCCCAGTGTCTGGCAGGGCGGTTGGGATGGAACGTGCACGACATGAAACGGTCCGAAGGGGTGGAGATATACATTTCCCAAGGCGCCAAACCGGGTTTGGGGGGCCAGCTCATGGCCTCCAAGCTCACCAAGGAAATCGCGGCCATTCGAGGGATTCCGGCGGGCATGGACCTGCGCTCTCCTTCCCGACATCCGGACATCCTGGGAGGTGATGACCTCATTATGAAGGTGGAGGAATTCCGCGAGGCGGTGGGGGGACGGGTTCCCATCAGCATCAAGATCGGTGCCGGCCGAATCCGGGACGATATCAAGATCGCCTATAAGGATGGCCTGGACTTCATTGAGCTGGACGGTCTTCAGGGCGGTACGGGTGCAGCTGGTAATGAAGTCCTGGAGTATGTGGGGATCCCGACCCTCGCGGCCCTTCAGGAGGCCCTGGACGGTCTTAAGGAAATCGATGCGGAAGGGAAACTTCCTGTTGTTATCATGGGCGGCATCAAGGACGGTTTTGATGCAGCCAAGGCAATCGCCATGGGGGCATCGGCCGTGGGACTCGGAACGCCCATGCTGATCGCTGGAGGGTGTATCGGGTGCATGCAGTGCAGCGTCGGTTACTGTCCGGTGGGGGTTGCCACACAGGATCCGGATCACGTGAAGCGATACGACAGCGAGTCGAGGGCCCTCATGATGCACCGGTATCTGGAAGCCTTACGCTGGCAGATGGCCGCCGTTACCCAGGCCCTTGGAAAGGATGACATTCACAAACTATCTCCGGATGACATGGTGGCTCTGACGCCGGAGGCGGCGGCTCTCACGGGGCTGCCCTATGAACCCGAATACCGTGAGCAATTGCGGGAAGAAATCAACAAGGAAGGAGCATCTCTCTCATGGCTGAGCTAGAAAAGCGGATGTTGGCCGCAAGTGATTGGTTTTACAATGAATTTGGTGATATCCAGTGGATCCCGGCTCCCTGTCAGAAAGCGTGCCCCGTGGGCACGGATGCCCCTTCATACATTGCTCTGATCTGGGAAGGGAAATTTGAAGCGGCACTTGAGGCCATCACGGCCACCAACCCTTTCTCATCGGTCTGTGGCCGTGTATGCGCCAAACCGTGCGAGACGGAATGCCGCAGAGGGGAAAGTGACGGGCCGGTGGCCGTCCGGGGCCTCAAACGGTTTGTGATGGACCGGCTGGGAAATGATTTCAGCCTGCCACAGGTATCCGTCAGCCAGCAAAAAACAGTGGGAATCGTTGGCGGCGGACCCACGGGCCTTACCGCGGCCCAGGATCTGGCCGAGGCGGGATATGAAGTTCACATTTACGATCAATCGGACCGATTGGGCGGTATGATCAACGCCATCCCCCGGTTCAGACTTCCCCGGAACCTGATACACGAAGATATTAACCGCATATTAAATCATTGCCCCGGCATTCACGTCCATTTAAATACGGCCCTGGGCACCGACACGACCCTGGATGCGCTAAAGGAAAAGCACGATGCAATCCTTTTGGCCATGGGTCTGTGGCAGGACCGGGGTTTGGGAGTCCCGGGAGAGGCCGAAGCAACGGACGGGATTTACGGCATCAAGCTTTTGACCGACATGATCAGCGGCGACAACCGGCAGTTGCCGGAAAAGGTCCTGGTGGTGGGTGGCGGCAATGTGGCCATGGATATGGCGCGCACGGCCCTTCGACTGGGTGCCAAAGATGTGCAGGTCTTCTGCCTTGAATCGAGGGAGGAGATGCCCGCGTGGAAGCACGAAATCCATGAGGCGGAAGAAGAGGGGATTTCCATCAATCCCGGATGGGGACCAAAGGAAATTTTGCTTCATGAGGGCGGCGTAAAGGGCGTTCAGTTCAAACGGTGTGTTTCCGTGTTTGATGATGAAGGGCGCTTCAACCCGGCTTATGATGATGCCATGCTTAAGACGGTGGATGCCGGCGCCCTATTACTGGCCATCGGACTCATGGGGGACAATCAGGATCTGATGGATCGCGGTCTGATGGAGCGGGGATATGTGAAGGCCCAACTGGAGGGGATGGGAACTGAGGATCCCCAGGTATTTGCCGCCGGCGATTGCGCATTCGGCCCATCCGCCGTGGTCTATGCCATGAACCACGGGCACAGGGCCGCCTACTACCTAAAAGCTTATCTGGAAGGGAGAACCGATCCTTTGCCGTACACGGTGCCGTGGCGGACACGGGGCGTTCCGGTCACCCAGGACCCGGATTGGGAAAAGCTCCCCCTTGAACCCCAGAATTTTTGCGGTTTTGAGGCAACCAACCCCTTTGGGGAGTGTGAGGAGACCTACGGGGATGACGTGGCACACCGGCAGGCGGCCAGATGCCTTAGGTGTGATACGGAAACCGGAGCCTCCGATTATTCAAGGCGCACCAGGGAGCATCTCCATGCCATGGCCCGGACGGTGCCGGAAGACCAGGAGCGTCTGCGCGCCATCGCCCTGGAACGTCTGAAACCCCGGGATAATCCTTTCCCCAATGATCGGCCCGCCCACATTGATGACCTGGTCTTTTTGTCCGCTGCGCTAACCCGCCTGGTGATTGATCCCTATCGGGAACACTGCGACACCACCACGCCCATCGGCGATTCCATGACCCTTAATCAACCCTTTCTTTTCACCGGGTTTGACCATGCACCGGAGGATGTCCGCCATGCGTTGGCCCAGGGTCTTGCCGAAAGAAACTGCGGATATATCGGTTTTCGTCCGCTAGGAGAAATCGGGCAATTCCCATGGATTCAGTTGGTTGTCCCCGGAGAAACCGAACCCAGCGCCGAAGCGGACGGCCTGGTATACGTGGTGGAAAGTGCGTTTTCTCCCGTGGAAGCCAAGCGTCTTAAAGAGGGGCAGCTGCTGGGCCTTTCCGTGAAAACGTCCGCACTCAAGGAAGCCATTCCGTGGGCACTGGAACATGATTGGGATCTACTGCTTCTGGATGGCACCAGCGGTATTGAAAAACCGTGGGTGGAACTGGAAGGGTTCCCGGATCTTACGGTGATGCGGGATGCCATCCATATTCTCAGGAACGACCTCGATCGCGAAGAGGACATCGCACTTCTTTACTTTGGTGGATTGAGATCGGGTACGGATGTTGCCAAGGTGCTGGCCATCAACTGCAATGCGGGCATCTTCAACGTGGCGGTAGCGCTGGGCTTGGGCGGCATTGAGGAGAACGGCCAAATGGTTTTTGATGCGGGCATGAACATTCAGGAGCGCATCAACGCCGTTTTGCAGTGGATCACGTCCACTGCGGAGGAATCCGCCATCATTGCGCGCTGTACGGGCAAAACCTACGTCCACAATCTCGAACCGGAGGATATGCGAAGCATCACCCTTGAAACATCAAAGGCCATCAATATTCCATTGGCTTCGGGTACCGGCATCAGAGAGTGGTTTTAGAATCCAGGCGCCAGGCGTCAGAATTCAGAGTTTGCAGCGCCATCCAATGATTCTGGCTCCTGAATCCTGAATTCTTAGTCTTTAAAATCGTTATACTTTCGGTTGCTGCCGTAGGCTTTTTCCACCGGATACTTTTTTTCGTTGATGGCCAATTTCCGTGTGACGGCTTCAGACAGGTCAATGTTACATCCCTGGGAGAGGTAAAGCAGAAAGACGCACACGTCCGCCAACTCCTCGCGCACTTTTGTGAGCTGGCCTTCGTCGGCCAGCATCCTTTCTATTTCATCTTTCGATTTCCACAAAAAATGCTCAAGTAGTTCCGCGCATTCGATGGAAAGGCCCATGGCCAGGTTCTTGGGATCGTGAAACTGCTCCCAGTTCCTTGAATCCCGAAACCGGATGACCTTTTGTCTTAGTTCGGAAATCGTTTCTTTGTTGTCCATGATCTACCGTTATTTGAGTATGTCAAACTGCCGAAGTGTCTTTTCAAGTTGGGCTATGGCGTCGTCAATCATTTCTTCACCGATGCCCGCGTGCCCCTGAAAAATAACCAGCACATTTTGTGTTTTATTTGTGATTTTGGTGCGATCGCACTGTTTGATGTCCATTCGGCAGATGACGCCGGCATCATCCGCATAGGCAAATTCCCCGCGTTTTGCGATGCCGTTACCCCTGCCGCCGATGGGTTCAAAGCTCAAATCCTGCGCCATCGTTAAAAGTTGAGCATTACCCGAAACCTGATCCGTGTCGTGGGCCCCGATGGAAATGCCGGTTAAGACCGATACGACATTATAGACATCGACAAATGTGTTAATGCGGGGTACGGAGCCGTTTCTTAAAATCAGGTCCGTCAGTACTTCGCAGGAAGAAGGCATCCCTTTATCGTTTGAAAATGTATCGTGCAGTGAAACATACCCTTTCAGCGTTTCCGAATCCCGCCAAGGAGTCTCACGGCATTTTGTTTTGATGGTACCGGTTTTCTCCTTAACCCACCTTTCCACCGCGCTGCTTCGTTTTCTAATCTGAAGGTCTTCATAAACCCGCCATTTCATGGGGATCTCTTTCAGTTCGACGGCCTTGGTAAGGATGGGGCCCCGTGCCGAGGTACTTCCGCCCGCTTCTGCCGGCTGGGGTTTTTTCTGATTCATCGTCTCTCCTGCCCTAAGATTTCGTAATTGGATTTTGATGCGTGAAGGCCCCAAAAGGTTGGATAAATAAGGGACCTTCAACCCTGATACTCTGTTTGTGCGTATTCTAGTATCCTGATGACCAGGTTTCAAGGGGCTTCTAAGCATTTTGTTGCTTTGTCCTTTACGCATCAAAAAGGCCCCTATATAATTCCTACCGATATGGTTGCATTTGAAAGGAACTCATCATCAATGGTGATTTTTGTTGATCTCGAACATGAACGCCTGCGCCAAAATCCATCGCTGTGGCGTTTTTTTGCTTCCAAAACCCTTGAAACCAAATACCGTCTTGAGTCCATTACAGGCGATGACTGTCTGATTGTTCATCACAAACGTTTCACTCCGTCGCATGTAGAAAGGCTAAATCCCTGCGCGGTCATTGTTGGCGGCAATTACACCGGTTTTCAGCACTTCAAGGAGGCGGACCTTTCAGGCGTCAAACGATTCATGTTGGAACCGTCACGTCCTACACTGGCCATTTGCGGCGGTTTTCAACTGCTTATTCAAGTCCATGGCGGTGAACTGGGGCCCATGAGACCGGATGCGGCAGAGAAAAACGGCCATTCACTGGATACGGATACGCCTTTGCCGGAGGAACTTCTTTCTTCGGAGGTGTTGCCACCGGAAACGGATGCGTCTTTTGAAAGAGGATTTGTGCCGGTTTTCATTTCGGTCCCTGCACCCCTGTTCAACGGACTGCCCGAAAGGGCTCTTTTTTATGAACTGCACGGCGGCGAGGTGAAGACGCTGCCCGAGGCCTTTTATGTTACGGCGAGCAGTAACCGGTGTGAAATACAGGCTGTCGGTCACAGGTTTTACCCGTTGTTCGGTGTTCAATTCCACCCGGAAGCTTTTGATGACGACCATCCTGACGGAAGGCGTGTATTTGAGAATTTTTTAAGATTTGCGGAATCTTAGGTTTGAGCATTTGCATGTTTCACCTTTTGGGGCTTTCTGGGACCGGAAAGGAGTGTCAACATGTTCAGCAAATTGAGGCCGGTTTACAAGGTTCTATTGCTGGTACTGGCATGTGGTGTTGTTCCGCTGGTCAGCATCGGCACCATTTCACTCATACAATCAAGCGGCAGTCTTTCCGTCCAGGTGTTTAACCATCTCGAGAGCCAGCGCGAAACAAAGAAGACCCAACTCCTCACCTTCTTTAATGAAAGACAGAAAGACCTCAATGTTCTGAGAGATATCGTCGCATCATTCAAGAGTGAGATGGGCAAGAACTGGACGCCCCGCCATTTGGAAGCTTTTTTTTCCAAGTACCTTTATACGGAAGATTATTATGATCTGCTGATCATTCATCCGGACGGAAAGATCGTATTTTCCCTGGCCCGGGAATCAGATTATGGCTCCAATATTTTGAACGGGCACTATTCAAATTCAAACTTGGGTCAGCTCGTTAAGCGAGTACTTGAAAGCAAAAGCTTCGGAATGGCTGATTTTGCCCCCTATTCGCCAAGCAACAACCAGCCAGCGGCTTTTCTGGCGGAGCCTGTTTTAAAAGATGGTCAGGTGGAAATGGTTATCGCACTACAGCTTTCGAGCGAGGCCATCAACAACATCATGATGAACCGAACAGGTCTTGGGAAAACAGGGGAAACCTATCTGGTCGGGGAAGACAGGCTCATGCGCTCCAATTCATATCTGGATCCGGATAATCGGTCCATTGATGCGTCTTTCGCTCAACCGGAAGAAGGGCAGGTGGATACCGAAGCGAGCCGCGAGGCGCTTGAAGGCAAGACCGGTGAGAAGATCATCAAGGATTATAACGGTAACCCGGTACTCTCTGCCTATACGCCCATTTCTCTTTGGAATGTGAAATGGGCCCTGATTGCTGAGATGGATGTGGCTGAAGCATTTGCACCCATCAATCGCCTCATCTGGCTTATCAGCGTTGTTGCAATCATCGGCATTGCAGCGGTAATAACCGCGGGCTTGCTCCTGTTTTTGCTTTTTTTCAACCGTTCAAGCAAAAGGGTGTCAAACATTGGATTTTCATAGGGAGAAGATCTCCGCCATTCAATTTACGGTTGCAGAGGCCAAAGAACGGTGTTGAAAAGGTCCTTCCTTCTGGCTGTTGCGGCGGTATCACTGGTGGTGGCCATGGCCACCGTTTTGTGGGTTGCCGCTTTTTGGCACCGTCTGAGCGCGGCTGAAGAGGCCCTTTTTGTTCATGTGTTGTTCGAACGGTTCGCAGGGATTCTGCTGGCGGCATTTTTTTTGATGGTCGCACTGGCAATCCTTCTTGGCATTCTTCTTCATCGCTATTTAATACCCTTAAGGCGTTTGGTGGAAGAAACAACTGTTATAGCGACGGTGAATGCGTCTCACAGGATTTCCGCCAGAGGTGCCAAGGATATCGTAAAGCTCGCTCAAGCCATAAACGATGGGGCGGTACGGTTTCAGAATCTAGAGAGGTCGATCAGCGATCAGATTCGTAACTCGAAACAAAAAGAGATGGAAGAACGCAATATGCTTGCATCGGTAATCTGCCGTCTCAAAGAAGGCATTTTGCTGTGTCGCAATGACGGTTCAATTCTGCTTTATAATGTTAGTGCCAGGAGAATGTTTTCATCTATTTCTTCCGATGTCGAACATGGAAATAATGATTCAGTAATCGTAGGATTGGGCCGATCTGTTTTCGATATCCTGGGTAAGAAACGTTTCCAAAGGGCTCTTGCGGAGTTGAACCGGCAGCAGAAACAGGGTGAAGAGAACCCCGTTTACGATTTCAAGGTGGAAACATACGTCGGTGAAATGCTTCGCATTCAGATATTTCCTCTCATCGATGCCATGAAAAAAGAGAGCGGTTTCATCATCACCTGTTATGATGTGGACAAGAAAGTCATTAAGAATAACGAAAAACTGATTGAAGAAAGTTCATTTGAATCACAGGAGCCCCCCTCTTCGGTGACGCTTCTGGCGCCTTTGGGTTCCTCCGGCGTTGAGAGCGGAAGCACTTACCTGTCACACACTCAAAGGAACCGCCCCGAATTCTACGATTTCGATCTGTTCAGGTACCCGAAAAGGAAATCCTTTGGATGGGAAATGCGCCTATCGGAGATCGGTTTCACGGCATTCGATACGGAAACCACGGGGCTGGATCCACTGGGCGGAGACGAGATCATCTCAATCGGTGCGGTCAGGATTTTCAACGGCCGGGTTCTCGAGTCCGAATCTTTTGACCAGTTAGTTGAAACCAGACGTCTCATAAAGGGGGAGGCGATACGGGTCCATGGTATTGTTCCTGAGATGCTTTCGGGTCAGCCCACCATTGACAAGGTATTGCCCGTTTTTCGGATATTTGTGGGCGACACGGTTCTCGTAGGACATAATGTGGCATTTGATATGCGTTTCCTGCAGTTAAAAGAGGAAGAAAGCGGCGTGACGTTCAATAATCCCGTGCTGGATACCCTCCTGTTGTCAGTGGCGTTACACCCGAATCAGGAGGACCACAGCCTTGAAGCAATTGCCGAACGCCTCGGTTTGAATGTGATCGGACGTCATTCGGCGCTGGGCGATGCCATCCTGACGGCAAATATTTTCAGCAAAATGATCAAGCTATTAAATAACAAAAAGATTCGGACCCTTGAAGAGGCGATTGCTTCCACCCGCAACTCCTACTACGCGCGCCTTAAATATTGACAGGTCGCTACCTCCTGATTTCCTCCTGTTTTTGGGCAGATTTTGGCTGGGCTCGAATCCGTTGTTTATCCTCCTGTAAACGCATTGTTTTGATTTCCCTCAATTTCATGCTATAAGATCTCAAACGGGGCTGCCCACAACGACCATTAAGCCTGAAGTACTTTGCTGACTTCCTGTGAACCCCTGGGGAAGCTCCTACCTATACTCAAGGCTTCAAAAAGCACTTGCATACTGAAAAGCGCCATTAATTAGGGATCGAGTATCTGTATTTTTTCTAATCCAACAAAAAAGGGTGGGACAAATGTCAAGAAAGCCGACCTATGAAGAATTAGAGGAAAAGGTTCGATCACTAGAGAACTGTGAAGAGCAGTTGGAATTAGCCAATTACAAACTGCTCGTTGCAAAAAAATATGCTAAACTTGGCTGGTGGGAATTTGATATCAATAACGACAAAATTACATGGTCGGATGAGGTTTACCAGTTTTATGGTATCACGCATGATGACGATGAATCTTTAGGGTTTGATAGGTTGATGGAGCTTATAGATCCGAGATATCATGATTACCATGATCAGCAAGTTAATTTGTTATTGGATACAGGGGCTGCAGTTTTTGAATACCCAATAAATAGACCCGACGGAAAATTATGCTGGATTTACACAAAAGGAAATATCAGAACTGACAATGATGGAACTCCCACGCATATGTTTGGGGTTATACAGGATATCACAGAAAGAAAGCTGGCAGAAAATGCACTGGCAGAAAGCGAATCGCGGTTAAAGGAAGCCCAAAGCATTGCCAAAATCGGAAGCTGGGACATGGATGCCCAAACGGGAGAAGGATATTGGTCTGATGAGTTATACTTACTTCTTGGCTACAAACCTGGTGAAAAGCCCGCTACATACAGTCTTTTCAGAGAGCATGTTCATCCCGATGATATTGCAAATTTCGAAAACCAAATAAGTGAATATACCAGTCGCGTAAAACAAGTGGATGAAATATTTAGATTTGTTACCGCAAGAGATGAAATCCGCACTGCTCGTTCCATTGGAAAAGTTGTGTTTGATGAAAAAGGAAATCCCAAAAGGACATGGGGAACCTTCCAGGACATTACTGAGCGCAAACAGGCGGAAGAAGCCTTGAAAAAAAGTGAAGAAAAATTTTCTAAATTCTTCTTTTCAAGTCCCACCTGGCTAGCCGTTACCAGGCTTGAGGATGGAAAATATCTGGAGATAAACAATGCTTTTGAAAGATATACCGGATTCTCACGTGAGGAAACCATTGGTCGGTCTTCACTGGAAATAGGCCTCTGGGGCGATACCGAAAGGAGAGAACGCTTGATAAAAATAGCCCGGAAATATGGAGGATTCCAAGAACAAGAGGTTGTTTTCCGTACCAAACTCGGTGATCCGTTACCTGCACTCTGGTCGGCTATTGTTGTTGAAATTGACCAGGAGGATTGTCTGCTCAGTACGGTCATGGATATATCTGAATTGAAGAGAGCCGAAAAGGAGAAGGAGTCCCTTCATATGGAGCTCCATCAGGCACACAAAATGGAGGCCATTGGCAACCTCGCGGGTGGTATTGCCCACGAATTTAATAACGTTCTGGGCATCATTTTGGGTAACGCTGAACTGGCGATAGACGATGTTCCTGACTGGAACCCAGCAAAAGAATCCCTGCAGCAAATCCGCAAAGCCTCTTTCAGGGCCAGAGAGGTGGTCCGCCAAATTCTCAGTTTCGCCCGCAAAACCATGACGGGCTTGAAGCCTTTGGAGATCAACACAGTTGTCAATGAATCGCTCAAGCTCATTCGGGCTTCAATCCCTACCATGATTGACATGCAACAAAACATTTCATCAGAACCACAGATGGTTCTGGGCGATCCGACCGAAATACATCAAATCGTCATCAATCTCTGCACCAATGCCTCTCACGCCATGAAGGAAACGGGTGGTATTCTGGAGGTGGGGATTTCTGAAGTGACCTTGGATGAAATGTCCGCCGCCCGCTATGAAGACCTTTCCCTCGGCGATTTTGTCAAGCTGACCGTCAGGGACAGCGGCGAAGGTATCGCACCCGAAGTTCTAGAGAAGGCTTTTGAACCCTATTTCACCACAAAAGAGTTCGGTGCAGGAAGCGGTATGGGGCTTGCGGTGGTTTACGGAATCGTCAAGAAGTGTAAGGGCGCAATTAATATAGAAAGCACTGTTGGTGAAGGAACCACCGTTGAAGTGCTGCTGCCAAAGATCGAGGAAGAAGCACCGGCCAAAAAGAAGATAGAAGATGATTTGCCCAATGGCAACGAAAGAATTCTTCTGGTGGATGACGATCCATCCATCGCCAATATACTTCGTCAGATGCTGGAACGGTTGGGTTACACCGTCTCACCCATGACGGATAGTGTTCAAGCGCTTGCACTTTTTCAATCGAACCCAGATGATTTTGACCTGGTGATTACCGATATGTCCATGCCCAAGATGTCGGGGACCCAACTGGCGGGCGAATTGATGAAAGTAAGAAAGAATGTTCCTATCATTCTTTGTACCGGGCACAGCGACATCGTTAATGAAGAGAAAGCAAAAGAGATTGGCGTCAAGGGATTTGCCATGAAGCCTTTGGATAAAGGCAAACTGGCCACGGCAGTGCGTGCAGTCCTGGAAGTTAATGATGATGCTTAGGACACCGTGGGGGCAGCTCGAGATTAGAAACAACAGATCAATTTCCGCGTAGAACTCCACGAAGTCTCCCTTAAGGATCAACTCATGTACCACCCGCCGTTGATATTTATTGTCTGGCCGGTCATGTAGCCATTCCTTGCAAGCGCCACAACAATATCGGCAACTTCTTCTACCGTTCCAAAACGTCCGATCGGAATGAGGTCATGTCGTGCATTGGGATTGCTGGTCACCATTTCAGTTTCAATCAGTGCTGGAGCAATGACATTTGCGGTAATACCCTCTTTGGCAAGCAGAGCTGCATAAGAATGGGTCAACCCCATCATGCCGGCTTTGGATGCCGCGTAATGAGGTCCAACAACACCGCCCAGTTGAGCTGCGACGGAAGAAATATTGATTATACGGCCCCACTGGCGGGAACGCATCCCTGGTAGCACAGCTTGCGTCATCAGGAAGGCGGATTTTAAATTGACCTGGATGACCTCATCCCATAGCTCTTCCGTGATTTGGTCGATGGCCTTCGGGCGTGTTATGCCGGCATTGTTGACAAGAATATCAACTTCACCGAGTTTATCCTCCACACTCCGCACAATTGTGGATAGATCGTCGGCAACTGATACATCGCCGCCAACGGTCAAGCTATTCCGCCCAAATTTTTCAATGTTTAAACAGACCGCTTCAGCTTCTTTCTCGCGTGTCTTGAAATTAACGGCAATATCTGCCCCTGCTTTTGCAAGCGCAATCGCGGTAGCGCGTCCAATGCCACGGCTGGCGCCGGTTACCATGGCCACTTTGCCGGATATGTCATCCATATTTATTATCCTTTCACGTACGACACCCCATAAAAAAGACAGCACAGATGTCCAAAAGCACAAAAGGCCGAAGGACAAGAATGAGGAAAGAAAAAGACCTGAAATTACAAAATGAATTCATAGCACAGGAAAGTCAAGTTCAAACGGGCTGCTATTTCACTTGAAATGGAAAGTATCATCCGAGTAGACTCCTATCGTCCATGCAGGCATGAAGCCGGCCTTCATCGATACTGCCGAAGCTGATGCCCCTGTGGCCCTTGCCCAAATCGGGAAGTGCGGTGTGGACACCTCTTATCATTTATTTTCAAAACGTCTACCAGGAGCAGAAGCATGAAGAAGAAACGTTTAGGCAAAACAGAGCTAATGGTTTCAGAGCTCGGTTTCGGCGGGATCCCCATTATGCAGTTGGAAGCAAAGGATGCCGCTCGGATGGTCCGGTATTGTTTCGATGGTGGCGTCAATTTTTTCGATACGGCAAACATGTATCTGGACAGTGAAGGAAAAATCGGGCAGGCCTTGGAAGGCGTACGCAACCAGGCTGTAATCGCCACCAAGACGTTGGAAAGGTCGAGGGAAAAGGCGGCCGAACATATCGCCAAAAGCCTTAAGCAGCTTCGCACCGATTATATAGACCTTTTTCAACTCCATAACCTGTCCGAGGAATCTGAACTTAAATCAGTGCTAGCTCCCGGTGGCGCCATGGAGGCGGCAACGGAAGCAAAAAGTAAGGGCCAAATTCGGCATATCGGGTTCAGCGCCCACAATAAAGACACGGCTCTTAAAGGGGTTCAAACCGGGCTCTTTGAAACGATTCAGTTCCCTTTCAACTTTTTGGAAACCCAGGCCCTTGAGGCCTTGTATCCCGCGGCTCTGGAGAAAGACATGGGCATTATAGCCATGAAACCTTTGGGCGGCGGTATGCTCGAACGGGCCGATCTGTGTTTCAGATTTCTACAGCAACACCCGCATGTGATACCCGTACCCGGGGTATCCAACAAAGAAGAATTCGATCAGATCATGGCCGTGTACGAAAGGCCTCAACCGCTGACCGACCAGGACAGACAGGACATGGAAAGCATCCGTGAACAACTGGGAGATGCATTCTGCCGGCGTTGCGGTTATTGTCTGCCCTGTCCACAAGGTGTGAAGATCAGGGAGGCCCAGATGTTTCCCGCCATTATGAATCGCCTGGCGCCCTCGCAGGCCATGGTTTTTATGAAAGACACGATTGCCACGGTGGGCGAATGCATCGAATGCGGCGAATGCGAAGAGAAGTGCCCTTATAACTTGCCCATCGTTCTTATGCTCAGGAACCATGCGGAGGGTTTTCGGGAACTCGAGGCCTCGCTAGGCTGAAAAAAGTGATAATTCGGTCGCCGGCGCATCTCTTTTGGAACGCCAAAATCCATTTCATATGGTCCGCCAAAGTTTGATGTCTTGACTTATGTTGCGGCCTATAAATATGTTGGGTTTGCATTAGAAAAAGCCAGGGTATTTTTGTCCTCAAAACGTTGCGAGACGCCTTACGTTGTCCTTGTGCCCTATCCAGCCGGCATCATCAATCGGACCAGAGCTTGCGGTATATCCACGCGGGTATGTAGATTTTGCTAAAGAGTTTCCTGAGCCCCAGAATCAACAAGACAAGCAGGGCGCATTCAGACACCCCCCTGCACACGGCTGCCCAGTAATTGTATTTCTGATGTTCTCGGATGAATTTCTCTCTTTTTGAAAGTGAACCGGCCGTCAAATGACTTTTCAATTCGGGTGGGACTTCCTTTTCAAAGAGTTTTTTTGAGTCTTTCAAGTGAGATTCGGTAACACCGCGTTCTTTGAGGAACGCGAGATAATGGGCGGCTGTCTGACTCTGATAATACATCAAGATGAGCATCGTCGCCCCGAAAAGAAAGAGAATCAACAAAGACGCCACTGCAACTTTTTTTGCCATGGTCAGGCCTCTTAAATAAGAAATATCAATAATCCGGTCTTAATCACTTGCGGAAACACCTTAAGGGTCAAAATGGACCTCTTTGGGCGAAAGTGACCAGGAATCATCCGCCTTGACTTTCTTAACATAGCGCTTGAGCTTTTTTAGGGCGCGGAGCGCCTGTCTCAGTCCCTGTTGCTCCTGGGGCGTAAGGCGATCCGGGTCAACATGGTTTGTCGGCGCTTGGTGCAGATGAACGGTTTCATAAATCTGACCGGCAATTCTCTGTCGCATCAGCGTTCTGTATGAAAAGATGATGAAACGGAAATCTTCAGGGGAAATGATCTTTCTTGATACCAGTTCAGAAAAACGTTCTTCTGTATTTGTTGCGTCTACATCATACTTATAAGCCAGCAGCCTTGCAATGAAGACGAAAGGTTCCATGGCGGCTTTAAGGTCAAACACTTCCCGTCCATCCGCCGCTTTCTCAAGAACCAGATTGCCGAGCCTGGTCAACGGGGTTTTGTAATTTGCCGCGATTTCAGACATGAACCGAAAGAAGCCGCGTGATTCTTTCAGCATCAGCGTCACATGGTTTCTCAGCCTGGCTTCAAGTGCTTTCTCTCCGTAGATCCCTTTGAAATCAAAAAGAGCGCCAAATCGCAACTGGACATCCGGTTCGATTTCATTGATCCATTTTGAAAAGTATCCTTCATAGGCCTTAACAGGTTGGCACCAGATCGGGTTGCTGGCCATGATATTCCCCTCGCAGTAATTGTATCCCGCATGATGAAGCCACCGGGAAACACGCTGCCCCATGTGAAGGAACCATTCCTGAATCTCGGTTTGGCGGTCCAAAGAGACATCTTCAAACAAGATGGCGTTATCCTGGTCGGTTTTGATGGTTTGCTCTTTTCTGCAACTGCTGCCGAGCAACAGAAAAAGAAACTTTGCGGGTGGGGGTTCTGAAGATGTTTCCAGCGCCATCCGGATGCATTTGATGTAGACCGTTTCAGCCACCGTATTCATCAGCCGGTTTATCAGTTCTATGGCCGTACCTTCCTCCTGCAGACGTTTGACCATCGGCGGCAGATATGCCGCCGTGTCGGGCATTGCATCACAACTCGGTGCGTTTTCTATTTTCCGGATGAGCGTGTCGTAAGCAATGGGCGCCATTTCAATCTCCGCGGCCTCTCATCGGTAGGAACTCAGCTGGACGCTATTGAGGTAAATCGGTCGGGAGCATTTTGTGAGCCTTGAAATATTCATAACGGTATTTTGCCCATTTGTAGGCATCCATAAAACCGATTGCGTAAACAAAAATGCCTCCTGCAAACCGACCCAGGAAAGAATGATCCGGGGTTGTCAGGTTGTAGGTGATCCAGGCGCCTATAAGGGAAAAGAACAGAAAAACGAATCCCCGTTTGGGCTGTCGATTGAGAAGGTGTCCGTATCCCGGTAGCAGCATGGCGATAAGAAGGACCAACCGGGGATGCATTGGGGGCGTTGCTTTTTCGGGATTCTCAGCGTTCTTCAGTTTCTTTCGCTTTTTCTTTGCCATGGGTGTTGTTCTTAAGATCCTCAAACAATATAAGGAGTTTCTCCAGCAGGTTTTTTAACAGGTCCGGATCGACAGTGATATCATTGAACCTGACCTGCCGAAACAGCTTGTAGTAGGGGATTTCCGCCGAGCAAAGCAGGTAGACAAAACGAATTCCGCCTGGGCCAATGGAAAGTTCTTTGGACCGTGAATCATCAAATAATCCCATATGGGGTGTGATGAGATTCTCTGGCGGCATGTTTAAGCGATCGTTGGTCCTGAGCAGTGCATGAGAGGGCCAGCCTTCAGGGATGCGGAGGTGGGAGTTCAAATCCGCTGACGGGGAATAGGTTTGCGTGTTGTCACGGGGACGAACGAGAAAGTCAAAAATACCTTTATAGGGAATGGCGCCGCGCACGGTTATGAGTATCCAAAGGGACGGCAATGTGCGAAAGGCAATATCATCGGCGATGGGTTCGATTTTAATCTCATTTTTTTGGTAAAGCCCCGTCAAGACCGGGTAATAGACATCGTTCTGCGTGACGCGGTACGTCTCAAAAAGATCGAGGCAATTATCGAACATGGCCGCTCTCTGCCCTCGCACCTTTTTGCGATTGCGACTGTACATCACCGAATAAATAACGATGGGAACCGCTATCAGAAACAATAGTTCCGCAGTTCCCATTTCAGCACCCTAATGATCTTCATTGTTTACGGTTCTAACCTTTCGGCCATGAATGTCAGGCCCGCTCCGGCATGGTTTTTTCCAGCCGGAGCATGGACCTGATCTTTCCATTTTGAAGGGGTTATCTGACGATCGTTACCGGGCAGTGAGCTTTGGCCACGACTTCTGACGCAACTGAACCCATCAGCATCCTCGTAACGCCGGTTCTTCCGGTAGATCCCATGATAATGTGACGAAAATCCTCTTCTTCTGCGTAATGAACAATTGCGGCCGCAATGTTTCGATGGGCCGGAATTCGGATGCAACTAAAGTTTTTCAGTCCGGCTTCGATTGCTACCTCATTGGCATACTTTAATTCGACGTATTCCTGGGCCTCCGCCGCCTCGACCACGACTGCACCAAGATAACGGGCTTCCTCAGGGGTCGATTCAGCCCTTGATACGTTGATAAAGTGCAATTCTGCGTCATCCACTTGCTTGGCCAACCGAACCGCAAATCGGATTGCCTTCTGAGCCGACTTTGAGCCATCTGTGGCGCAAAGCATTTTTCTTCCAAAGTCTCCTTCCATAATCTCCACTCCTTCTTATCAGTATCCAACAGGTTTCGGCCAATCCATCTGCCACTGCTCGACCCGGCTCACATACTTATATCGATGGAAGTGAAACCAGATGGAAATGGCAATGTAAAAGGTCATAGCGGAAAGCAACTGGAACCCGTAGCCCAGAAAAACGGCAAAAAAGGTGATGGCGCAAAGGCCTAAGAGCGTCAGACAGGGCAGCGGGTACATGGGATGGATATACCCCCTGCGAATGGTGCCCAGCGGGTATTTCCTGCGAAACAGGAACATATTGAGTGGCATGAAAGTGTATTCAAGCAGGCCGGACAAAATGGAAAAGGTAATCACCTGATCCAGTAGCCCCGTAAATCCAAATGAAATCGCCACGGGCGCGAGGAAGAGCAGTGCCCTGTAGGGTGTTCGGTACTTTGGGTGCACCGCACCGAACCATGCGGGCAGAAAACGATCCCGGCTCATGGCAAACCATGCTCGGGATGCGTCACAAATCGTGCCATTGGCTGAAGCAAGCGCTGTAAAAAGCGTGCCGATGAAGAGCATCACCTGCACAAAGGGATTTCCAACGACCCGGGCTGCATCATAGAGGGGCAGATAGCATCCTCCCAGGTATTCCCAGGGAATGAGTCCGGAGGCCACATACCATGTCACAGTGGCGCCGATTAAGAGGGTCATCATGCCGCACAGGGTTCCCAAAGGTAGCGCACGGGGCACGGAACGTGCTTCTTCTGCGCATTGAGATGTTCCTTCGATTCCCAGGTAATACCATATGGCGAATTGAAATGCGGCAATAACGCCCAGCCATCCGTAAGGAAGTTCCACCAGCATTTCCTTGTGGTGGACAAACTCTCCCTGATTCCAGCCCTGAGCGCCAAAAAAGATAATGAAAATTGCAATGTAGGCAATGGCCGTTATGATCAGGTTTGTGGTGAGTGTAATGAAAACGCCCCGGTAATTCAAAAAGACCAGAATGGCAATGGTAAAAACGACAAAAGGTTTAGGATCGAGGTTGGGATGATTGAAGAAGTCTCCTGCGGCAGCCACCACCAGGTCCCCCACAACGAGCGCATCGGCGGCTTCCAGCATGGTGTAGGCGAACACAAGAAAAAGCCCCACATTGAAAGCCATCAATGGGCCGATAATATGTTTGGCCTGTGCATACTGACCCCCGGCGGATCCCACCGAAGAGGTCACTTCGGAGTCGATGAGGGAAACACAGGTATAGAGGAGACCGATGAACCAGCAGGCGATGATAGAACCGATAGCGCCGCCTTTTCC
>JANQDY010000105.1 GCA_028278625.1 Thermodesulfobacteriota bacterium
TTGGCCACTTTCAATATACTACGGGAAGAAGAAAAAAGCCACTACAAAATGCGCTTTCTTTTTGTATTACAGGTAGTTATTCCCGTGGACGGGCACTAATTAGTAAAGAACCCACAAAAGCTGCTCCCGTAGCATGCACAAGATCCGCAAGGCTATCAGATCTTGGGTTTGCGGAAGCATAGTCGGTAAGCACGGTTCTGTCCAGGATATGGCAATTAGCAGGAGAAATTCAACTCCGGCCGCCAAACCGGGAAGAACAAATCGCAGAAATCGTTTTGCTTCATCCATGTTTTTTGGTGGATTTCCTTTTGGTACTGCCTGGGCTAACCGGTCCCCCATGGGGTTATCCCTCCAAGACTCTTTCCGGAAGATTCAAGACCAGTATCGACCCTGAGACGCCGCTTAAATGCCTTGAGCGAGACTGCCGCGGTTCGCACTGCCCCTTCAACAATGGGCCACCTTTAACGCTGCAAGAATCTGGAGCGTATTTAGAGGTTTCATTACATAGCCGAGCGGTTTTGCTTCGACGGCCCGATCAAGTAGCTCATTCTTCCCATGACCAGTCAGAAAAACGGAACCGATATTCACGCTGGAACGAATTCTCTTTGCTGCTTCAATTCCGTCTAACTCGCCGGACAGCTTTATATCCATCAGGATCATGTCGGGTCTCAAGCTTTGGGCCATGGAAATTGCTTCTTCGCCTGAATCTGACACACCAAGAACATCATAGCCGTTCTCTGTTAACATCTCCTCTAATTCCATGGAAGTAGAGATTTCATCTTCCACTATCATGATTGTTGGGTGTTTTTCCTTTGCAGAATGAGCGGTTTTTTGTTCCTCTTTTATATTTGTGAAGTTTTCCATGTGTTGTGATCGGAAAATCCATTTAAATTTATCATAAACAATGCCGCATTTTGGGCACTTTTCATCTTTAAGGTTACGTTCGAGGTGGCAATTGGGGCATACTGCTTTTTCAGGCGTCAAAGCCGTCTCATCATGGGTTTCTTCTTTCTTTATGAAAACCGATGGCTGCATTTTGGGCACCTTCCATGAATACCATTCACGCATAGGGTCTATCATTCTTTCCCGTTCGCTCTCCTAAATGGGATTACCTGGGCGCCACTCTTTAGCGCATCCAGATAATCAGCCCATGCCTGCATCATCTTCCTACGTTCAGGAAGGTGTTTGGCGTGATTGTAAGCGGCCTTCACCTTGTTCTTCTCTGAATGGGCAAGTTGTCTCTCGATCACGTCATCTGGCCATCCTTGTTCGTGAAGTATCGTGCTGGCCATGGCCCTGAAACCGTGACCGGTCATTTCCTCTTTGGCATACCCCATACGCCTCAAGGCCGCATTGACGGTATTATATGACATTGGCCTGACGGTACTTCTAATGGAAGGAAAGACGTACCGTCCACCACCAGTTATGGGCTTGATTTCCTGTAAGATTTGAAGGGCTTGTCTGGATAAAGGCACAATATGCGGACGCTTCATCTTCATTCTGTGTGACGGTATCTTCCATTCTGCACTGTCAAAATCAATCTCCATCCATTCAGCGTGTTGAAGTTCCCCAGGACGTACAAACGTTAAAGGCGCAAGCTTGAGCGCACATATGGTGGCAATCTGCCCGTCATAATCATCAATTGCCCTTAGAAGGGCACCTATCCTTTTGGGATCCGTTATCGTGGCCATGCTCTTTGGCTTCACCGAAGTCAGGGCGCCTTTGAGGTCTGCAGCCGGATCACGTTCCCCCTTTCCGGTCGCGATTGCATATCGAAAAACCTGTCCACATATTTGTTTCACACGGTGGGCCGTCCCAAAAGCTCCCCGCCGTTCGATCTTGCGAAGAACCGCCAGCAGCTCAGGGGACGTGATCAATTTGATGGGTCGGTTGCCGATTTCAGGGAAAACGTTGTACTCAAGTCGCCGGACGACTGTGGAAGCGTGCCTCTCAGCCCACACAGGCAGCTTCTTTGCAATCCACTCCCGAGCTATGGTCTCGAAAGTGTTGACGGCCAATTCCCGCTGCATGATTTTTGTCTCTCTTTTGTGCTGGGACGGATCCACGCCTTTTTTGACCATCTTCCTTGCTTCATCCCTTACATCCCGGGCTTCTGCTAAAGATACGTCCGGATAAACACCAATGGCCAATGTCTTCCGCTTTCCCATAAACCTGTAGTCAAATCGAAAATATTTGCTCCCAGTCTTTCTGACCAAGAGATAAAGGCCCCTTTCGTCGGAAAGCTTGTATGGCTTCTCTCTGGCTTTGGCATTGCGGATGGCGGTATCAGTGAGTGGCATGGCAACATCTCCTTTGACGGTATCAAAATTGACGGTATTTCCATGTACCGTGAAATTGTACCGTCATCAGAGACGGGATGTCGATAGGCTTTATTGGAACACATAGGAAAAGAAAACCCCTGAATGCCAAGTGATATTCAGGGGTTTCGGACTTCTTTGGATATCCTTAGAATGCTATGTGGCGGAGGGAGTAGGATTCGAACCCACGGAACTTGCGTTCAACGGTTTTCAAGACCGCCGCCTTCGACCACTCGGCCATCCCTCCTTCAAATGCAAAAGACAAACAATCCTAAAGATATTGTCAACAAGGCGACGGATCAAGAGGCATTCTTCAAAAAGATCTCCACCTTGGCGTCTTTTCGCAGCCGGTCAATATACGCTTTAAGCTTTTTTTGAACCTCTTCCTGCTTCAGATACTGTTCAATACGGGGTTTGACAGTGTCAAAGGGCACTGTTGACTCCGGCTTCTTGTCAACGACTTTGATCAGGTGGTATCCGAACTGGGTCGTTACCACGTCGCTCACTTTCCCTGGTTCCATGGAGAAGGCCGTATCTTCAAAGGGTTTGACCATTTGTCCCCGTCCGAAATAACCCAGATCCCCTCCTTTGGAGGCGCTGGGGCCTTCGGAGGATGTTTTGGCGACTTCAGCAAAGTCATCTCCCTTTTTTAGTAGCTCCTGAATCCCTTTGATTTTTTCCATGGCTTTGGCTTTTTCGGCCTCGGTCGCATCGGTTTTGACCTTGACCAATATGTGGCTGGCTCTGACCTTTTCCGGCTGTTTGAAGAACTGAGGGTGGCTGTCATAATAGGCCTTTATCTCTTCTTCCGGAACCGTGGTTTTGTCCACGAAGTTCTTGACCACCAGTGCTTCGGTGATCATCCCCTTTCTGAGCTCCGTCTTCATTTGGTCTTCCGTTACATGCCATTGTTCCATGGCCTTTTTGAAGGCCTCATCGTTGGGAAACCGTTTCTTGAACTCGGCGAATTTTTCGTCCACCTGGCTTTGGTCAACCGTGTTACCCTCTTTCTTGCTG
>JANQDY010000154.1 GCA_028278625.1 Thermodesulfobacteriota bacterium
AATTGCTATGCCGACGCCCTTCCAACCGTACCCTGCAGGCGCTCGATGTTTACAGGGAGATACACCCTGCCGTTCGCCGGTTGGGGGCCGCTTCGACCAGAAGACACCACCATCTCGGACATTCTCTGGGGGACGGGGGTGCAGACGGCTCTGGTATTCGATACCGCACCCATGCGGTTGCCCAAGTATGGATTCAGCCGGGGTTTTGACTACGTAAAGTTTTCCCACGGACAAGAGCTGGATACCCAATACTTTGAGAACGATCAACTCGCCGGCCTTAATCCCGAAGATTTCTTTGAAGAGCGCAGTAAGAAAGGGATCGATCCCGTCATCGTAGCATCGCTGAAAAGCGAGATGGCGTCCCTTCTGAAACATCGACAACACTGGCGAAGCGACGAAGACAGCCAAGTTGCCACCGTCATGAAAGACAGCATGAAATATCTGAAGGAAAAGGTGGACCGAACCAAACCCTTTTTCCTCTGGGTGGACTCTTTTGATCCCCATGAGCCCTGGGATCCTCCTTCCGTTTGGGAACCCGACAGAGATTACCTTTATGATCCGGGTTACAAAGGGAAAGATCAAATCCATCCTATCCCCGGCCTCACAAAAGACCGGTTTACGGAAAAAGAACTCCATCACATTCGCATGTTGTATGCAGAGAAAGTCACCCTTGTTGATAAATGGGTGGGGAAACTGCTGGATAAGATTCGCGACCTGGGCTTCTGGGACAATACGCTCATCATTCTCACGTCAGATCATGGGCAACCCCTTGGCAACGATAAACATGGTCACGGCCTCTTGCGCAAGTCCAGACCGTGGCCTTATGAAGAAATGGCCCATGTCCCTTGTCTTGTTCGGGTGCCGGGTATAGGGGCTGGGAAACGCATAAAATCCTTTATCCAATCCTGTGACGTGGGTCCAACGGTTTTGGATTGGCTCGGCTTTATGAAAAAAAGCGATGAAGCTCGTGAAGGGTTTAAGCTGAAAAGCACGTTGTCCGCCGAGGATATGACCGGGCAAAGCATTTTACCCCTTGTGACCTCTGAAAAGGATACGCTTCGGGATTTTGCCATTACCGGCTACTACGGTTTTTCATGGAGCATTGTCACCAACGACTACAGTTATATCCACTGGTTGCCCAACGAGGTCGAAAACACGGAAGAGGTCATCAAAAAGATATACGATAATTTCGGCATGGCAGTGGGAGAAACAAAAGAAGATCTGCAGAGCGATGATATGTGGACCTGCACGCCCCATGGCGAAATTGAAATCCCGGAAAAGGATGAGCTATATGATCGTCGTGATGATCCCTTTCAAATGAAAAACATCATCGAAAAAAACCCGGAAGAAGCCAGGGCGCTTTTGAGGAAACTGAAATTGTATATCGGCGAATTGCGTACTTTATAGCTTGGAACATTTAGGTGAGCGTAGAAAGTAAGGCCCGTCATGGCCTTACGTTAGGGTCGATTCGAATCTTTAATGCCTCAATTTAAGAAAGGAGAATCATCATGAAACTTACGAAAGCTTTTTTGACCTTCAGTATCCTTTTAGCGCTTGTTTTCTTTGCTGTTCCCGGATCCGCACTTGCGGAAAAGGTAATCGAAATCAAGGCGGCCACTTTTCATCCCGTTGCCCATTATCTTACGGATGACGCTTTTAAACGCTATGGGGACGAAGTGGAGAAGCGAACCAATGGAAAGGTGAAATTCAAGTGGTTCTTTGCCGGGTCACTGGCCAAAGGCCCACAGCTTGTTTCCGCCGTTGAGTCGGGACTTGCCGATATGGCTTTTGGCGGTACGTGGGCGATTATCCACAAAATGCCCATAACCTCATGGCTGGAATTGCCCTTTGTGATCGATTCGTCTCGTCACGCCGCGGACGTTGCCTGGGATATGTACATGCAAATACCCGAAATGCAGAAGGAATATAAAAAGGTTAAATTCCTGGGCTTTTTTAATACTTCCATCTGCCAAATTTCCACTGTGAAAGAAGTGGTGAAAAACCTGGATGATTTTAAAGGAAAACGAATCGCCACCCCGTCGCCGACCGGCGTAAAAGCAATGAAATACCTCGGCGCCTCACCACAACGGATGATGCCGCCCGACCTCTATATGGCGGTCCACAGAAACATGATCGACGGCGTCATGTTCCCCATGGCCCCGTTAAGGTCCTACAAGTTAGTGGATCTCTTGGCCAACCATACCGTATGTTCCATCTACTGCGGTGCCAATGCCATTATTATGAACAAAAACACGTGGAAGAAACTACCTCCCGATGTCCAAAAAGTTTTCGATGATTTAAGGCAATCGGTAGGCTCTCTCTGCGGCGAAACACTGACCACCGAATCCGCGTGGGTCCTCGAGGATCTCAAAGCCAGGGGCGACAATGTTTATGTCCTTACCGAAGAGGAGAAAGTCCGATGGAAGGAGAAGGTGAAACCGATGTACCAAGAGTGGATCGCCAATCTGAATAAGAGGGGTATGAAGGGCCAGGAGATTTTCGACAAAATAATGAAAATTGCGGAAGAAAGAAGGAAGAACCCCTACAAAGCCGATGCATGGTGGGGAGAACCGGGTAAAAAGCGCACCAAGTGAATCAGTGTAATTGGTTTCGGAGAGCGTTTTTTTTGACCGCGTTTTCTCATCGGTAAATCGATTTTTCACACTTCGGACAGGCAAAAAGGGAAAGTCTCATGAAGGCAAAAGCGATCGATACATCCGTTGTCAGTGTAGACCGGCATATTTTCAGCCGAAAAATGATGGGTGTCTCTGATACGATGAATCGATATCTGGCCGGGGTCGCCCGGAGTATGAGTATTTTTGGATCGGCCCTGGTCATGATCATGGCATTTCTGCTGGTTGTGGATGTCATCAGCCGTCACTTCTTCAATTACCCATTGCCGGGTAGCATAGAACTTGAGCAGTTCATGCTGGCGATCGTCGCTTTTCTGGGGCTTTCGTGGGCCATGGTCAACAACGGCCACGTTCGCGTGGATCTGCTGGCCGGGAGACTATCCGCGCGGACAAAGACATTTCTGGAGTGTATATTCAGCCTGTTGGGAATGTGCTTTTTCGCGATTGTATCATGGCAGAATGCCGTGAGGGCAATGGAGGCGTTCGAGGAACAGGAAATCGGCATGGTAACGGGGGTTCCCCTGTGGCCGGTACTGGTCGTCGTTGTTCTGGGAGGTCTGGCCATCACCGCGGTTCTTCTCATTAACTATCTGAAGTCTCAGGGCCAATTGATTGATGGTTTTAAAAGGCCGGTGGTGGTGACCCTGTTCGTATATGCGTTGACCCTTTTAACCCTGTTTTGTCCCGTCATTCTGAAACTGTTTTTGCCTGAATTGGATCTGTTAACGACCGGCATTATGTTTGTGATCGGACTCTTAATTCTCATGTTCCTCGGATTTCCCATCGCCTTTGCCATGGGGCTTATCGGTTTTTTGGGACTCTGGTATCTCAGATCGGCTGAAGTCGCCATTTCAGTCGTTAAAATGGCCGCCTACGACAGTGTTGCGGATTACTTTCTTTGCGTGGTCCCTTTCTTTGTTTTGATGGGTATGTTTACCTTTAAGTCGGGGATCAGCAAAGATGCCTACAACACTGCCTACAAATTGTTTGGGGCCTTGCCCGGAGGACTGGCCATTTCCACGGTGGCCGGGTGTGGTGCTTTCGCAGCCATTTGCGGGGACAGTTTGGCCACGGCGGCAACCATGGGATCCGTGTCTCTGCCGGAAATGAAAAAGTACCGTTATCAGGATGCAATGGCCACCGGGGCGCTGGCCGCCGGAGGAACCCTTGGGATCCTCATCCCGCCCAGTATCGGTTTCATTATTTACTCCTTTATCTCCGAAACAAGCGTGGCCAAGCTTTTTATGGCGGGAATGATTCCCGGAATCATACTGGCTGCCATGTTCGCCGGCATCATCTATGTGAGATGCCGAATGAATCCGGCATTGGGACCTTCAGGCCCAAAATTTTCAATGATGGAAAAGTTCAAGGCCTTAAAAGACGTGTGGATGGTGGTCCTGCTTTTTGTGATCGTCGTTGGCGGGATCTATACGGGGTTTGTGACACCCACCGAGGCGGGCGGTATTGGCACTGTGGGCGCACTGGTGTGCTCCTTATTTTCCAGGGGTGGGCTATCTTGGAAACGGTTTTGGGAGGCCATGGATACAAGCATGCAGATGACGGCAATGATCTTTTGCATCATTATCAGCGTCTCCGTTCTGGGCTATTTCATTGTTGCCACCGAAATTCCCCTGAAAATGTCCGATATGATCGTGGCCATGAATGTGAACCGGTACGTGGTGTTCTTCGTGGTACTCCTTCTTTACCTTGCTTTGGGTATGGTCATGAACATTATTCCCATGATCATGCTCACCATGCCGATTATATTCCCCACCATTCAGGCGTTGGGGTTTGACCCCATCTGGTTCGGTGTTGTCACCGTAATCATGATGGAGATGGGGCAAATCACACCGCCGGTGGGTATCAATGTTTTTGTTATATCCGGTGTTGCAAAGGATGTCCCCATGATCACCATTTTCAGGGGCGTGATTCCTTTTCTATTGGCGCAAATAGCGCTGATTATTCTTCTTGTCCTGTTTCCGGATATTGCACTCTTTTTGGCCAATACCATTAAAACCTTGGCACCCATTGGATGATCGAAGCACTCCCTTTTTCAAATGGGGTTTCATGAAAAAACATGAACGCAGTTCATCCCGAAAAATCTCTAAACAATACGGGAGTTGAAAAACAGATTAAGGAGATAATATGAAAAACAAAGAGATTAAAAACGTCATTGTAGTTGTTGCCGACACGCTTCAATATGATTACCTGGGCTGTTACGGCAACGACTGGATCCGAACACCCAATTATGACAGATTCGCATTGCAGTCGACCCTGTTTGAGAACTGTTATGCCGACGCCCTTCCCACCGTTCCCTGCAGGCGCTCCATGCTGACCGGAAGATATACGCTGCCGTTTGTGGGTTGGGCGCCTTTGCTGCCCGAAGACACGACCGTCCCGGACATTCTCTGGGGGACGGGCGTGCAGACGGCCCTGGTATTCGATACCGCGCCCATGCGGTTGCCCAAGTATGGATTCAACCGTGGCTTTGACTACGTAAAATTCTCTCACGGGCAGGAGCTGGATACCCAGTACTTTGAAAATGATCAACTTTTCGGTTTCCAACCTGACGACTTCATCGAAGAGCGCAGCACCAAAGGGATAGATCCCGCCATCGTGACATCGCTCAAAAGCGAATTGGCGTCTCTCCTGAAACACCGGCAGCATTGGCGAAGCGACGAAGATACGCAAGTGGCAACCGTGATGAAAGACAGTATGCGATATCTGGAAGAAGAGGTGGATCGAACCAAGCCGTTTTTCCTCTGGGTGGATTCCTTTGATCCCCATGAACCATGGGATCCTCCGTCGGTTTGGAATCCCGATATGGACTATCTCTATGACCCCGGCTACAAGGGAAAAGATCAAATCGTTCCCATACCCGGCATCATCGGGGATCGATTCACCGAAGAAGAACTGCACCACATCCGCATGCTATATGCCGAAAAAGTTACGCTTGTGGATAAATGGGTGGGAAAACTTCTCGACAAGGTTAGAGAGCTGGGTTTTTGGGATAACACCCTCATTATTCTCACATCGGATCACGGACAACCTTTGGGCAACGGAAAATATGGCCACGGTCTCATGCGAAAATTCAGACCATGGCCTTATGAAGAGATGGCGCATGTCCCGTTTCTTGTGAGGATGCCTGGTATCAGCGAAGGAAAACGCATAAAATCCCTCATCCAGACCTGTGATATGGGACCGACGATTCTTGACTGGCTCGGCTATCTAACCAAAAGCGAAGAAGCTCGTGAAGGTTTCAAACTTAAGAGCACCCTTTCCGGCGAAGAGATGACCGGCAAAACCATTTTACCCCTTGTATCCGGTGAAGATGATAAAATTCGGGATTTCGCCATTACCGGCTTCTATGGATTTTCCTGGAGCATTGTCACCGATGACCACAGCTATATTCATTGGCTTCCCAACGAATGTGACACCACTGAAGAAGCCATCTCAAAGATTTATGACAGTGGCGGTATGGCCGGCGGTGAAGCGACCAAAGACCTGCAGAACGAAGATATGTGGACGTGTACGCCACACAGTGAGATAACGATTCCGCAAAAGGACGAATTGTATGATCGGCGTGAGGATCCCTACCAACTCAACAACATCATTGAAAAGAAACCGGAAGAAGCCAAGGAACTGCTGAGAAAGCTGCGGTTGTTCATCGGCGAGTTGCGTACTTTGTAGGATCGTCGGCGAGTTGTATTCCCCTTAGGATCGGCTTTGACAAGAAAGCCGATCCGCGGCGAATCTTTATTTGAATGGGTGTTTCGCAGAAACAAAAAGGGATTATAGAGAGGTTTTTATGGAAGTGTGCAATCTAACCGACAAGGATTATGACGAGCAAATCGCTGCCACGGAAAGGGGCCTTCTTCTCTTTCACAAGAAATTGTGCCCGCACTGTCTTAATATGAAAAAGGTTATTGATAAGTTCGTAGCCGCAACCGGGGAAACCGTTTCGGTCATGTATATGGACAGCGAGGAAAATCCCCGAGGCATGCAGTCCCTTGGCGTTCAAAAAGTGCCCACTCTTGTGGTTGTTAAAAAAGGAAAGGCTGCCGTTGTCAAAACGGGCCTTATGAATCCCAGGGAGTTGGCGGCTTTGTATCGAGATGCTTAAGAAGCTTTTCTCATTTTCACGGCCGATGATACAAATCAACCGGGAGTGAATACAATGAAAGCTGAAAAAGGATTTGACATCGTCATTTTGGGAGGCGGACCCGCGGGAATGACCGCAGCCATCTTTGCCGCGAGGGCCAATCTGCGGGTCGCCTTGGTTGAATCCAATATCTGCGGCGGGCTCGTGAATTCCACCCATTCGGTGGAAAATTTTCCATCCTACCCATCGATTCACGGCATGGAACTGATGCAAAGAGTCTCTGAACAGGTCAATGCCCTCGGCGTTACGGTTGAGGAGGTTGCCGAAGTGACGAGGGTTCTGCTCCAAAGTGAGTTGAAAGAAATTGAAACCGAAGAGTGTTTGTACCGGTCGCCTGCTGTCGTTCTGGCCACGGGGCGCAGGCCCGTGTCTCTGGAAATAGCCTCGGGCGGTTGGGATCAGATTCATTACTGTTCCGTCTGTGACGGTTCCGCATATAAGGATAAAAGGGTCCTTGTGTTGGGCGGTGGAAACAGCGGGTTTGACGAGGCATCCTATCTTCTCTCTTTGGGAGTAAAAGAGATCCGTTTAATCGAAAAGATGGACCGATTCTTTGCGGCTGAAACCGCTCAACAAAGACTCCTCTCCCATGGGAATGTCACGGCGACTTTTTCGACGGAGCTGGTTGAGCTTGTGGGGGACGACAGACTGCGGGCCGTACGTCTGAAACACCTTTCAAGCGGTCGCATGGAAACCGTCAACGTGGACGGAATTTTCGTCTTTATGGGGCAAATACCCAACACCGGCTCATTTAAAGACATTATTGCGCTGGATGAACAAGGATATGTACTAACCGACGAGAGCATGGCAACCAATATCGGGGGCGTTTATGCGGTGGGGGATGTGCGTCAAAAGCAGTTCCGTTATATCACAACGGCCATGGCGGACGGAACCATTGCCGCTTTGAGTGCCGAGCGATTCATTAGAAATTGAGCGTTGGGCGTTTGCTTTACCCCTCGATAATTCGAAAACAGGACGGACTTGATTATGCGACTCATATTCAGGATACTGGATTCAGATATTCACAGGCTTAAAACAACTGAAGCCACGTTGCTTAAACTGATTCGCAGATACGGTTTCGACGCCGATGTGTACCAGGTGACGGAAATGCTGGAGCACGGCCGCCTGGGTGTTGCGGATGCTCTTCCCGCTCTGGAAATAAACGATATTATCGTGAGCAAAGGAACCCCGTTTACCACTGATAACCTCGGTTTGCTATTTGAGAAACTCTACGCCGCTTCCGTGCGGAAGAAGGGAGACAAAGCATAGTTGTTCTGGACCATGATTTAACACAGTGAATAACCAAACAAAGGAAAGGAGACAGCGATGAAAACAAGATCAGCCGTATTAAGAGAACCCAACAAACCCATGACCATCGAAGAACTTGAGCTGGACCCACCCAAGGAAGGGGAGGTGCTTATCAAAATGGCCTATACTGGCTGGTGCCATTCGGATCTCCACCTGTGCCTTGGCGAAATTCCCATTGAACTGCCATTGGCCATCGGGCACGAAGCCTCCGGTATTGTCCAGGAGGTGGGACCGGGAGTCACCAAGCTGAAAGAGGGTGATCACGTGATAGGGACCTGGATGATCCCCTGCGGTAAGTGTCCCCAGTGTCTGAGAGGCATGGGAAACATCTGCAGCGGCAATTTCGAGGCCTTTCTGGGGGGCATGCTGCTGGACGGCACCTCGCGCCTCACCGATGCCAACGGCGATATGGTGCGCCACGGAAATTTCGTATCCGGCTTTTCCGAATACAGTGTG
>JANQDY010000109.1 GCA_028278625.1 Thermodesulfobacteriota bacterium
GAGGAGTTGGCGGCCGATTGGAACAAGGTGCGATTCCGCATCGCGCCGGTGGCTGATGTGTATAAGCATCCCGACTACGGCATACAATGGACGGTTTCAAGCAAGAGCGTTGAGAGTTCCTGGGACCTGCTAAGGGAGGCGGGGGCCAAAGCCCGCCACCTGTTCATCAGGGCCGCCGGCGAGACCTTGAAGGTGCCCGCAACGGAACTCTACGCCGAAAACAGCCGGGTGATCCACAGGAAAACGGGAAAAGCCCTTCGCTATGGAAAACTGATCCAAAAGGCCTCGCAAATGCCGGTGCCGGATAGTGTCCCCCTTAAAAGCCCGGACCAATTTAGAATTATCGGCAGGCCCCTTACGCGTCTCGACAGCCACGTAAAGACCATGGGCAAAGCGGAATTCGGCATGGATGTGACACTGCCTCACATGCTCACGGCAACGGTGGTCCACCCACCGGTCTTCGGATCCCTGATCCATTCCTTCAACCGTAAGGAATTGTTGTCAATGGAAGGGATTCGCCAGGTTTTTGCCGTTGAAACGGGGGTTGCCATCGTGGCCGATACCTTTTGGCAAGCCTTAAAGGCAAAAGAGGCGTTGAAGGTTCAATGGAAAGAACACCCCAATGATCACATCAACTCCCAGGAGTTGTTTGAACGGTGGGCCCTCATGGGAAAGCAAAAAGGAAAAGCCTTTTTCGAGGAGGGAGATGTCGACAAGGTCTTTGAATCCGGGGGCCGCATTCTTGAAGGGACATACGACCTCCCCTACCAGGCCCACGCCACACCGGAACCCATGAACTGCACGGCGCATGTGCGAGATGAGACCTGTGACATCTGGGTGCCCACCCAGAACCAGAAAGGGTCCCAGGAGATCGCAGCTAAAATTACGGGGCTTGATAACGCCAGAGTAAACGTCCACACCACGTATCTGGGCGGAGGGTTCGGACGTCGTGCACTGGTGGATTACGTGGGTGAAGCCGTGGAAATCTCACAGAAGATGAAAGCCCCGGTCAAAGTGATCTGGACGAGAGAAGAAGATTTTCAGCGGGATTATTACAGACCGGCCACCCATAACGTCATGAAAGCGGTGATTGATGAGCGCGGCAGGCCCGTAGCCTGGCGCCATCGCATTGTGGGCGCGGACGTCTTCGGACAAGCCCTCCCCAAAGTCATATCCGGAATGATGCCGGACGCCATCCCAAGGTTTATCAAGAATGCCGCCACTTCCGTGGCAGAAAGTCTGATGCCCCGCTTCATTTCCGGCAAAAAAGCAATTGTGGGCGCCGGCCCGCTCCCCTACGCCTTTACCAATATGCGGGTGGAATTCATTCATGATGATCCCGGCATTCCCATTTGCTGGTGGCGGTCGGTGGCACCTTCCTCCAATTGCTTTGCCGTGGAGTGCTTCATTGATGAGATGGCCCACGCCGTTGGCCAGGACCCTTTTGAATTCCGATGCGATTTTCTGTCCGGATCACCCCGATTGTTAAGAGTATTGAAGTTTGCGGCGCAAAAGGCCTGCTGGAATGAAAAACCGCCCAAAAACATCCACCGGGGCATTGCCTGCCATAATTTTCAAGAGACCATGATGGCTCTCGTGGCTGAAATATCCGTCAATTCAAGGGGCGAATTGAGAGTCCATCGCGTGGTCTGTGCCCTCGACTGCGGCGTGGTCGTTAATCCGAAGATCGTAAAAGCCCAGGTGCAAAGCGCGGTTGTCTTTGGTCTCACGGCCACCATCAAAAGTTCCATCACCATCAAGAACGGTAGGGCCGAGCAGGAGAACTTCGACAGCTTTCCCGTCTTGAGGATGGATGAAACGCCGGAAGTCATCACCCATTTGCTGCCCAGCACCAGACCGCCCACGGGCATCGGAGAAACAGCGGTTCCCGTGATCGGCCCGGCAGTGGCCAATGCGGTTTTTTCAGCCACCGGCAAACGAATACGAAAACTGCCCATCACGCCCTCGGATCTGAGGGTTCCATATCAGTGATGTTGGCAGCTTCACCGCGGCGCTTCTCCGGGAATCCGGAAGATCCGCACCAGTTTCACGACCCAGAAAACCGTATAGGCCAAATACAGGCCCAAGGGCCACCAGAAGAAGGACATCCTAAGCCGAACCGGGTTGGATAAGTTGGCTTGCAGCGACAGAAGACCCACCATGAACAGAAAAACAAAGGTGAGCGTGCCGAACCGGTACATCATCCCCGAAAGCAGAAAAACCATCCTGTCCCGGTTTTCTTCCCTCAACCAGTATTCCTTGTTGGGAAGGTTGATCCACCGGGCCGGCGTCTTTTGAAGAAGGCGGGGGACGAAAATGAGTGACAGGAACAGGAGGGCGTTGGCGCCTGCCATGATCAGGGCGCTGACATAGGCCGGCGCCCAGCCATCCGGTTCGCCCCCCGGGCCGAAGTGAATGGCTACCGTTGCGGGCGATAGGAATAGGGATACAAGGGCTAACCCCAGGTTCGCCGCAAAACAGACAACAAAGACATTGCGCATTGAAACTCCCCTCAACCCCCAAAAGGGTATCCCTGAATATCCAGATTCGTCAACCCCGCCTTCTTGGCCCACCTGACGGCATCCGCATATTCCTTTATCGTGATTCTGCGGGATATTTCGGGATAGTCAAAGGCATGATACATGGGGCGGTATTGGGACATCAGATTCAGATAAGTATCCTTTGGAAGATGTTTCGCGATCCATTGGATAACGCCTTTGGTGCCTGATGCATTATTGGGCATCACCAGATGGCGGATCATTAAGCCGCGATGCATCAACCCGTCCTTTGCCGGTTTGGCCACCCCCACCTGCCGATGCATTTCAAGAAGGGCATTTTGGGTATCGTGAACATAGGTATCGGCGCCTGAAGAATATTGGGCCGCCATTCGTTCGTCAGAATACTTGAAATCGGGCAAATAAATGTCAATGATGCCATCCAGGACTTTCAATATCTTCACCCGTTCCCAACCGCAGGTATTATAGACCAAGGGGACTTTCAACCCCTTTGCGGCCGCCTTGTCCACCGCAAGGAGGATGTGCGGTGCATAGTGGGTCGGTGTGACGAAATTGATGTTGGGACACCCCATTTTCTGAAGCCGAAGCATCATCCGGGAGAGGTCTTCCATGCTTCTTGAAGCGCCGTCCCCTCCCTGGCTGACTTCCCAATTGATGCAAAAGACGCATCTTAATCCGCAATTTGTCAAAAAGACAGTCCCTGAACCGCCATTTCCCACCAGGGGCCTTTCTTCTCCGAAGTGGGGATGAAAGGAGGAAACCTCCAACCGGGCATTTGCCTGGCAAAAGCCTCTCTCACCCGCCAGTCTGTTAACGCCGCACACTCTTGGACAGAGTTCACAATTTTCCATTAACTTCCAGAGTCTCTCTCCCCGTCGCTTCAATTCTCCCCGTTCGTGAAGTTTCACATATCCCGGCTCAAAATCATGATTTTTTCTTCCCTTGTATCCAAAAGCATGGGAATTGAGAAATGGGGTTAAGCCGGAGATTGACGCACAAAGAAGGGTTTTAAGAAATGTTCTTCTTGATGCGGTAGGCATTTGGAACCACCTCCTTTCACTTGAGCCAGGCCCCACGGTTTTTCAGAAGTTGTATGGACACGGCGTGGCGGCTCATCCGGATCCGGAAATGAAGGTTCAACAATGATCGACAAAAATGGCCTTCTTCAAATATTAATTGAGTAAGGCCATTACGTCTAGATTAATCGGACCTGAACTCCCGTTTTATCATCGGTTTGTCCGTGGGCGATGTTAAAGAGCAAAAAGGAATAAGCACTAAGGGACAGCCAAATGGTGACAGGTTACATACCGGTCATCTTGAGCATTCCCTTTTTTCCGCCCAGAAGTACCCAAGGCCGATCAATGTCATTAGAAAGAGGACCCCGATGGCCCATGGCCATGCCCTGGCCACTGCATCCATGGTTCCGATATCGAGTACAAAGTCAATCAGCACCCCGCCACCCACAAAGAAGGGCCAGATGGTGAGGAGATTTCTAGTTACGGAAAAAACAGATTGATACATCACCCCCACGAGGAATAGTTTACCAAGGCTCAGCAACGGTTGTTCCACCAAGGGAAGCTCGCTGCCCACATGCCACAAGGCATAGAGGGCCGCGGTCCCCAAAATGGCAGGAATTACTCCGAAGGAGCGTTCCAGTCTCAAGTGTATGAAGCCGTAATACAGGAAGAGCTCGTATAGATTGCCGGTTATAAGGACAAGGGTACCTGCCCAGAATACTCTCGGTTTAATGCCCACCCAATCGGCCTGTGTGATCAGCACCGTCAGGAAAAGGCCGCCTAAAATCAGGTTCAGGCTCAGGCTCAGTTTCCACCTTTTTCTGGTGAGTCCCAAGCTCTCAGCACCGGATCTCTCGACGAATAGAGCGTAGCCCCAGGGGAGTGCAAAACCGCAGATAGTCCAGACACACGCGAAAAGCAGAAGCGAATGAACGATCGATCCAGGCGGGACGGCCAGTAACAGGCAACTCAATGCGAAAGCGATAAGCCCAACAATAATGGCCATCCAGGTGTGACGATCGGGTGCCCAATGCATTCGCAGCGCTTCTTTTCGGCGCGTCACAAGTGCAAGGATGAAAGCCAGCGGCGCCATGATGATCAATTCCAATAGATCCGTCTCCTCTTCTCTATCTTGAATTGGAATAGAATCAGCTTACACCATTTGGAGCTCAAATGAAATCCTGTTCTTTTCTCACCGCACAATACCCCACTTGCACGCTACCACCAGGGCCCAGAGCGCGGTTCCAGTTCACCCCTTCGATGGTAAGCTGGTCGCCTTCCTGGACCCAGGTGGCGTTCCAGAGGGAGGTGACGTTCCCCTCGATGGGGAGGGTCACGATCCAGTCCGCGTTGCTGCCGCCGTTGTTTGTGATGTCGATGTTGGCGCAGTAGCCGCTTCCCCAGTCAGAGGTGACACTGACGGACGTCTCAAGTAACGGCCCCGGTTCAGGATCAGGTTCGGGCTGGGGTTCCGGTTCCGGCTCAGGATCGGGCGCTGGGGGGGATGGCGGGTTTTCGGAACGGGTGGCACAGAAGCCGAAGTTCGTGGACCCGTGCGGCTCGAGTTCCCGATTCCAGGAAAGCCCCGTGGCGGTCACAGTGGTACCGGAGACATCGTAGTTCGCGCTCCAAAGGGACGTCAGGCTTCCGTCCAGTTCGAAGGTCACTTTCCATACGATGGTCTGGGCGTGGGGGTTGGTTACGGCTACATCGGCACAGTAGCCGGTGTCCCAGTCGGATGTCACTTGGATCTCGAAATCGGCATCCCCGTCCGGCAGGGGTTCGGGATCAGGTTCGGGCTGGGGTTCCGGTTCCGGTTCGGGACCAGGCTCAGGAGGCGGCGGTGAAGGGTTGCCGAACCCTTCATGAACAGCTTGCACCAGATCGCCGTTATCACTGGAGAGCTCCCAAATCATGACCCCTCCCAAGCCGTTTTCCGACACATAGGCGGCTTTGCCGGCGATGGATCTTACGTCGTCATAGCTAATGAACTCCTGCTTGGCCCCATTGTAGAGATAAGGGACCCCGGCGATATCATCCCAGTAATATTCGTATCCATCCTTTCCCACATAATTCTCTTGGATATCTTTGTAATCGAGAAAACCGCGTTCGTAGGTCCCCGGCCCCGCCCCGGTAAAAGTCTGATTGATACCCGGTGCGGGGACCCCCGCATAACTTCTGCCGTAAAAGGGCAAACCGGCGAGAATCATCTTCCGGGGGACTCCCGCATCCATCAGATTCCTCACGGCAGCATCCATGTTGGCCTGGGATTCCAGGAGGTCGTTGTTGTTATAGAGCGCCGAATTGTACCCCGTTGTGGGGTCCCAGGTGCCGTGAAAGTCGTAGGTCATGAGACCGATCCAGTCAACGTACTTTACCACCTCCCTGAAATCGATGGCCGCGATACCTTTTGGTCCCGCGTTCACGGCCACGCTGATGAGACAATCCGAGCCGAGGGTTGCCCGCAGCTGCGCCAGAAGCAGGGAAAAATTCTCCCGGTCCTCTGGCCGGCCGGGAGTCAGGCCGTCGATGACCGGAAATTCCCAGTCAATGTCAAAGCCGTCGAAAATGGGGTACTGCTCGAGGAACTCTTTGGCCGACTGCGCAAACCGAATCCGCCCATCCTCGGTGGCGGAAATGTCTGAGAAGTATTGTGATCCGGTCCATCCACCCAGGGCAACGGTGACTTTCAAATGGGGATGCGCCTCTTTAAGCAATCGCAATTGTTTAAAATTCCCTTTGATTTCATCAATCTCCCAGGAGTCTGTTTCGGGATAGTGTTTTTCGAGGGCCGCGTAGGTGTCCCAGACCTCGATTTCGCCGTCGCTGGTAACCTTTGCAAAAGCGTAATTCACATGGGTTAATTTATCCGCGGGGATATCCATGACGTGGTAATCCCTGCCGTAAACAGCCCATTCCGCGAAGTTTCCGAGGATGATCCTATCCCCGGAGAAGGCATTGGAAACAAGACCCAATAAAAAGATGAAAGAAAAAACCATGACCTTTTTTGAAATATTCATTGCACTCTCCTTTGCGCGTGGGCTTTCTCCTGAAGATTTGCTCAAGACCGGATGCTCGAAAAATCCGGTCTTGCTGCCCACATTTCATGATGAATACACCGGCCGCCTTCAAAGGGTCACAAAAAAAGTCGTGAGATGGACCGGATCCACAGGGATGAGAGATTGATTTTTGAGTGGCGGGTTGGATATGATGCCAAGGGGGCTTTCTACCAGGGGGCCGATCCCGGAACAAATGAAAGAACCGGCTTTCAGTGTGGGAACTTCGCATCCATTCTGGTGCTTAATTGTAAGGAGTATTTGGGTTGGCTTTAAAAGACGTAAAAGGCATGAACATTGCCCAGGTGATTGAATATTATGGAAATCATCCCCAATTGGGAGATCGGACCTTCTTCATGTATTATGATGAAGCGGGCCGGTTTAGGGAGGTCTCTTTCAGGCAGTATTTTGAAATGTCCCTCAAATACGGGGGGATGATCGATTTTTTGAGAAACCGTCAAGGGAGAAAGGCGGGCGCCCGTTTTCATGTGGGCTTCTACATGCAGAACACCCCCGAGGTACTCTATGCTTTTGGAGGGTGTGCTTTTGCAAGCACAACGCTGGTGGGGATCAACAATGCCCAGGTGGGATTGCGGCTGGCGGATGACATCCGGAACATGGATGTGCACGTGCTGCTGGTGGATGAGGTGGAACAGCCGAAAACCGGGCGAACGTTCCTGGAATCGGTGACGGCGGCCCATGAGGATCATGACCTTTCGCCCCTTTATCCCCAACAGGTGCTGGTCAGGAAAGGTCCGCAAGGAGATCATCCCCCGGGCCTCCGCACCATCGAGGAGATCCTTGACAGGGTTGGCGTCGGGAATTTCTGCCCTACGCCCCTTGAGCCGGAGAGCCCCGGAGTCATCATTTTCACGTCGGGGACCACCGGTACGCCCAAAGGGATAGAGGTGTCGTGGAAAAAGGTGTTTGATGTGGGGGTTATGTCCACCGCCATTCTGAACTACGGTGAAAATGATGTGAGTTATGTGTGTATGCCCCTTAACCACTCCAATTCCCTCTATCTGAGCGTTATCCCGGCCCTCTTAAACGGTGCCGGGTTGCTGATTCGAAGACGTTTCAGTGCAGGAAAGTTTGTAAGCGATATCGAACGGGTGGGGGCCACCGTGTGGAACAGCGTGGGGGATCCGGTGCGGTATGTGTTAAATACAGTGGGGGAAGGGGCGGACTACGCCCACTTACCGCTTAGAACGGTGGTCAGTACCGGAACCAACGCACAGGACCGGGAGGCCTTTACCCGTATCTTCGGCCTGGATGTCTTCACAGAGGCCTTCGGCTCCACGGAGGTGGGGGCCATCGCAACGGTGACACCCGATACCCCCGCTTACAGCGTGGGAAAATACCTGCCCGGAAAGGATATCAGAATTGTGGATGAATCGAGCGGCCGCGAACAGGACCCGGCCCAGGTGGATGGGGGCGGCAGAATCCTCAATTTCGACAGGGCCGTGGGAGAGATCCTGGTGAGCCAGAAGTCTCTGGGCGATTCCGCTTTTACCGGGTATTACAACAATCCCCGGGAGAGCGCGGAACGGGTCGACGCGGCGGGATACTATCACATGGGGGATCTGGGAGCCTTCGTGGAGTTGAATGGAGAACGGTATATCATTTTCCTGGGCCGCACCGGTACGGACCGGCTTCGATCCAAAGGGGAGAACTTTTCAACGGCCTTTGTGGAGGAAATCGTCATGGCATATGACGGGGTGGTCAATTGCGTGGTCATCGGCATTCCCCATGTGGACAGTACGGAAAACGACAATCCCATCTACGTGGTGGAGGTGGCGGATCCCTCCGGATTCGACGTCCAGGGCCTTTATCGGTTTTGCAAAGGCAACATCCCCGCCTATGCCCTCCCCGGATACATCCGCCTGTTGCGCGAACTCCCCAGGACCGACACACGGAAGGTACAAAAACCGGTGCTGCTTCAAGAATTCATCGAGCGGACGCCTTTTAGGGATGCGGATGAGAATGATCTTGTTTATCGGGTGAAAGGGGATTCGCTCTTGTTGTTCACCACCCAGGATTACGAAAAGCAAATGAGCCGTTGCACGGACCCCTTGGTGCGTTCCCGTTTTGCGGCCGTTACCCGGAGACAGGATCTTTTTTAAGGTACTCAATTGAGAGATCCAGAGACATCACGGCTTACCCGATGGTCTTCCTCAATCCCCGTTTATTCTGTGAGATTGGACCTCGACAATGCCAAGACGGACGGCAAACTGGACCAGTTGGGAGATGTTTTCAAGCTGCAGTTTGTCCATAATATTGGCGCGGTGCGTCTTTACGGTGCTGGGGCTGACGCATAGAATGTCAGCGATTTTTTTGGTGGTGTGGCCTTCGGCGATCATTTGAAATACCTCACGCTCGCGGTTGGAAAGTCTGTTGTACAAATCTTCCCGCGACGAGGTCTTTCTGAGCGCCAGATAGTCGTCAATAACGCGGCGAGAAATGGAAGGGCTCAGGTATACATCGCCCTTTACGGCAGCCGCCACCGCTTTTATGATTTCTCTGCCTGAAGCATCTTTCAGCAGGTATCCCGAAGCGCCCAGGCCGATGAGTTCGCTGATGTAGCGGTCGTGGGAATGCATGGAAAGGATAATTATTTTTACCCGCGGCAGCATCCTTTTAATCTGACGGGTGGCTTCGATGCCGTTCAACATGGGCATGGCGATATCCATAATGACCACATCCGGCAGCAGCTTTTTTACTCTGTTGACCGCTTCCCGGCCGTCTTTTGCTTCACCGATGACCTCAAAACCGGGCTCGGCCTCCAGCAATTTGGCCAACCCCTGGCGTACAATTGTGTGATCGTCCGCCAAAAAAATCTTGATGCTGTTGTCAGTCACGGGAAGTCTCCTTCACAGGGATATCGATTCTGATGCGGGTACCGTTACCCTTTGACGTCTTTAACGCAAATTTGCCCCCCAGCATGGCCGCCCGTTCTCTCATGGACAATAATCCCAGTGCCTGTTTTTGGGTGTCGAAATCAGCGGGTTCAAATCCTTTACCATCATCTTCGGCCAGGAAAATGATCTGGGGAAAGCTTTTGATGATGGAAAGTCTGAAATGCCCGGCCTCGGCGTGCTTGACGGTATTGGTGAGTGCCTCCTGAGAGATGCGATAGAGAATGTTTTCAGTTTCAGGATCCACCCGATCTTCAAATCCCACCATTTTGAATTCAACTTCCAAATTGGCATGTTGGGCAATGTCGTTCAGATAGGTATCCAGGGCCGGCTCCAGACCAAGATCGCTGAGAATCGCAGGGTGCAGCCGGTAGGAAAGGCGCCGCATATCATGATAGGTGCGGTTGATTTGCTCTCTAACGTCGACAATATGATCTTTGATGCTTCTCTGATCAGGGGGCAGTTCCCTGTGGATGGTCTCAAGGGTAAAATTGATGCCGGTCAGTGCCTGGCCGGCTTCATCATGCAACTCCCGCGCAATCCGCCGGCGTTCCAGTTCCTGGGAATGAAACAACCGGGCTGTCAATCCCTTGAGTTCCTCACGATGCCTTGCGATGGTCTGCATCAGGCTGGCGTTTTCAATGGCACCGCCCAAAAAGTTTCCCAGAGAGCCCAACAGGTGAGAGCCCTTACGGCGGGAGATGTCATTATCGGGTGGGGAATCCAGGGCCAGAAATCCGGAAGCTTTCTCTTTGGCGGTGATCAAAAAGCAGGTGAGTTCCATGGAGAAGTTTTCGACGTTATGACGTAAGGTCGCCATGAAGGACGGGAATATGGGTTCGGGGGTCAACGTCAGGTCTTCCTGAAGCAATGATCTCATCAGCGATTTATCGTGCAAATCAATCCTGAAACCATTTGCTTCTGCCCCGGTCGGGAAACCCTGCCAGCTTTTCATGATAAAAGCAGCGTTTTCGTGATCAATCAAAAAAATGGCACCCGCTTTGAGGCCCAGCACTTCCAGCATTTTGCTCAGGGCGATTTCGAGAACGGCATCGAGATCATGGGTTTTGTTCATGGCAAAGGCAACCGAGTACAAAACCCACAGTTCTCTGTGACGCTGTTGGAAGTTCTGAATCGCATCCATGCGGGCCGTAATATCCTTGGCAATCCCCTGGTAGCCGACGATATCATCGTTCTTGTTCCATACCGCATTGCCGCTGAGCAGACAATGCAGAAGGTCCCCGTCTTTCTTTTTGAACTTGGCTTCAAAATCCTTGACAAATCCGTCCCTGTCGATCTGCTTCTGAAACACCTCCCAGTGCATGATATTATGGTATAATTTTTCAGCCGATCCAAGGGCGAGCAACTCCTGTTTACTGTCGTATCCGAGGAGATCCACGGCAGCCTGGTTGACATCCTCAAATGATCCATCTTTGAATGTGATGAAGATCATGTCCTTGGAGCCTTCAAAGAGAGAGCGATACCGACGTTCGGAGTTCCGCAGGTCTTCCCGCAGGTTGCGAACCGCTGCATGGCAGCATCCATCTCTGGGCTTGTCAGACATAAATGATAAGCCTTTTCATCAGTTGGGTGATAGGATATCCCTTTTATGGAGGGTGAATTTAGGAAAAAGGAGACTGCCGGTCAAGTATTTTCTCTTGACCTGAAACCTGGTTTTATTTATGGTCGATCCTTAAAAAAACATGTGTTATCATAACCATAGAGATCTTTGACGAGCCATTTGCCACACAACAGAATCCTGATAATCGATGATGATTTGGAGCTGTGCGCTCTCCTGGTGGATTATCTCCAATCCGAGGGCTTTCGCGTCGATACGGCCAACGATGGGAACGAGGGTGCCGAAAAGGCCCTTTCGGATCTCTATGATCTCATCGTTCTGGATGTGATGCTCCCGGGCATTCACGGTTTCGACGTTCTGAAGCGCATTCGGGCGGATCTGAACGTGCCGGTACTGATGTTGACGGCCCGGGGGGAAGATGTGGACAGAATCGTCGGCCTCGAAATGGGTGCCGACGATTATATCCCCAAACCCTTTAATCCCCGGGAGTTGCTGGCCAGAATCAGAACCAATTTGCGCCGGTCAAAATACGAACTGGATGCGATAAAGAACCGCCGAAGGCCCGAAACCATTGTCGCCGGGGATATCCAGGTGAACCCTGGAACGAGGACCGTTCTAAAATCAGGAGAACCCGTCCCGCTGACCGCCGTTGAATATGACCTGCTGGAATGCCTTTTGCGATCCATCGGGCAGGTCGTTTTAAGGGAAGAGTTGAATCGAGCGGTTCTGGGCCGTGAACTCAATCCCTTCGATCGCAGCATTGATGTCCATATCAGCAACCTCAGGAAGAAGATCGGACACAAAATCGGCGGGCGGGAACGGATTGTGACCATCCGTAGTGTCGGCTATCTCTATTCGCTGGGAAATGATCCCTAGTGGTTCTAAAACGGGAATCCATCATCCTTCTTCCCTTTGTCGATTTTTCCTGCCGGACCAGTGACGGGACGTATTTCCGCGCGGCCATGGCGCCTGGTCCCTGTTACGAAAATGGCTTTGGGGTGCGTAGGACATGCCTTTTCACAAGCGCCGCACCCGATGCAGTATTGATTGTCGACCACCGGAGCGAAGTGATGGGCCTTGTCCATGGGCGAAATGGCGAAGGTGGGGCAGGCCTCACCGCAGGCGCCGCAGTGCTGCTTTTTTTTGTACACCACACACAGCTTCTCGTTGAGCACGGCTTTTCCAAGCTGCACCCGCTGTTTCTCCTTAAGTGTCAACGGTAAAATGGCGCCCGAAGGACAGATTGATCCGCAGATGTTGCAATTGAAATCGCAATGACCCAATTGAAAATCGAGGACCGGCTGAAGGAAACCGGACGGGCCGTAGCCGAACAGGGTCGGCACGAGCACATGGGTTTTGCAGGCACTGACGCAAAGGTGACAGGCCGTGCAGGTTTGTGTAAATCGTGAGATACTGATGGATCCCGGCGGCGATACGCGGGAACTCCCTGCCTCCCGGGAACTGCTGAAGGAGAGGCGGGCCAGGGAGAAGAATCCCAAAAGGGTGGCCCCAAAAGCCGCGCTGTTGATCAAGAATTTTCGTTTTGAAAGATGTGGGCGCATAGGTTCAAGGCGCCATGTGCTCAATGAATAGGTGATGGCCCCCTTGTCACAGCCGGAAAGGCAGTTGAAGCAGGCGACGCAACGGCTGTGATCAATGTGTTTTTCTTTTAAATCGATACAGCCTGATTTGCACAGGGATTCACAGGCGCCACAGGACCTGCATGTCCCTTTGTCCAAACGAAATCTGTAGAGGGAGTATTTGGAGATAAAACCCAGCAATGCCCCCAGAGGACAGATAATATTGCAGTAGGCACGGCCAAAAAAGACGGTAAAGATCAAAACGAATGATATGAAAAAAAGGGTCACAAGAAGCGCAAACGGGGGCACAAAATGAAGCTTCTGGGTGTAAAGCAGATGATAATCATGGGACGTGAGAATGCCGGCTGCCAGGTTATTTGCATAAATGGTCGCAGGGTTAAAAACATGGGCGCCGAACCTTCCGAACAGACTGAAGGGGTCCAACAGATTCACCAACACCAGTGAGCCGAACCCCGCGGTTATGGCGGTTAGGAGCATTATTGAATATCGAATGGCGGCATATGAAGGAAGAAAACCGGGTTTTCCGCCGATTTCCGTTTTCCGTAAGAGCCATATCAGAATGTCCTGCAGTACACCCAATGGGCACAGAGAGGCGCAATAAACCCTTCCGAAAAGGAGGGTGATCAAGAGGATCGCCAGAAAGCCCGCCCCCAAAATGCCGGCGGGTTTTCCAAAGAAATGGATTATCGAAGGGATGAACTGAAAAGAAAGAACGCTTGTTGTAAGAATGCCGAAAGAGGCGCCTTCCCAAAGGAACATCACCAGAATGGCCGCAAAAAAAAGTACCGAAAGAGCGATACGCAGGTGTTTCGGACCCAATTTCAAAACCTCAAAGAACCATCCTTTTGATTTTCAATTGGTCTAGATTCATGTTGCCGATCTTTAGATCATGGCCCATTTTGATATAGGGGATCTCTTGGGGTAGAGCACCGTAGATCCTGGCGCTGGCCGCATCGGCCGCAACGATGTCGGTGGAAATGAGCAGCGTCTTCTTCAGAACCGTGTCATCCACGCTTTGACCCCGCGGACCGTTTCGCATCATGACACGGTAGGCATCCACAATGTTTAAGTCGGGCGTCTTGTAAAGGCAGAAATCGGCAATGCACTGATCCAGTCCGGTGAAATGGTAGGTCATTCTGTCCCAGACGATTCCCATGAGATTCTTCATGGCATTGGTCATGTGGGCGTGGCGGTGATTCTTGAGGATGGGAACGTTGATGAGAACATCACTTTCAAGTGCCAGTTCATGTATTTTAGTGCTGCCCAAGGTTTTGGCCCCTTGAATGGTTACTGGCTGATAAGCTTTCTCATCGTCTGCCTGCACAACCGTGGCGCCGGCGTCTTTTGCGGCGGGGGCGATACCGCTCTTTAGATAGCACTCCTTGGCAACGCCGTAAGAGCTGGCGGCCACGTTGTCAAAAACGTATACTTTTTTTGCACCTGCCTGGTAACAGCTTTCAACAATGGCCTTAACCAGGTGTGGATTTGTGGTGGCACCGATTTCGGGCCTTTTATCAAAACCGATGTTCGGTTTTACGACGACGCGCTGCCCCTTTCCCACGAACCGTTTCATGCCACCCATGGCTTCAATCCCTTTCTTGAACATGTCCACCGGCTCGCCGTTTTTGACGGCCACCAGATCGGGCACCTCTGAAGGCGCTTTGGCAAAAATCCGATCCGTATTTCCCAGGTAACCGGAAAGACCGATGGCGGTTCCCAGGAAAAAACCTCTTTTCAGGAATCTCCGTTTGCTTTCATCCTCTAATCTGTCCATGGAATCCTCCCTTTTTTGGTTGGTCAGCCAAGTTTTCATCCTATATACATTTTCTGGTTGCGGCGCGCTCTTAAGGGAGTGCAAAAAAACCTTAAGTTTTATAAAGTTGGAAGAGCAATTCCTTAACAATTCTTAAGAGAAGCCTTTGGCGTCCCCGTGGTAGAATATGACGTTCGGCTGCTTTCAGCACAAGTGGTGGATCCGTTAACCTGGAAGGAAGAGGATGGGTTCCAAGAGACGCCCCAAACACAAGACACCATTTAGGTTCTTCAGAAGACCTTCATCCTTGTGGACCAAAATATTCCTCTGGTTTTGCATTTACATTGTCACGGTGTTCATTGTCGGCATTTGGATTTCCATAACTTCCACGGAGTTCTCCGCTCAGAAACGTGCCGCAAAGAAGACGACGGATCGAGCGCTGTTGTTCTACGGAGAAACCCTTGTGGAGAAAATGGAAAACGAGGATAAGGTTTCCGCCGTATCACTGCTGGGTCGGGTGCAGGAAGCCAGCCACATGGACGTTTTTCTTTTTGACAGCCATGGAAAAGAACTTCTGGGAAGGACACCTTTCGGAACTGAAGCAACGACCCTTAAAGAGGTTGAGGAATATCGCGGAGATGATTGTCATTCCCACAAGATTCACATGATAAGAATCACGGGAGATAGCGGAAAAGAATATCTGATTGTGGGAAGAACCGAGCATCGGTTCATTAATAAGATCCTATCAAAGTATACCATTTCCCGGTTGATTATTTTCCTGGCTATCGCGGTTGGTTTCAGTTATTTGCTTGCCCGTTACCTGACCACGCCCATTCGAAACTTAAAGGCCGCGACTCAGCGACTGGCGGCAGGGGATCTTTCAACCAGAATCGGCCTTGGCAAGGGAAGACGCAGGGATGAACTGACGGAATTGGCCATGGATTTTGACCGTATGGCTGAAAAGATCGAGATGCTGGAGGAAACGAGAAGAGCATTCTTATCGGATATTTCCCATGAACTGCGCTCCCCCTTGGCCCGGTTGAACATCGCTGCTGAAATGGCCAAAAAACAACAACATCCCGACATCTCCCAGTTCCTTGACAGGATTGACCTGGAATCCCAAAGACTGAATCAGATCATTTCGCGGCTTCTTGAATTCGCCAGAAAGAATACAATGGTGGCGGCGGATCATCCGGCCCTCTTCAACCTGAATCGCCTTTTTGAGGAGATCTTAAAAGATGCCAATTTTGAAGCGAAAAGCAGGGACTGTACCGTTCGGATGGTCTCCCGTACGGACATTGATGTTAGAGGTATCCGGCATTTGATTAGGAGTGCTCTTGAAAACGTGGTCTTCAATGCCATTCGCTATACCCGTCGGGGCACCTCCGTCGAGATATCCCTTGCCAAAGAGACAAAAGCCGACAAGCCTTGGGCCGAGATCACGGTGAGGGATTATGGGGAAGGTGTTCCCGGAGACCTATTGGAAAAGATCTTTCAGCCCTTCTTTCGGGTAGATACCTCAAGGGACCGGCAGTCGGGAGGGACCGGGTTGGGGCTGGCAATTGCCGAACGCGCCATCAGGTACCACGGAGGCACTATTTCGGCATCAAATGCACCTGGCGGCGGATTGAAGGTCACCATGCGGATTCCCGGAGACTACCCGTCCTAACCGAAAATACACCCTCCAAATACGGAAAACATCAATAGGCGAAAAAATCCCCCGTTATCCGGACCAAGCTTTTTGTATTTCAACCGGCGGATGACATCCCTTTCGGGTCCGTAATGTACATCGATTTCAAATAGTTTGGGAGATCCTTGAACCGGGACCTGCTGACAGGCAATTCCACGTTCTTGTGCCGCAGGATGATTTTGTGGTCCCGGCCCTTTTTGGTCAGGTGGGAGACATGTCTCAGATTGATCACATGTGATCGATGGATCTTGAGGAAAATACCCTCTGGCAGCTTTAGGGCCAGTTCTTTTAGGGGCAATCGAACCAATTGGCTTTTGAGGCCGTTTTCCGTGGCGTAATTGATGCGACAGTAGTGATCCTCCACCGTTACATGGGTAATGTCCGAAAATGCTATCTTGCGGCGATCGTTGTCCTCACCCAGTTTAAGGCTGCCGATCGGCAAACGGGCGGCTTTTCGGGCGGAGGGGTTGTTTTTTGCAGCATTTGTGGGGCCCAGGGCCGATCCGGCATGGGCCTGCTGCTGAATTCTCTGTCTGGACAGAGCGATGTGTATCCCAAAGAACACGGCCACGATCCAACAGGGGATCAAGATCATCAAGACGACCGGAATGCTCAACAGTGCTTGAGGATTTGCCGAATAAAACGCCGCCATTTCGGGTGCGTAGATGGATACCAGCTTTCTGGCAATCATTCGAACGGGTATGAAGCCGATGGCCAGACCCAGTGACCATATGATCCACTGGCGCCCCACGGTACGTTCCTTGAAGGCACCCCATGAAGGCATCAGAAAATGGGCCAAATAGTCAGCCCCCATGAGGCACAAGGTTTTGCCCGCGGCCTTATGAAGGGAATAGATGGTGGTAAAGGCCATGTGTTCAAGATAATAGGAGGGGCCACGGTAAAACATCCAGATGGCCATGCCTTCCAACAGGAAAAAGCTGAATATCAAAGGATAAAGGATAAGGCGGTTGGTATTGTTTGAATAATAAACCCCCAGGTCCTGGCCGAAATAGTCGTTCAAGGATTTCAGATTTTTCATGGGACTCTCGATATTCCGGACACTCATTACTCCCTGCCTTCGACCGTCGAAATCATATTCATCCATTATATTTCATCTTTACCCGTAAGAAAACCGGAATTTGCCGGGACCCAAGCCATTCCCAAATGACCGTTCATCGTCGATTCAATCAGCAATTATTTCATAATTCAAATAAGATACATGATGCTCGCGAATCGTCCAAGGACAGGCTGCGACTTAGAGTGCCAAAAGGCGACATTTCGATTGCAAAAACAAGGGGCATTTTCGACCATTCTTACACTGTCCGGCGTAAAAGCCATAACCCCTGATACTGGAAAGGAGAGAGAAGCCCTATGAAAAAAAGAATGACCCTTTTGGTTGCAAGTTTGATGATCATGGCAATCTGGTGTGGCCAACCGTCATGGGCCAAAAAGCCTTCCCTTGATGCCTGGAAACCGGCATTTGATCCTTCGACGGCCAAGTACAAATGTGTCGTCTCCAATGTGTCCCACCCTGCCATTATGGGCGTTTACGCGGGCTTTGCCATTCGGGACGCCCTCTGGAAGGCCACCGACGGTCAGATCTACTTTGATTACAAACCCTTTTCCATGCTCGGCGGTGAAGTGGAAGTCCTTAACCAGCTGCAAATGGGCGCAATCCAGGGAATGAGTGTCAGTTCGGTGGCCTCCACAAACCTGGGGCCCAGATTCGGAATTGTAAACCTTCCGTTTTTGATAAACACAAATGAGAAGCTGGAAAAATTCATTTCAAACGAAAAACTGTATCAGCACTTTTTGATGGCCATGGATCATCAAAATATCGTGGCCCTGGATGTGACCACGTACGGGAGCTATGGCTGGGCCAGTACCATACCCATCGCCACCACCGCCGACATGAAGAAAGCCAAGTTTCGAATTGCGGAGGCGGCCGTTAACCAGTTGACCTATAAATCATGGGGAGTCAATCCGGTTCCCATGCCCTGGCCCGATGTTCCCGTGGCCTTAAAACAGGGTGTGATCACCGCCCTGGACCACACGGACCTGGTATGCGATCTGACCAAGAAATTCGACGTCGCCAAGTTCTACACGGAAATCAACTATGCCAAGGGATTGTTTATCTGGATTTTCAATAAGGCCTGGCTCGATTCACTGCCAAAGGATTTAAAAAGAACCTTTGTATCAGTGGTGCACGATGTATGCGCCGAGTACCGCGCCAAAGGGGCTCTGCAAGAGATTGAGGTCAGGAATCGACTGAAGGAGGAGGGCATCAAGCTGCTGAAAATCCCGCAAAACGAGATGATCATTCTGCAAAGAGAGGGGGACCGGGTGCACGAAGCATACAGCGGTGAAATCAATCGGCTATATCCGGGGGATACCTACCGTCCGGACAATTATCTGGAAGAAGTGCAGGTGTTTCTGGGCTACGGCCAATGAGGCCATTCTTCACCATGCCCTCTCTCGAGGGTTTTGGGGATCGTGAAGGAGCCTCCTTTTAAGAAATCAAATCATCAGGGAATCACCCGACCGGGGGATGACGCCGGATCATCTGGCGCTTATAATCGCATTTTCATTGATTCTAGGTGCACAGAGTTAAATGGAGATAAAATGATCATGGCGAAAATGGAAAACATCGGATTCTTGGGTACGGGGACCATGGGGCTCCCCATGGCAATAAACATTGTCCGGGCCGGCTTTCCCCTGATGATATACAATCGAACAAAGGAGAAGGCCGCACCGGCCCTGAAAGCGGGAGCAACGGCGGCCGAGTCTCCCTCGTCACTTTTCGAGTGGGCGGATACGGTCATCATGATGTTGAGCGGGCCGTCAGCCGTCGATGAGACACTTGCGTCGCTCACGCAACGGGATAAAAATGGGCTTAAGGGGAAGGTCCTGGTAAACATGGGCACCAATCCGCCGGTCTTTTCCCGACGCCTGTCGGAGCGGCTTGCAAAGGCAGGAGCGGCCTTTGTGGATGCGCCGGTATCCGGAACCTCGGTTCAGGCCGAGCAAGGTGCCTTGCTGGTCATGGCCAGCGGTCCGGACCGCCTCCTTCAAAAATTTGCCCCTCTCTTTCAAGCGGTGGGAAGTCACGTGGTTCCCTGCGGCCCGGTTCCCAATGGGGGAATGATGAAACTGGCGGTGAATATCGTCTTGTCTACAGCGCTCTCAGGACTGATGGAAGGGGCCCATTTTGCACAAAGGGCAGATCTGGATCTCAGAACCTTTTTTGGCCTGCTTTTGAACGGTCCCCTCAAGAATGACATGTTTGCCATCAAGGCCAAGAAGATCATGGAACAGGACTATGCACCGCAAGCCTCCATCGGCACCGTTCATGAAATGCTCAAACACATCATGGATACGGCCTATGAGACGGGAGCTTATATCCCAAACACCGCTTCCAGCATGAACCTGATCCGAACCGCCATGAATATGGGGCTGTCCCATGAAGATGCCTGTGCTGCGATCAAAGTCTTTTCTTGAGGAAAACCACCGCCTGACCATAAAATCAGCGCACCCTCACCCATATCAGCTTTTCTGAGCTCTCCTTCAAATTCCCAACGTGCTGAACCCACGGTTAAATCTCCCCATCATTGCAGTGTGCAACCCCTTTTGAACCGGTCATGGATCAAATGTGTCTCCCATGACACGGCGCTTGTTTTGAATTGACAATTCTGCTAATGCTGGACAAATGATTTCACAGCGGGAGCATCAGATATGCACACTAAAGAAACCTTCACCTTTGATCAGTTGTTGAATGGGCTGGGACCGATTGTTTTTGAGAGTATCAAGATTCCCTTTGGGATTTTCGACAAATTTCACAGGGTCCTATGGGCCAACGAAGGATTGGCGGCCCTTCATCGGGTGTCGCCGGAAACCCTCATGGGAAACATATGCCACCGTGTGATCCATGGGAGAACGGAACCGTGTGAGGATTGTACCGTTCGAAAGGTCCTTCAAACAGGAAAAATAGATATCAGTGAGCAATGGTTTGAGTTTGCCAATGGAAAGAGGATCTGGGGCGAAGTTCACAACTATCCCATTCGCGGAAACGATGGGGATGTTGCCGCTGTTGTCACCCTCGGTTTTGATGTGACCGACCGGAAGAACAGGATAGAGGTGCTGAAAAACTACTCCAAATATCTCTCCAGTGAATTGCATGTTCAAAAGGAGGGGGGGCAAAAGATCCGATTAAATGATAGTGATATAAAGATCACCGTAGAACTCTCCAACAGGGAAAACGAGATTCTCCGACTGATCACCGAAGGGTACACCAACGTACAAATCGCATCACTTCTGTCGATCACCACAAACACGGTGAAAACCCACGTAACCAGCATATTCAACAAAATGGGTGTCAACGACCGGACCCAGGCGGCGGTCATCGCCACCCGGGAGAACATCGTATAAGGAAGGGAGAAAGTCAGCAAATGAACATTCATATCCTCGGAAATGGCGGGGCCTTAAATGATGGATTGCCCTACAACGCTTTCATGGTCAATGAAGAACTGTTGTGCGAAACCCCTCCGGACATCATGTTATCCATCAAACGGGATCGTGTGAGACTTCACTGTATCAAGACCGTCTATATTTCACACCTGCACGGAGATCATGTGTTTGGTTTTCCATTCTTGGTGCTGTCGGCGTTCTTCAGCCACGTGACGGAAAACAAAAGTATTTCCTATAAAATCGTCGGCCCCAAAGGAATTGGGTCCATGTGCCGGGATCTCGTTGAAAGGGCATTCACGTCGAATCACCCCTGCATTTCGTGGATGAAGCGCCATTGCACTTTTGCCGAAATCGAAAGCAACTCCAGAGTGGCGCTGTTGGAAGGCTTTGAGACAACTTTCTTCGAACTCGATCATCTTTTGGAAACCTACGGATTTCTGGTCAAAGATGCGGATGGAAAAGTCCCTTTTGCTTATGTGGCCGATACCCGCTGGTGTGACGAGATCCCTCGAGTCCTTGAACAAGGTCCTCTCGTTGTGCTCATTGATTTAAACGGCGAGGATGATGATCCGGAACCCGTGCACCTGTCCCGAAAGGAGCTGAAAGAAAAGGCGCTTCCCATCACAGGTCAAAACACCGTTTATTACGGCACACATCTAAAACAGGCGTTTCAGCCTCAAGACAGTCTTATTCAATGCGCCGGCCCCGGTTCCGGCATCAACATCGGCTGATTTTCACATAAGCATCAACGGCTCTGCTTGTTCATTCGTGAAAAGTTCTTTTCGGCAATTTCGGTCAACTTTCGAAATTCTTCTTTGGGGCTGAACTCGATGAGAACGGTGCCGGCTTCAGCGGTCATCGTGTGCCCTGGAGCCATATAGTAAGCCTCTCCCGCATTGACCACATCTTCGTGATCGTGGTAATGGACGATCATGCGTCCTGCCAGAAAGTATCCCCAATGGGGACACTGACACCGATCATCGGGAAGGCCCTTGAGCAGCTCGGCATCATCGAAATCCGATAGATACGTCTCGTAACCGACGCGCATATCGCCCCATTCGGCCTGTTTCCAAATGGCTATTTCAGATTGAACTTTGGTTTCTAACTCCCGGAGTAGTGCGTGCTTAACTCTTGGGCTGTGGTTTATCATCGTTCCTCCTTCTTGCCCAATAGGCGAAAAGGTTTACAAATGGATGTTCAAGTTCAGATTGCGATCCCTTTTAAGCAATTCCAGATTTTCCCTTATTTCCGTCCAATACCTGTGATCTTTGGAGAATATTAACGGTTCAATCCGTCCAACCAAATCCGGAAACCGGATATCCAGAATCTGTTTCATGTTCAACCAGTTTTGCCCTGTGCCATCAAGAATGCTGAGGCCGTATATCCAGATGACTTCGGCGTACGGTTCCAGCTTTTCAATCAATGGTATGGCATCCGTAATATAGGGAATAACAGGACAAAGCAGTGCTCCCGTCCGCACGCCTTCCTCTTTCAAGCGGTGAAGTGCTGCGATTCTCTTCTCGGTGTCCATGGTATGGGCCTCAAAGAGCCTGCGTGTCCGATTGTCGTTGAAAGCAACCGATACGCTGACGGCAGCGTCATTCATTTCTTTCAGAATATCCATATCACGGCAAACCAAGTCGGACTTTGTGAGAATACTTGCGGAAAATCCCTTTTCCTGAAAGAGCTCCAAGACTCTCCTGGTTTGTCGGTATTGCGCTTCGCACGGCTGATAGGGATCCGTGTGGTAGCCCATATAGATTTTCTGGGGGGGTATCTTGTGGATTTCTTCCTTCAGTTGTCCCACTATCGCCTTGTGCATGAGAATTTCCTCGGACCAATCCGTTTCGGCTTGGGCAAGGGCATAACAATAGTAGCAATGATGTTCACAGCCGATGTACGGATCAACCTGATAGTCGAAATTCTCCAGTGTGCACGGGGAGAGAATCGGTCTATCGGTGCACAGAGAGACTTTCATCGATTCTACCCCCTTCCGCCGGCCAATGGAAAACGCAAAGACAAAGCAAATGCATGCTTGGCCGGGCCCTGTTGTTATACTGAGGGGCCATAATGATAACCGTCTTGGCGTCGCCCGCTACGATTTCCGCCAGCCGGCAGACAGGCCGCCGGGTGTTTCGATTCCCACGCCCACAAACAGCACCTGGCCCTTTTTGCGCCAGCTCAATTCGTATATGGCATCACATTTTTCAATTTTCAGGTCGAAGGTACCCGATTCACTTCCATCAGGGTTGTAGTAGGTGATAACATATTCTCCGGGAAAACCGTCTGATGTATCGCCCCTGGCAATACCCTTTCCCATTTCTTTTTTGTCCAAACGGGAAGAGTACCAAACGGCTTCAATTTCATTTTCCGTCGGCTTTATTTGATAGTAAACGATTCCGATATCAATCATGACTGGCTCCCTGTGCCGGATCGGGTGCGGCGGATTCTTTCCGCTCCCAATACCAAGCATCGGCATCCGCCTCCCAGATCCTGGATTGCATGTTTAGACGGTCTTTTTCCTGTTCACTTGATAGAATATACTCAGTATCCATCTTTTTCATCAGCGGGCCAACGCAGGTCTTCTCCTTTTCTTAAGCAGCCAACAGCAGTTGATTGCCACCGCCGAAAACAGGATCATACCGTATGCTGGAACCGGATCAAGGATAAAAAGCGTCCACAACCACAGAAAGGTGTATAAGAGAACCAGCAGCAGGACTTTTGGCTGCCGGTTGATGATTAACAGCCCCATAATGCCGGCCATTGACAAGAAGATGTCCAGAAACCACATGATATCCGCAGTTGAGGAGAAGGGGGGCCCGGGTCCCTTTTCTGCGCGGGCCTTGATGCCCATCAGCATGCGTCGTTCCATTATGTAGTGCAGAGGCATCATGAAAAAATACGCCAAATGATCCTTCAAGCTTGTGAGCGGCCCGCCGTGGGTGCGGACAATCAATCGTGTTTGTTTGGGATCGATTTCTTCCAGCAGGAAGCAGCCCCAGTTTTCCAAAACAAAAGACTTTCCCTTATTCACCGCGATCACGGGAAAGCTGTATTCGATGGCGCTTTTGGACGGATCAAGGGATGCCCTGATAATGCGCCCGACTTCCATGTCCTTAAACTCGGGCTCGACCCGTTTCCGTTCCCGATATTTGTATCCCAGTGGTTTTTCAATAAACCAGTAGCTGTAAAAACCACCCCTGTCCGCTCCCAATTGAATCAGCCAATCCCAAACTTTCGAAATGGGCGCATTGATGGTGATACTGCGCGTCGAGCTGATAAATGGTGCCAGGTGGTCACCGGGCGTGGACATGGCAAGTTCCCGATCAGTGGCGCCCCAGGTGAAAATCAACGGCTTTATCACCGTGACGCCGATGATCAGCTGAAGAGTGATGATGCCAAGAATGATGAGAATGAACCTGATGGTTTTGTTCATGTTACGCCCGTGGTTCAACTAACAAGCCGGCCGGACCCCTCGGTATTGAAGAAAAGCTGAAGATGCGATCCCAAGGCATCTTCAGCTTTCTTTTTTAGCATTCTTCCTTTTAGGACGCTATCCATGACGGAAGTGTGACGGATAAACTCAATATTCTTCAAATTCAGATTTTGATGAATAGAGAATCACCATGGACGGGAAACCAAAAAATTCTCCTGTGCCTTCGTCAAGGGATCCTCGTCGAGTTTCCGGATGAACACCTTACCGATGGCTTGGCTGGGGCAGAGCCCTCTATGGTCAGAGCCAAGATTATTCAAGGATTCTTCTCTGACATTTCGGGCAGTGTTTTTTCTCAATAACGATCTTATAATTCACTCCGGTTAACGCGCATCCGCAGGTTTCACACAGAATGCCTTTCTTTTTCATATAGACTTTGGAGACTTTAAGGCTGAGCCAAAAATATCCCATTAATACTGCAAAAAAAGCAAAAAGAACGGATATTCTCAGGACAAAAGAAATTGTTGTGGGATCAATATGGCTGATAACCTTAATTCCGGCCATGATAATTATAAAAAGAACAAAAACAAACAAAAGCGCAATAATATCTCCGAAATTTCTTGCAAATTCCGTTCGCTTTCGAAATTCGTGTGATGTTACGGTCATATAAATATCATTTCGCTTTGAACTCTTTCAGACGAGTACAATCAACAAGCCGATCCAGTGTTTTTGCTGTAAACACCTTTCCCCGCGTCGCAAGAATCATTTTCTTCATATCTTCCCGGCGGACCCCGAAACCCCTCCCGCCGATACATGCAATGACTTCAAATTTGGGATTATCCGAAGAACGTCCGGCAATACTTAATTCACCAAGATGTTGAATGCGAGTTACTTTGTCGCGGGCGGTGCCATCATCTTCCGTGATTTTCGCTTCGATAATGATTTGGGGATTGAACTCACTGGGAATAATGAAGTCCGGTGTTTGATCGAAATCCGCGATTCGTTCCGCCCGTTTGGTTTTTCGGAAGCTGATACCCGCCTCGGCAAGTACCTGCTCGATTGCGGACTCAAGGCTATCACCGATGAGTTCACTTACGGAGTCCCTATGTCCGGCAAAAGGCCTTCCAAGAAATCGTTCATAGAGCAGCATGGCATAAGGAACCCCTAATCCTGCCAAACTTCCGATGCTGTAAAAACCGTGTTTGGTATCGGCCTTGTCCAGGCGATGCAGTTGTTCCTCGTCTACTTTGGGGGCACCGGACTGAAGTAATTGGCATGCGGTTTTGACCATTGCTTTGAGGCGTTCATTGGTAACCCCGTTGGTGTTGAGTTTCGATTCAGGGTTCATTCGAACCTTCCGATCCAGCGATCGTACGAAGCCTTGTGTAACCGAGACGCCCGTTCTCTGTGCGGTGACATAACCCCATTCAGGCGGTGTAAAACCGAGCATGGACCGTAGCACCACAATCGAAATCGGTTCAGAAACCATTACCCGGAAGACTTTTTCGAGATCGAAGAATGTAAAACCAGCGGTCGCCATCTTCAGGGCTTCGTATCCCCTCTCAAATACGGGATATTCAACAAAGCCATGGCCTTTCGGCATGACGAGAAATTCGGATTCAAGACATGAGAATACAGGATCTACATAGCTTTCAGGGTCCTTTAGGACTTCTTCCAAGGTAACTTCAAAAGGAAACGTCGTCATATTCTGCTCCATATTCCACAACCCTTTCGCTGACGGCGAACAGTGGCATATTCTTCGTTGATGCTGGAATGTCAGTTTCGATAGCATTCACCACTTTGTTGTGTCCTCCAAAACCTTTGATCCAATTCTCCACCTCCGCCAGGCGTGACACGGTCGGTCTGTGTTTGTCCCAATCACATCTCAATGCCCAAATTGCGAGACGAATCAAATGCCCAAAGGTGATGCACCTGATGTCACCTAGGGTCGGCTTGACATTCCCTGCTCGCAGATACGCCAGATCCTGCTCCACGATTTTTACGACGTCTCTCGGGGAATCCGCCAACCATTTTCGCTGCATGATACCCGTTGAACGACAGACGAACACCGTATCAATGATGGAGGAGGCGGTTCCGTTTATGTGAATGGATGCGCCCATTTCCGCGGGACAAGGAATCGATGCGGAACAGGTCAACCCCGCATCGAGAATTGCAGTTGCAACGGGATAGTATGCTTCAATCTTGTTGTGATGATATGTAAAAGCGAGAGGCCCTCCTGGTTTCAGAGCCTTTGACATGCGTTGAAAAACGGCAGAGAGCCCTTCCGTGAAATGGCTCAGATCACGCCCCATGTCCATGTTGCCGGTCAGTTCGTCTTCATTTCTGGTTGAAACGGCATTGAATGGTTGGAAATTCTCCTTGAGCAAACGTTTAAGCCACACATAGCAGAAGTCCATGAGTTCGGCATATTGGACATTGCCGAAATAAGGCGGATCAGTTAGGACCGCATCCAATGAGTTGTCGGATAAGTCGGAAAAGGCAGCGTTTTGGCAGGAGATCCTGAGTGTGCGCAAATGACCGGCACGCGAGCCGTTGAGATTGTCGCCAATCCATTCTTTGGTAATCGGGATTATACTCTTCTTACCGCCATGGTACCGTATCTCAAAGGGATTGTCGCAGTACGCTTTCGCTTTTCTAAATTTTTCGATAATGTTGGCCCAGCCTCCGCTACCCACACACATGTGGCTGCCGGGCGCCATGATGCCCAGAAAATTCGACTCGCACTGTACCAGCCCAACCGGGAAGCCATGTACGGAGAAAATATCCAGCGATTTCAGTGCTCTGGTGTCATATCGGCATAACATATTCTGGTAACGGAGCAAATCTGACAGATTCGTTGCAAGGGCATTTCGGACACGTTCATCCGAAATTTTGGCGATAATACGCCCGGAAAGCTCCAAACCCAAAAGCTGTCGGGAATTGAACATTTCCCGGTAATGCCTGTAGCCCCAGCGGTGAAGCCTGTTGGTTTCGTCCCCGCTGGGTATTTCATCATCGGGGACGAATGTCGGACTCATCTTCCTCCATCTTTTCTCTGCCTCCATTGCCCGTCCGATGTCCTGGCGGGCTGGCTTTTTGAAGAATCGGCCTTTATGGGTCGGTTTACATGTTTGGCAGTGGTATTCGATGGCGAAAAGACGATGGCGTGGCGGACCTGTTTCTGCATCGGGAAACGTGTTGACACTTCCGCATGAGGAGCATTCGCATTTGCCACGTTTAGCCGGTCCTTTTAAAGCTAAAAGAGCGGAGCAGTGGTTGCAGTGTCCGGGATTTTTCCTGTCGTTTGTTTCCGCTAATTCTCCACAAACAGGACAGATAAAAACATTTTTAGGGTGCCTTGAATCAGCGGCAAGGAGATAACCCGGAAAGAGGTCTATATCTTCTCCACATTTATGACATTTCTTTACTTTTACCCAAAGAAAATATTTCACGTGAGCATCGTCTGAGCCACATGAAATACAGTCTGTACGGTAGATATACCCGATCTCATTTTCTAGCGTTGTCCGCAAAAAACCGGCGGCTTTGTCGTAATCGCTGAGATCAAGGTGTTCTATTTCCTGTTTGACAATCCACCAGGCCATCGGGTTTATGTCGAACCCTGTAACATCGCAACCGATCCGGTTGGCTTCAAGAATCGGTGTACCACCACCCATAAAAGGGTCTGCGATGTGGAGACCGGGGAGATCGTTCGATTGGTAAAAGGACTCCTTTAATGGCTGATTTAAGAATTCGGACAACAGCAACCCGCGAAACAGCGTCCCTGGTCGCCGTGCAAACCACTTGTGCACGGCAATAACGGGACGATAGTTCTGTTGGATCTGCTTTTCCCGAAGCGCGAGATTGGCAATGAATGTTATATCAAAATCCTTCTCAATCATATGATAGTGTTACGGCTTTTCTATGGGGGCGTAAAAAGTGCTTGAGCGGCGCCCGGTGCAATAAATCGTGGGTGCCCGGGTTTGGGCGTGAACCAATGGACCAACCATCCCCTCTACGTGAATCCGATCAATGGTCATTTAAGCATTTTCTATCTTAAACAGAAGCCGATGGCAAGTTGAAACCGTCTTTGGAGCAGAATGGATGTCAAGAAGAAGTGTTGATGGAATAGTCAATTTGTGATGACAAGAAGGAAAGCCCTGCCCTTTTCGATTCTTCGGAATTGATGGCGCTTAAAACCGATCATCATGTGCTTGGGGCCGCAGGTCTCAGATACTCTCTTTTGATGGAACGAAGGTACTGCCAGTGGGTTTTTCGGGCCCGGGGCATGCGCATGTCCAAACAGCAGTCCTCGCAGAGGATTTTCCCCCGATGATGATATGTTTCGCCGCTTTCCATTTGGGACCCGCAGATGTTGCAGCGTCTCTGGTTTTTTTGGGGGCGTTTAGGGGCAAAAGAATTCAAACCCAGTCCTCTCTATGTTTTAAGGTGTTGGTTTTCTCTTTTATATATTTATGCGACTTTCAATATGGAGCAAGTGCTCACGCCATGGGCAAGCAATTGTTGCTCCTTGTCTTTTATGCGCCCTTCCGCAATCGCCAGCCGTTTTCCCAGATGGATAGGGCGTGCTTCACATCGAATGAGACCTGTGGTTTCTTTAACAGGGGAAATGAAATTGACTCTCATATCAACGGTTGCGCAAGTAAGCCCCGCCGGAAGGGTTGACAGGACCGATGCAATCATCGTGGTGTCGAGCAGGGTAGAGAGGATGCCTCCATGGACCGTGGAGAAAGGGTTGTAATGATACTCCTTGGGATCCAGTTCAAAAACGGCAAACCCCTCATCCACCTTGTGCATGCGGTATCCGATCAACCGGGCAACGGGGGGAGGTTTCGTTAGACCCGTTTGGATGGCTTTGAGATACTCAAGGCCAGAAACGGCTGCGGCACCCTGTCTGTTTATGGCCGGATCATCCCAGGAAAAGGTTCTCTTTCGTTCCATTGTTAGAACACCCTTTCAATAATCTTCTTTGACGTATATTCCGCCACATCGGCAAGGCCGTCCAAGGGCATGAAATCGAGGGCGTTTGAAGAAAAAAGGCACGTTGCGGACGGCGGAAACTCGTCATCGGCGAGATAGAAAATCGTGCAGACCGCGATTTTGGGAAAAGGGTAAAGGACCATGGCAAAATCCCCGCTATCTATTTCACGACCGTTAAAGGCCAAGATGATTTCATCTTTCTTTTGAAGGATTTTGTCAACATGGGGAATGAGCACACGTTCGCTGTTGGCGCTGAAAGGCCCGTGGTAGGGCATGCTTCCCGGAAAATCCTTGAAGGCCTTGTACGGTTCGAGCTGAATCTCATGGGGACCCGCGTTCATGGCATACAGGGAGACCAGAAGCCCCCTTGGTGTTACGTCTTTTTGGCCGGAGAACATCACCTGCTCACGGTTGAACCAGGCTGTTTCGCCGAAAGCCCATAGGGAAAACCCATTCCCATCTTCTGATGCGCCCAGACGGGATGCCAGATCGGGCGGCATTTGATCAAACAGGGAAGCAAGATTTTTTTGTATCAAACTTTCGTAATTGGTCGTCACAAACAACACTCCTCATTTGGATATTTTTTCGCAATATCTTCCAAAACCTTCTCAGCGTCACAGAAAGACTTCAGGCGCTTTTCTGTCCCGACAAAGGTCAAATAGCTGGCTGACGGCCTGGGTAAAGTTTTCATCGGTCATTTGCCTGGCACCGGTTGGACACTCTTTGATGCAGGCAAAACAGAGGATGCACCGCCACCGGTCGGTTAAAACGGACCCGTTTAGAGAAATCGCTTCCGAGGGACAGATTTGCATGCACTGGCCGCACTCCGTGCAGGTCCCTTCATCGGTCAGGGGGGTAAGGGGTACTGATTTCCGGGCTTCCTTGATCAGCAGCAGATTTCTGGGAACCACGTACGGCACGTTTCCCGGTACGCTTCTAAGGGCCGCCTCACGGGCAGTTTGGGCAGTACCGAGCTTATTTCGAATTTCCGCGCCGAAAGCCTCGGCTTTTTCAAGGTCGCTTGGATCAGGCCGGGCTTCAGCAATGGGACGATCGGGTGTTGAATAGGAGTGCTGGGCGATAAAAGCACCTGCCGCAACCGGAATAAACCCGCCGTTTACGGAAAGGTCATAGAGTTCTCTGAGCGCGTCATCGTATTCTCTGTTGCCGTAAACCACTACCGGAACAACAGGCGTTTCTTGGCCCTTCAGTGCGGCGAAATAGGGCAGGCTCTCCTCGGGAACACGGCCGTAATAGACCGGAACGGCCAGGATCACCAAATCATCCTTTGAAAATGGGGCAACGGTTCTACGGTCCGACCGTCTTGTCACGTCCATTACCTGGACCGTTTGGGCTTCTATCCCTTCTGCAATTGCTTCAAGGATTTTTTTTGTGGTGCCGGTTGGGGAAAAGCAAATGCCGGTAACGCTCTTAATGTCCATTCGATATCTCCTTTATAGAACGAGGCCCGACCACAAAGGGCCCCTTTGCCGGATTAAGACTTAAGGCCAAACAGAAACGCTCATTTGTGGCCGGGCATGGGTCGATTTTTCCTAAGAAATGGACTTTACGTGGATCAGAACCGAAAAAAATCCCCCGAACGGGGGATGTCATCATTTCTAAAAGCGTTATAGATGGTAACGCATAAAGCGCTCGGCCGATTTCAAGGGGCCGGGGAGTTCCCCCAGCGCCTTTTTGTCACAATTCCGATGTTGGATTTGTCTGATTATAGAGAAGAGGTCATATGAGGGCAATGATAAAAGGGGAGCTTTCCAGAAAATAAAAGGAAGGGTGAATCAAATGGAAACAGCCATTGAGGAATTGGTGACCGAAGCGGTTCAGGGCAGCCGTGAATCGCTGGAGGAAATCGTTCAGCGCATTCAAGGGAAAGTGTACGGTCTGGCACTCAGGATGCTGTTTCACCCGGCGGATGCTGAAGATGCCACCCAGGAGATTTTGATCAAGGTGATTACCCACCTGAAGAATTTTCGATTTGAGGGACCGTTTAACGCCTGGGCCATGAAAATTGCGGTCAACCATCTTCGGTCCGTGCGCAAAGGACGGGTGGAAAAACGGGAATTCACCATGGAAAAAGCTCAGGCGATCATCGATCATGCGGAAGCCATGGACTGGTTTTCGGATCTTCCGGAAGCACCGGAGCCGGTGATGGAGGTGGAAATGCGTGCCGCCTGCACGCAGGCCCTGCTGCTGGCCCTGGACAGGCGTCATCGTTTGGCCTTTATCCTGGGGGTGGTCATGGATGTTACGAGCAGTGAAGGGGCGCTCATCCTGGAGATAACGCCCGAGGCTTACAGGAAACGTCTCTCCCGCGCCCGCCGGAAGGTCAAAGGGTTTTTGGGCCGGAACTGCGGGTTTTTCGATGAAGCCAATTCCTGCAGATGCGCCGGCGTTTTGGAAGGGCATCTCAAACGGGGTTGGATCGATCCCCAAAAACCCCTTTTTGCAGCGCAGGATTGTGAGGATTTTGAAGAAAATGCGGCGCTGGGGGCCTATATGAAGGAGTTGGATGAACTGGGCCGGGTATCCGCTCTGTACAAGGCCTCGAGGTTGGGAGAAGAGACGACCGATTTTTCCGGGATGGTGAAGGAGCTGGTGGAAAAGGAAGGGTATCGCGTATTTTCAGAACTTCATTGAGGGCCATGGGATGAAATGTCATCGATGCGGGCGGTCAGCGGATGAAGAACTATGGGCGGTGGGGTCGGAAATGCTCTGCGATGATTGCTACATCTCCACCATTTGGCCCGTGGTTCGAAAAGCATATTACAGCAACAGCCCCGCGGAGTTTATGCACAGACTCAAAAAGTCCTACACCATTCTGCCGCAGAAATACCACTGATCCCCTAATGGTTTCAACGGGTTGTTCGGGTTGAACCCCGTTTGTGCAGGATCAAGCCAGGAGGGATCTTAGCTCCTCCGCGATATATTTCAACTGATCAACCTGTTCTTCTCCGATCTCCTGGTCCGGGGTTTCCGTCTTCACCCGTTTTCTCAAAGCCTTGAGTTCATTTTCAAGATCGATGACGTTGTTGATAAGGGCAGTTTTAAGATCAAGGCCTCCCTTTTCAGGTGCCGGTTCATCAATTGAAATCTCCCTTTTCTTTAAAATCAAATGCTCCTTCCATTTGGGGATGTGGGTCACCAGTTCAAGCTTCTCCGCAATTTCCCTGGCCAGGGTTTCGCTGGCCGCCAATTCCCCGTGCACCACGAAAACCTTGGGATTGCTTTCAAAATGGGAGACCCACTCAATGAGGTCCCCCTGATCCGCATGGGCCGAAAAGCCGCCGATGGGGTAGACTTTGGCCCGGACCGCCACATTCTCCCGGAATATCTTGACCTGTTTTTCACCATCCACGATCTTTCTGCCGGTGGTCCCTTTGGCCTGGAATCCAACGATGACGATGCTGGCGCCGGTTCGCCAGAGATTGTGCTTCAAGTGGTGCTTGATGCGTCCCGCCGTGCACATGCCGCTGCCGGCGATGATAATGGCTGAACCGTCCTTTTCATTGATTGCCATGGATTCCTGGGTGGATGGGGTGAATTTCAGGTTCGGCATATCAAAAGGATCAAACCCCGCATCCACAATGGCCCGTGCTTCCGCATCATAGTATTTCTTGTTTTTCCGGAAGATCTCGGTGGCCTTGATGGCCAGGGGACTGTCCAGATAAATGGGAATATCCGGCACAAGCCCCTCGCGATAAAATTCGCCCAGGACATAGAGGATCTCCTGGGTCCTCTCCACCGCGAAAGCGGGGATGATGATTTTCTGGTTGTGGGAAACACTGTACGAGATGGCCTCCACCAGTTCCTTCTTGCTGTCTTCAAAGGTTCTGTGAAAACGATTTCCGTAGGTGGATTCCACGAAGAGATAATCGGCATCGAAAATCTCATGGGGGTCTTGCACGATCAACTGGTCCTTTTTTCCCAGATCCCCCGAAAAGACCACCTTGATGGTTTCATCCCCTTCGTCAATCCACAATTCCAGGATGGAGGACCCCAGGATATGACCGGCATTTCGAAGTCGGGCCTTCAGGCCCTGCCCTTGGGTCACAATCCGATCTCTTTCGATGGGCTTGAAGAACCGGAGGCTTTTTTCGGCATCTTCGGTGGTATAAAGCGGTTCCACCCCTGCTTTGGCCTGGCGGGAGTTCTTGCGGGTTTGCCATTCGGCGTCCATTTCCTGGATGTGAGCGGCATCCAGCAGCATGATCTGGCACAGTTCGGCGGTGGGCGGTGAGGTGATGATCTTTCCCTTAAAACCGTCTTTCACCAGCTTGGGAATGCGGCCGCAATGATCCACGTGGGAGTGGGTCAGAAACACCATTTCAACTTCTCCGGGATCAAATCCCCAGGGGGCCCAATTGCGGCTTTCCATCTGCCGACCTCCCTGAAACAGCCCGCAGTCCACGAGGATTTTCTTGTTACCGGGCGACTCCACCAGATAACAGGAGCCGGTGACGCTTTCGGCCGCACCCAAGCATGTAATTCTGACCATATGTTGAATCTCCTCTCCTAAAACCGTTAAAAAGTTCACTAGATGACCGCTGGCCCATCAGTTATCTGACCCGTCCGGGTGACGATATGTGTCTCCCCGGTAATTCGTCACCAGCAGGGTGTCTTGTTCCCGGCCGGTGAGGTAACTGGGTACCACCGGTACTTTCCCGCCCCCTCCCGTTAGATCTATGGCAAAATGGGGAACGCAAAGGCCGGATGTGTAGCCGTGCAGCCCTTTAATGATATCAAGACCCCGGCTTACCGTTGTTCTGAAATGAGAGGTTCCCCGGGCCGGATCTCCGTGAAAGAGATAGTAGGGTTTAACCCTGATTGTCAATAGTTTCCGCATTAATTCCCCCATGACACGGATATCGTCATTGACCCCTTTTAAGAGGACCGTCTGGCAGCCCAGGGGAATACCCGCATCGGCCAGGCGGCCGCATGCCAGGGCCGCTTCCTCGGTGATTTCGCGATGATGGTTGAAATGTACATTGATGTAAAGCGGATTGAATGTTTGCAGCAAACCGGCCAGCTCCGGTGTCACCCGTTGAGGCAGGGTACAAGGGACCCGCGTACCGATCCTTATGATTTCCACGTGGGATATGTCATGAAGCGCGCTCAGGATTTCCCTAAGCCGGTCGTCCTCCAAAAGGAGCGGATCACCACCTGATAGAAGAACATCCCGCACTTCCGGGTGTGACCGAATATAATCGATTCCCTGCTCAATGGCGCTGTCCGTTGCCACCCACGACCGGCCCACCTTTCGTTTACGGTTGCAGAAGCGGCAGTACATGGCGCATTCGCCGGAGACCAGGAGTAATACCCGATCCGGATACCGGTGGGTCAGGCCCCTCACCGGTGAATGCCCTTCCTCATTCAGCGGATCCGGTTCCGCACGGGTGTCGTGAAGCTCCCGAACGTCCGGAATGCATTGTCGGTATATGGGGTCCTTCTCCTCCCTGATAAGGCTCAGGTAATAGGGGTTGATGCGCATGGGATACCTGGAAATGACATCCCTGAGCGGCGCCGCGGGGGCACTGAAAAGGGATGAGGGCAGTGCTTCCGGGGTGACGATACTCTTTTCCAAAAGCCGTTTCCACAGGGGTTGACGGGTGACGGTTTTTTCTTTGTTCCTCATTTCAGTGTTTTTTCGCGATATTTTCCATAGATGCACAAAGCGGCCATGGTGGCCACCGCTTCAATGAGTTCCGGGATGGATATCCGCTGATTGAACCCTCCCAGATGGGGCCCGGTATAAAGGATGATGTCGCAGGCCCCCCGTTTCATCCGTGTTGCCGATGATGGCGGTATCCCCCGCTGAAGAAGAAAAGAGATAAAGCCATTGTCGGTCATCTCCCGCTGGTCCGCCACCCTCAAAATCTCCTCCATGTATTGATCCACGCCCATCTCATCCACCATACGATCGGCCAGACCTTGAAAATCAAAGGAGAGGCTCTCCGCAAATGGTTTTCCCACGAACCCATGATAATACCTGCGGAAAACCCCTTCAAGGATGGTTATGAGCAGGGGTTTGTCAAACAATGCCCTTGCGTCCACCGGCTGACCGTCAGCCGCAAATCCCACCCGTCCGCTCTCTTTCATGCGAAAATAGCTTCCAGCCACCAGATAGAGGCTCAGGATCTGGGCGCCGATGGGGGAAAAGAGTTTTCTTGCGGGGCCGTTCACAGCGGCCAAGTGTTCAAAATCCCGAAGGCCCGAACAGCCGAAATTGGGGTAATGGCAGGATCTGAGCCATTGGTCCAGCCGTCCCCCCCGCTCCCACAGGTAAATGCCCTGATCGTTTCTTCTGGGGCCCTGTACGCGATTGTGGAACAGGGGTACCGGGGCACTGTGAACGATACCCAGGCCGGCAAGTCTGCCGAACAAATAAGCGTTTCGGCACATGGTTTCCTGGAATTGCTCCGGATTCAGTTGCTTTTTGGGATCCATGTGATTGGGATACCGGAAGTAAGCAGGATGTGCCAGATAAGCGATCGCATGGTTTTTTCCCGGGTGTTTCTTTCCCGATGACCCTGGCACCGGCGGATCCTCCAGTTGAAAAAGGAAAGCGCCTTGCACCGACAGGGGTTTTGGAATATGACATTTCTCCGAAAGTATGTCCCGGTTCCGTCGAAGATGGGCGAGCCAGATCGCTTCCTGAAGGAGCGATTTCGGATCTTCTCCTGCTTTGTTCTCTTTTACCACCAGCAGACGGTCCTTTCTGTCCGTTTGAACAACAATGCTTCTGCCCATTGATTCAAGGGGTTCTTTTGATGAGATTCCCATAAGCTTAAGGAATACTCGCCAGGCGATGGCCGGTGTATTCGTCTGCATCTTCCTTTTTGGAGCAGTGCCGTTGATGGAAAAGGGAAGGGTGCTCAGCGCTTCCGCGGCAGCCCGATTACCATGACCCGTGGTCCGATAAAGCAGATTCATGAACGCGTCATGTGCCCTTCGGGCCTGGTTCTCATGGGGAGGTTGAGCGAGCAGGGAGCAAAGGGTTCCGGCTGCTTCCCTGAACAGAAAATAGGATTGTGTTTCATCCATGACAGCCCTGTTGTAGAACAGACTCTCGAGACCAAAGACTGCGTCTCCGTGGATTTTCCGGGGGCTTTTTTCCGCAATTTCGCGCAGATGGGAGACTGCCAGATACTTGGCGGAGAAATCGAATTTGCCGTTGGTAAGGATATCGGTCGTGTGGGCGGGGTTCATTTCAGTTGCCTGTTGTCTAGGTCCCTATAAACAATTGACAAATACGGTCAATTCATTTAATCAAATCAATTAGCAAGGATCGAGGCGCAATACACAAGCCCGAAGTGTTATCCTGAGCCACCTGAACACTCCTGCCTGATGCCGCGGATCCTTCTGGTATTGGATGGACCGGTAACCCGTTTTTCCTGAGCCCGTTAAGATATGCCAAAAGCCCCCAATTTGCAATCATCCCTTCAGGACCTTTTCATAAAGTACGCACCCGCAGCCATCGCCATATGTGACAAGGAGATGCGATATCTGGCCCACAGTGACAGATGGTCAGAGGACTACGGACTGGAAGGGGAAAGCCTGATTGGCCGTTGCCATTACGATCTCTTTCCGGACCTGCCCGATCACTGGAAAGAAGAGCATCAACGCTGTTTCAAGGGGGAAATCATACATAAGGAAGAAGAGCGCTTCCCCAGAAAGGATGGCAGTGTCGACTGGGTTCGAAGAGAATTGCATCCCTGGAGGGATGCCTATGGGGAGATCGGCGGCCTGATCATGTTTACGGAGGTGGTCACCAAAAGGCGTGCGGCCCAAGAGGCGCTGAAAGAGAGTGAGAGAAGGTACAGAAGCATTTTGGATAATGCACTGATGGGCATCTATCGGGTTGAAGAGAACGGAAGGCTCCTCATGGTGAACCAGCGGTTTGCCGAGATGTTCGGTTTTGATTCGCAATCGTCATTTTTAGAGGAGATTGACAATATCAAAGACCTCTATTTTGACCCGTCCCAGCGGCCGGGCATACTGGAAGAAATCGATCGTAACGGGTTTGTCCAGCGAAAAGAGGTGGCCTTTAAAAAACGCGACGGCAATATCATCTGGCTCCATCTGAACACCCGCAGGATTGAAGACAGCGCCGGCGGGGTCTTTTATGAGGGCATCATGGAAGATATTACGGAGCTCAAAAAGATCCGCCATGAAAAAGAACTGCTTCGGGAAAGGCTTCTCCATGATCAGAAGAAAAGAGCCATTGCCGATCTGGCCGGCGGCATTGCCCATCAGTTTAACAATGCCTTGGTGGGCATTACGGGAAATGTTGAACTGCTCAAATTGCATTATGATGATGACTTTCAAGTGGCGCCATATCTGGATACCATGATGAAATGTGCCCGCCGCATGTCTCACCTGACGAATCAACTGGTGGCCTACGGCAGGGGGGGGAATTACCAGAAAAGGATGCTGACGCTGTCTGAGTTTTTAAAGGAAAGCCTGCCCATCATTGGGTATGGTCTGGAAGAACGAATCGACGTTGAGATGGCGGTGCCCGATGAGATCTGTCGTGTCCACGCGGACCCGACCCAAATGCAAATGGTTCTGTCCGCTGTTTTGAACAACGGGGCGGAAGCCATAGATGGTCGTGGGCACATCTCCATCAGAGTGCGTAACCGGGACTTGGATAAGACCGCCCTTCCTGGGAATTCACCCCTCACACCAGGTACCTATGTGTGCATCACCATTACAGATGATGGTAAGGGAATGGCCCCGGAGTCATTGAATCGCATTTTTGACCCTTTTTTCACCACGAAATTCCAGGGGCGCGGTATGGGCATGGCGGCCGCCTACGGTACTGTGCGCAATCATGGCGGGTGGATCTCGGTGGCATCGGAACTCGGAAAAGGGACGACGGTTCAAATCTGGTTGCCGGCACTGGCAAATAAGACTGGTAAAAAGGATGCGGGAAGTCCTCAATAAGTGATTGGAAGGGAGCCGTATTTCTGCTCCGGAAAGGATAGGTCGTGAAAGTACTGGTAGTGGGTAGCGGTGGCAGAGAGCATGCACTGGCCTGGAAACTGGCCCAGTCCAAAAGGGTTGAAAAGGTATTTGTAGCGCCGGGTAATGCCGGAACTGATAGGGAACCCGGTGTTGAAAATGTTCCCATCGGTTCGAGCGATGTTCCGGAACTTCGGGATTTTGCGGTCAAGAGCCATGTTGAATTGACCATTGTGGGGCCTGAAGCCCCTTTGGTAGAAGGGATCGTGGACCGGTTCGAAGGAGCGGGACTGAAATGCTTCGGCCCGAGTGAAAGAGCCGCTCAGTTGGAAGGGTCAAAAGTGTTTTGCAAGGATTTTCTGGCCCGCCAAGGCATTCCCACGGCCCGCTATCAGTCCTTTACGGATTTTGATGCCGCAAAGGCCTATATCAGGGAACAAGGCGCTCCCCTTGTGGTAAAGGCGGACGGGCTGGCCGCGGGAAAAGGAGTTATCATCGCCTCATCAGAGGCTGAAGCCGTTGAAACGGCGGAAGGGATGCTTAGCGGGAAATCCTTTGGTGACGCCGGCAGGCGGATCGTGATAGAAGAATGTCTGGTGGGGGAGGAGGCCAGTTTCATCGTGATGGTGGATGGATCGAATGTTCTGCCCTTGGCCACCAGCCAGGACCACAAGGCCCGTGATGATGGGGACAAAGGGCCGAATACGGGTGGTATGGGGGCCTACTCGCCGGCGCCTGTGGTGACGAAAGAGATGCATGACCGAATCATGAAGGAAGTTATCGATCCCACGGTTAAAGGGATGGCCTCTGAAGGGGTCCCCTACAAAGGTTTCCTTTATGCGGGGCTGATGATATCAAGTGACGGTACGCCCAATGTTCTGGAATATAACTGCCGCTTTGGAGATCCTGAAACCCAGCCGATCATTTTAAGGCTCCGGTCAGACCTTGTGGAACTGTGCCTGGCGGCCATGGACCGACGCCTGGATCAAATGGAGGTGGAATGGGATAGCAGGGCCGCACTGGGTGTGGTGATGGCGGCCGGCGGCTATCCGGTGAGATATGAGAAGGGGGATGTGATTACGGGCCTTCCCGAAACCGAAACGGAGGGGGCAAAGGTCTTTCATGCGGGGACGGCCCTGAAGGACGGTCAGGTGGTCACCAGCGGCGGACGAGTACTGTGTGCCACGGCCCTTGGGAACAATGTCAGTGAAGCCCAGTTAAGGGCCTATGACCTGGCCCGGATCATTCACTGGAATGGCGTGTACTACCGGAAGGATATCGGTTACAGAGCGGTGGATAGGGAAAAGCGTTAGCCGCACTTGGAAAACCCGCAAAAGTGACAGGTCATGCACCCTTCTTCAAAGCTGATGGTTTCACCGCAGTCGGGGCAGGTTTCTCCCAAAAGGCTCTTTTCGTTCTTGCCCCGCTTATGGACTGGCTGATCCTGTAGATACCGCTTTTCCAAGACCCTGCTGATGGCATCCGGGATGGAGAGAACGAGACCGTCCTTTTGAAAGATGGGATGCTCGCCGCCGATGCCGTTGAGCTGTTCCACAATCTTCTTCACATGAACCCCCGAGCGAAGCGCCAGTGAAACCAGTCGTCCGATGGCTTCGGTCTTGGCGGTGGTGGATCGGCCGGATTTTCCGATGGTGGCAAAGACCTCAAAGGGCCGCCCTTCAAACTCGGTGACGGTTACGTAGAGGGCACCCATGCCGGTGGTCATTTTGGTGGTGAATCCCAGCAGTGTTTCGGGTCTTTCCTCAACAGCGGTCATGAATCGCCCTTGAGGATGCTTTTTCTTATCCGTAAAAGAAAGAACCTGATTTTCCTTACTGCCGTCGCGGTATATGGTAACGCCCTTACAGGACAGGGCATAGGCCAGATCGTATACCTTCCTGACATCTTGGGGGGTGGCATCCCGCGGCAAATTGACGGTTTTTGACACCGCGTTGTCCGTGTATTTCTGAAACGCGGCCTGCATGCGCAGATGCCATTCGGGCACGATATCATGGGCCGTGACAAAGACGGCCCGCTCTTCCTTGGGTATGGATTTGATATTGTGTATGGTCCCCTTCTCTGCCACGGTGCTCATCAATTCCGAACTGAAGTATCCTTTTTCCTTTGCGCTTTTTTCGAAGTAGGGATTGGTTTCCACCAGGCGGTCATTGTCCATCACATTTCTGGCAAAACTGAGGGCAAAGAGCGGCTCGATACCGCTGGAGCACCCGGCGATGATGCTCAATGTGCCGGTGGGGGCAATGGTCGTTGTGGTGGCGTTTCGATAGGAACACTCCTTTCGGCCTTTATAAACACTTTTGTCAAAATTGCCGAAAACGCCCCGTTCCTCCGCCAACTCTTTGGAGGCCAGGTGGGATTCCCGCTGAATAAAAGACATCACCGCCTCGGCCGTTTCAAGGGCCTCCTTGGAATCATAGGGAATTCTGAGCTGGTAGAGAAGATCGGCAAATCCCATGACGCCCAGGCCGATTTTGCGATTTCCTCTCACCATCTCTCCGATTTCGGGCAGGGGATATTGGCTCATGTCGATGGTATTGTCCAGAAAATGAACACTTTCCCATACCACCTCCTTGAGTTCGGCATAATCAATTGCCGGCCCATTATCGGTCTCTGCCACGATCTTGGCCAGATTAATGGAACCCAGGTTGCAGGCTTCCATGGGCAGAAGCGGCTGTTCGCCGCAGGGATTGGTGCTTTCAATTTCTCCCAAGCCCGGCGTTGGATTGTCCTGATTTATCTTGTCCAGAAACACGATGCCCGGATCTCCGTTTTCCCATGCCCGTTGGATGAGGGCATCATAGACCTCCTTGGCATTCAGTTTCCCCGTCTTTCTGTCGTCTCTGGGGTCAATTAAATCGTATTCCGTATTCTTCTTGAGACTTTCCATGAAGGCATCGGTCACACCCACGGAAATGTTGAAATTGTTCAGCTCTTCATTGTTCTTCTTGCAGTGAATGAATTCCAGGATATCCGGGTGATCCACCCGCAAGATGGCCATATTGGCGCCCCTTCGGGTTCCACCCTGTTTCACCTGTTCCGTGGCTGTATTGAAGATTTTCATAAAAGAGACCGGTCCCGATGCAACCCCGCCCGTGGTACCGACACGGCTCCTCTTGGGCCTCAACCGCGAAAAAGAAAACCCGGTACCCCCGCCGGATTTGTGGATCAGGGCGGCGTTTTTGAGTGAATCAAAAATGCCGTCCATGCTGTCTTCTATGGGGAGTACAAAACAGGCGGCCAATTGCCCCAGCGTGCGACCCGCGTTCATGAGGGTGGGTGAATTGGGCAGAAATTTGAATTCCGTCATCAGACGGTAAAAAACCGCTTCAACCTCTTCGACGCGTTCTTCCCCGCCGTAGCGCTTCTCGGCCTGTGCAATATGATGGGCCACTCGCGCGAACATCTCCTGGGGCGTTTCAATCACTCGACCTTCCCTGTCCCGTTTCAGGTAGCGCCTTTCCAGCACGCGAACGGCATTTTCCGATAAATCGAGCCCTTGCCTCACGAAAATGGACTTGTCCAGCCGTACCGGTGACGTCTTGGAAAGTCCGAAATCACGAAGCTTGGCTTCAATCATGTGTTCGATGATGGGCATGGTGATGGTCTGAAGCTCCAGCTTGTCGATCTCTTTCCGGAGAAATCGGCTCACGTCCATGGCCTGATCCGGGTTAAGGGCGTTTTCCTTGACAAGGAGATCGGAAAACCGGTTGTCATCCCAGCTGTAAGAACCCAGATCGAGAGCTTCACCTTCCGTAAAAACAATCTTGCTTTTCTGGCCCATGGACATTCTCCTGTTTGTGTTTATAGTTTCTATTGCGGCTGGCGGCTCAATGATGTAACCCAGCAAAGGCCCATTTTTGCGTCAAAAAAGATCCTCTTTGAGGAGAGCTCTTTTTTTACATCCACCACATATTGTGTGTCAAGTGAAAAAGAAATGCAATATCTTGCAAAAAGCCCAACACGGAGGCTAATGTCTTGAAAGTCTTTAAAAAAAGAAAAAGGGGGATTGATCTTAAATTTTTGATTTCTTTTCTGGTGCTTTGGACCACCCTCTCAACCATCATCGTTTCCTTCAGCCATGCCAATTCCGTTACCGATGGGGCAAAGCGATTCACCCTTCAAAACGGCCTCACCGTCATCTTGAAAGAAGACCATGGCGCCCCGGTGGCGGCCGTTCAGGTTTGGGTCAAGACCGGAAGTGCCAATGAAACGCCGGAAGAAGCCGGTATTACCCATCTGATCGAGCATATGATCTTCAAAGGGACGCCCACCAAGGGTACGGGTGAGATTGCCAGGACCATTGAAACATCGGGGGGTCGGATCAACGCGTACACCTCCTTTGACCGCACGGTCTACTATGTTGAAATCGACAGCACCCAAATGGACACAGCGCTTGACGTTCTCCTTGATGCGGTTCAAAACTCCCTGTTTAATGCGGAAGAATTGAAAAAGGAGAAAGAGGTGGTTCTTGAGGAATACCGGCGGTCCCTGGATATTCCTGAAAACCAGCTCAGCTGGTCCACCATGGCCCTGGCATACGAAAAACATCCCTATGGCCGGCCCATTATCGGCTATGAAAAGACCATTCTCTCATTTAACAGGGAAATGATCCTCAAATACATGGATAAATGGTATACCCCGGAAAACATGGTGCTGGTGGCGGTTGGCGACTTTGAGACGGCGGAAGTCCTTAAAACCGTCGAAAGACTGGTTCAGGATTTCCCGAAAAGGCGCGGAGCAAAACCACAAAGGCCGGTGGAGCCGGAGCAGAAGGCCCTTAGAACAGCCGTAAAATACGCAAAGGTCCAGCAGGTTTATATGGATATGTGCTGGCATATCCCCGCCATGACCCACGAGGACGTCTATGCGCTGGATATTCTGGAAGTCATTCTGGGCCAGGGAAAGACCTCAAGACTTTATAACGGCCTCAAAATGAAGGCCAACCTGGTTTACCATGTGAGTGCCGGGGCCTATGCGCTGGAGGACCCGAGCCTTTTTTCGGTGGATGCGATCCTTCATCCGGAAAAGCTGAATGAGGCCTTAAGCGTTATCGGTGGGGAGATCTCCCGGGTGACCCGAACCCCGGTCAGTTCATCAGAGCTTACGAAAGCCAAGACCATGGCCGAAGCTTCCTTTGTTTTTGCCATGGAAGACATGGCTGGACAGGCCAGGACCCTGGGATTCTTTCAGACCATGACCGGCGACATGTATAACGCAGACAATTATCTTACCAGAATAAAGCAGGTGACCGCGGAAGATGTGCTTCGGGTTTCAAAGACCTATCTGCGGCCGGAAAACATGTCCATCTGCCTCATGGCGCCTGAAGGTGCAAAGATCAACCTCCAACCGGATGTCTTGACCTCTCTGTTTGACCGGGCCCACCCTAAAATAGAAGCTTCACCCGTGCATCCGGAAGCCCATACGCAGATGCATGTCCTCAAAAACGGTATGCGCGTCATCATCAAGGAAAACAAGCGCCTGCCGGAAGTCTCCATTGTGGGGGCCTTCTTGGGAGGAAAACGTCTTGAAAAGCCGCAAGAATGGGGCATATCCGGTTTTGTGGCCGAAATGCTAACACGGGGAACAAAAAAGCGGACGGCATCCGAAATCGCTGATACCGTGGAATCATGGGCCGGAAGCCTCGAAGGGTTTTCCGGAAGAAACAGCTTGGGTGTTTCAGGGAAATTCCTGAGCAAGGACCTTTATGCGGGCCTTGAACTTCTCTCCGATTTGCTCCTTTACGTGAATTTCCCCCCTGGCGAAATTGAAAAAGTACGGGAAGATATCCTGGCGGCCATTCGGGCCAAAAAGGACCGGCCCACGGGACAGCTTTTTGAGCTCTTTTACAAGACCCTTTACCCCCATTACCCTTACGGTCATCCATCAACGGGAACCAAAGAGACCATCGAAGGGATGACTCGGGACGACCTCAAAAAATGGTATGAATCGATTCGAATCCCACAAAATTTCGTCCTGGCCATTGTGGGGGATTTGGATCGGGAACAGCTGATCCCATATTTGGAAACCCTGTTTGAACCGTTTAAACCGTCCAACCAAACCCTTCCGGATATTCAGCCGGAGCCGCCGCTAAAAGGCCCCAGAAAGGCACATCTCAATCGAATGGGTGCTCAGACGCACCTTTGTGTCGGGTATCTGGGTGCCGACCTGAAAAGCCCCAATAACGCACCCATGGCCCTGGTGGACACGGCCCTTTCCGGCATGGGAGGCCGGCTCTTTTTGAAGCTAAGGGACCAGGAAAGCCTGGCCTACAACATAACGGCCTTCAGAAGTCCGGGTCTTGAAACCGGTGCCTTCGGTGTCTATCTGGCCTGCGACCCCACAAAACTGCCCCAGGCCCAAAAGGCGGTCTTTGGCGAATTGGCGCTTTTAAGAGACAAGGGGCTCACGGAAAATGAACTTGCTGACGCCAAGCAATATCTTCTGGGCAATCTGAAGATCGGCATGCAGACCAACGGCAGTCAGGCCATGCAGATGGCCCTGGACGAACTCTACGGCATGGGCTATGACCACATGCCCAAATACATCAAGGAAATTGAATCCGTAACCAAAAGTGACGTCGACAGGGCGGTTAAAGATATCATCCTTCCCGAGCAATACGTCTTTGTGACGGTGGGGCCAAGTGAATAACTGACGGGGTGAATCATTATGATGAGACCAGGTTTTTTAAATAACAGCCGGTATAGCTCGCAGGCTGCTTTGCCACCTTCTCAGGTGCGCCGCGGGCGACAATGCGTCCGCCGTTGTCCCCGCCTTCCGGGCCCAGATCGATGATCCAATCGGCGGTTTTGATCACATCCAGGTTATGTTCGATGATAATAACGGTATTGCCGGCGTCCACCAGGCGCTGCAACACCTTCAGCAGATGTTCGATATCCTGGAAATGCAGCCCGGTGGTGGGTTCGTCCAGGATGTAAAGCGTATCACCGGTGGCCCGTTTGGCCAGTTCCCGGGCCAGCTTGATGCGTTGGGCTTCGCCGCCGGACAGTGTCGTGGCCGGCTGGCCGAGCTTGATATAACCCAGGCCCACATCCATCAGGGTCTCCAGGATGCGCCGAATTTTGGGCAGGTTGGCAAACACCTGCAGGGCCTGGCGCACCGACAGATCGAGAATGTCTGAGATGGAGAGCCCTTTATAGCCCACCTGTAGCGTGGCCTCGTTGAACCGCTTGCCGCGGCAGGTTTCGCAGGGAACAAACACATCCGCCAGGAAATGCATCTCCACTTTGATAAATCCGTCGCCGCCACAAGCTTCACAGCGACCGCCCTTGACGTTGAACGAAAAGCGTCCCTTGCGATAACCGCGGGCCCTGGATTCCGGCAGCAGGGCGAACAGATCCCGGATATGGTCGAACACTTTTGTATAGGTTGCCGGGTTGCTGCGCGGTGTGCGGCCGATGGCTTTCTGGTCGATATTGATCACCTTGTTCAGATGCTCCAGGCCTTCGATACCGTCGTGGCGCCCCACATCCAGGGCCGCCCCGTGCAGTTTACGCGCCAGGGCCGGATAGAGGATCTGATTGATCAGGGTTGATTTCCCCGCTCCGGAAACGCCGGTCACCGCCACAAACAATCCCAGAGGGATCCGAACGTTGAGATTGGCCAGGTTGTTGTGGGAGGCCCGCTGGATCTTTATCCAGCGATTCCCCGCTGTTGCGGGAGTCCGGCGCTTTTCGGGAATCTCGATGGTTGCCTCGTTGTTCAGATAGCGGCCGGTAAGGGAGTTTCCATCCCGACAGATCTGACGGGGCGTTCCCTGGCTGACGATGCGTCCCCCCAATAACCCGGCGCCGGGGCCGATATCGACAATCCAATCGGCGGCCTCCATGGTCTCGCGGTCATGTTCGATCACGATCAGTGAGTTACCGATATCGCGAAGGTGCTTAAGCGTCTGGAGCAGCTTCAGGTTGTCGCGCTGGTGCAGCCCGATGGATGGTTCATCCAGGATATAGAGGACGCCGGTCAATTCGGACCCCACCTGGGACGCCAAACGAATGCGTTGCGATTCGCCTCCGGAAAGGGTGGGTCCTTTGCGGGACAGGGTCAGGTAGTCGAGCCCCACGTTCAGCAAAAATTCGAGGCGGTTCAGGATCTCCTTGACGAGTTCTGTGGCTATCAGCTTTTTATTCCCGGACAGTCGAAGACCCGAGAGGAACGCGTGCGCCTGTGCAATGGTCATGTCGGTGAGATCGATGATCGATGTTCCGTCGATGAAGACGTGCAGTACTTCGGCCTTCAGACGGCGCCCCCCACAATGGGAGCAGGCCTGGGAAGACATAAAGCCGGCGTAATATTTCTTCTGATGTTCGGATTGGGTCTGGCGGTAGCGACGCATCAGGGTCTTCATCACCCCCTCCCAGGCCAGGGTGACCTGCCCCTGGATCTTTTCCGAATCCCAGTTGACCTTCATCTCCCGGCCGTCCGAGCCGTGAAGCAGTATCTTGCGATGGCTCTTGGGCAGGTCTTTCCAGGGGGCATCAAAGTCAAGGCCCCATTGCGATTCCATGGCGGCCAGCTGCCGCCCCCCCCACGAGCCGTTCTGGTTACCGCCTTTTTTCTGGAAATAGTTGCGTAGCGGCAGTACCGCGCCCTGACGAATAGAGAGCCCTGGATCGGGAATGATCTTGTCCACATCCATGCTCAGCTCACTGCCGATGCCGTTGCATTGGGGGCACATGCCCAATGGCGAATTGAAAGAGAACAAGGCGGGCTCTAGGCCGGGATACGACATGCCGCAACAGGCACGCGCTTCGCTCATCAAAAGATCCTGCCCGTCTAAGGGGTGAACGATCAAGCGCCCGCGTCCGAATTTGAGGGCAAGCTCCGTCGAATCGGTCAGCCGTTTCATAAATGCTTTGGATGATTTCAGCACCAGTCGGTCGACCACTGCTTCGATGGTGTGTTTTTTATGCCGGGCAAGGGCCTGGATATCTGCGAGGTCCTGCACCACACCATCCACCCGGGCCCGTGCAAAACCGGCCTTGCGCAATTGTTCCAGGTGCTTTTGATGGCGACCTTTGCGGTTTTCCACGATGGGCGCCAACAGCAGGAACTTTGTGCCGTCCGGGAGCTTCGCAATCTGCTGCACCATGCTCTGGGCATCGCCGCGACCGACAGGCTGTCCGCATTTGATGCAATATTGTTCACCGATGCGGGCATACAGAACCCGCAGAAAGTCATAGATCTCGGTGATGGTACCGACAGTGGAGCGCGGGTTTTTACTGGCCGCCTTCTGCTCGATGGATATGGTGGGCGACAGGCCCCGGATGGTGTCGTATTTGGGTTTTTCCATCTGCCCGATGAACTGGCGGGCATAGGCAGAGAGCGATTCAACATACCGGCGCTGCCCTTCGGCGAAAATCGTATCAAAGGCCAAACTCGATTTTCCGGAGCCGGAAACGCCGGTAAATACGATCAACTGCTTTTTGGGCAGCGCCACGTCGATCGATTGCAGATTATGTTCCCGGGCACCGCGAACTTCAATGACATCAAGCTCTTTGGCGGCTTTGGGGCGGCGTCTGGCTGTGGGTCGTTTTGTCGGCATCGTTCAGGGCTCACTGGCGTACGGCATACGTTCAATCGTTTAACGCTTGGTCAACATAAGTGATGATAGATATAAAGGCCCCTTGCGGATCCTGCAGAACACAGAAGCGTCCCACCTCGGGAATGTCCATTGGCGGCATATGGATGTTGGCCCCCAGGGTAGTGGCCTTTTCCACAACTGTGTCTACGTTGTCCACTGTAATGTATAGCCCCCAGACCGGAGGCATATCGGCAGGAACATCTTCCGGAAAGGGCATGATGCCCGCCACTTCATCATCGTTTGCCTTAACCACGGTGTAGGTCATGTTCTCCTTCTCCATGGGCACGTCCTCGAATTGCCAGCCGAACAGCTCGCCATAAAACGATTTGGCGGCCGAAACATCCGTGGTCATGAGTTCGCTCCAGCTGATGGCACCGTGCTTTTTCAATTTGTCATCCATTTTACATCCTCCCATTGTGTGTCGCTTTGTTGTTTTCCAAGGATTGTTGTATTGATATAAAACCTGCCGGTGACAACCCTATGTCAGTTGACTTGGATAAAATAAGACCGGATTCGGAAATAACAGACTAATTCGTGACAAAAACCGGTATTTCGAAACATGACGGTTGGATTTGTCGAACTTAAAGTGCGAATCCCAATGTCATTAACGTCCAACCAGGAACCAAGGGCTATTTATGATGCTCACTGAGTTGTCGGGCGTGGCGACGCAGAACCGCTTTGAGCGGTTCCGGTGAAATCACCTCGACGGCATCCACGAAGCTGAGCAGCCAGCGGGCGATACCCTCGTATGAGGCCGTCAAAAAATGCATTTCGATGTGGCCGCCGCGCTCTTTTTGCTCCACGAAGCCGAAGTAGTATTTCTGATCGCGTGCAAAGCGCGCTGCCCCGTTATCGAAACGCACGCAGGCCGGCTTTAAATCGGTGCTGTAAACCATACGCTTGATCAAATCTTTCAGATCGCCGTGTCGGCCAGGATCGAATTCGGACTGGGTGGTGGTGATGCTGTGGATGCGATCCACGCGAAAATCGCGGTAATCTCCGCGCAGGCGGCAATAGGCCAGCAGATGCCAGAAGGCGGCATAGTAGCATAGCCCCAACGGCTCGATCATGCGCCGGGTGGTCTCCTCTTTGTATCCGGAGGTGTACTCGATACCAATCACGCGATTTCGCCCCAGCACCGCTTGAATCTCGGCCAGAAGATCATTGGGAAATCCGTTCCGGCGAACGGGAGCGGTTTTCAAAACTTCGATGTATGAAGAAAGGGTGTTGAGATGCTCCGACTCCTTTTTATCCAGCACCAGTTTGATCTTGTCCATGGCCCCGGCAAAATACCGGTTGACGGACATATCGCTGAATTTTTCAATCAGCTTGCTGCCCAGCAGCAAGGCGTTGGCCTCCTCAGGGGTAAACATGATGGGCGGCAGATGAAAGCCTTCGGCCAAAAAGTATCCCAGCCCAACCTCCGAACCGATGGGCACACCGGCATCTTCCAGGGCCCGGATATCGCGATAGACAGTCCTAAGGCTGATGCCGAAACGTTCGGCGATCTCCTTGCCGCGAACGATTCGCTGGGTTTGCAATTTCAACAGGATGGCGGTCAAACGATCGATACGGTTCATGACAGGTTCCGTCCTTGAAAGGAAAAGGGGGAGAGATTTATTCTTTTGATTTTTATGCGCTCCCCGTAAAGTCGAGGCTCAGCCGGGTCTGCATGCGCTCGATGCGTTTGAAGATCTCTTTGAGCATGGTCTGGTCCATGCGGGAGAGTTTGCTGGGGTTGATGTAATTGTCCGGCTTTTTTCCTTCCAGGATATTCTTGATCTGACCGGTCAGCCGGTGGTGCATCAAATAGCTGTAGGCGTGATCCAGGTCGTTAAAGGTCTCCTCGTCAAAGACCTTTTCCAGAAATAGACGGTAGAGCCTTTCCTGGGTATTGGTTTCGGAAATGTTGTTATTGAGGGCGTAGATTCTCGCAATGTCCACGATGGGGGTCATGGATTTCTTGATGTCGAACTGATTCCGGTGTTCGCCTTTTGATTCCACCACAAAGTTTCGAAAAAATCCCAGCGGCGGTTTGAATCCCAGGGCATTGACGGCGAGATCCCTGAAAAACCGGGTCCAGCCCTCCAACGATTCAAAGAGAAAAAGCCGCAACTCATCCACCATCCCGTTGTTGCCGCAGCCGCCCCTTAAGTCAAAAAAGATATTGGACTGCATCAGGTCCTTGGGGGTGGAGACGCGGATCCATGAATAGAAATACCGTTTCCAAATGGAAAGGGGCTGGCACCATTTGGGGTTTTTGGCCATGACGTCCCCTTTGCAGAAATCGTACCCGGCCATATCCAGCCAGGTACAGACCTTCTCTCCGAATTCAAGAAAATAGGCTTTGGTGGCGGTGGATTCGGCCTTGGTAACGTCCGCGTAGATGATGGCGTTGTCCTGGTCTGTTTTGAGGGTCTGTTCGTTTCTTCCCTCGCTCCCCACGATCAGAAACACAAAATCCGCGGGGGCCGGCCCCAGTTCTTCCAGGGCAAAACCGACCAGCTTTTCCAAAATGGCGTCGGATATGGAACTGATGAGCCGGGTGATGGTTTTGGCTTTGGCGCCACTGTTCAGCATATTCTGGATCAGCCGGGGAATTCTCTTCTGCTTTTCCACAATTTCGGGAAGGGTGGCAGCGGCAACGATTTCCTGAACCACGAAGAATGGCGATTGCTCCTGAGCGGCCAGAATGTCCCGGTTGGTGACGACGCCCACCACATTGCCCGGACGGTCTTTAACGACCAGGTGCTTCAGGTTGGTATCCATCATTTCAAGCAATGCTTCGGAAACCATGGCGTCCATCTGAACGCTGTGGAGCGGGGAACTCATGATATGGGAAACGGGAGCGGTAAAGTCATACCCCTGGGCAATCACTTTGCTGCGAAGATCCGTGTCGGTGACGACACCCGTATATTCATCATTCGGGTCCTTGATGAAAATGGAGCTGCAATTTCGGTCGCTCATGAGGGAAGCTGCCTGCTTGATGGAGATATCTTCCCTGCATGAAAGGATGTTTTGTTGAAAGATGTCCTTCACTTCCAGATTGAAAAACTCTGTTTGGGAGGCTTTTGCGTCCGCTTCCTGCCGGATAATGGAGGCATAGGACCGATCCATCATTCTCTTTCCAAAGGTCCCCGTAAAGTACTCCGCGAATTCACCGTGTTCCTTGCAGAGTCTCAGAAAAACCTTTTTTGGCAGGATGTAAAAATAGGTGTTTTCAAGTGTCGTTATGGACCGGACGGCGATGCCGTCGTTTACCAGCATGGAAATACCACCGTAAAGATCGCCTTCTCCCAGAACACCCCGAAGGGTTTTTTCCTTGCCTTCCTCAAAGTAGCGCTCCACGGCCCCTTCCTGAATGATGTAGAGATACTCCACCTTGCTTTTCCCCTGATAGAAAAGCCGGGTTCCCTTTGAATAGTGCACAACGGAAAAATCCCTTGAGATCTCTTTCAGAACGGTCTCCGGGAGCAATGAAAAGGGTACGATCTCTTTTAGAAAGTGGGTGGTCTGACTCGCTTGGAAAACGGCGGCATAGGACTCATCCGTCATTCTGTTCTCAAAGGTCTCCACGAAAAATCTGTAAAAGGACTCGTGCCTGGCACAGATGTCAATGAATACTTCCTTGGGCAGTGTGAGAAGGGTTGCCCTTTCCTTGACGGAGACGGTCCTGGCTGATTTGCCGCTGTTCATCAAAATGGCAATTCCGCCGAATACATCCCCTCTGGTGAGGGTCCCTCTCAGGCTTTTCTTTTCCTCCTCATTAAAAAAGAGTTCCAGGGATCCTTTTTCCACAATATAGATCCTGTCAAGGGATGTTTCGTCCTGTCGGCACAAGATAAAACCCTGACCATGTTCTTCTCGCGTCATTTCAGCGCACATGCCTCGCAATTCTTCTTCCGGCAGGGCGGCGAAGACGCGCAACCGGGATACAAAGTCAAACATTTCCTGATCAAAGGGTCCTTTTGAAGTCATGACAAGCGATTCTACTCCTTGGCGATCTAAAAAAAACGGTGCGCCCGCCATGGCGGGCACACCGATCATTCAAAAGAAATTAACAATCAGTGCCCAACGGCGGTACCCGCGCCCTTGGGAACACGGATATCCTCAACCAGGTGCTGGATATCATCAGGCACCTTCTCCGTGGCCCTTGATACCACAAAGGCCACCACGAAGTTAAAGAGCGCACCCACCGCCCCGAAAGCCAGGGGATTGATGCCAAGGAACCAATTGGCCGGAATGTTGGCCAAGGGCGCCGTCCCTTTGATGAAGAACCATCCATTGTACAAAAAGATGTAAAAGAGCGTGGTGCCGATGCCCGTGAGCATGCCGGCGATGGCGCCTGTCCGGTTCACCTTCTTACTGAAAATTCCCATCATCAGCGCCGGGAAGATGGAGGAAGCCGCCAGACCAAAGGCCAGGGCCACCACCTGGGCCGCAAATCCCGGCGGATTGAGCCCCAGGTACCCGGCCACAATGATGGCGAAAGCCATGGCAATGCGGCTGGCCAGCAGCTCCTGTTTTTCATTAATGTGTTTCATGAAAACACTTTTCAAAAGATCGTGACTGATGGCCGACGAGATGGCCAACAAAAGTCCCGCCGCCGTGGAGAGTGCCGCGGCAATACCCCCGGCTGCAACGAGGGCGATCACCCAGAAGGGGAGGTTGGCGATTTCCGGGTTGGCCAGCACCATGATATCCCGGTCCACCTTGACCATTTCGTTACCTCTCCAGCCAAAAGTTTCAGCCTTCTTGTCAAAGGCAGGGTTGTTGCCGTAGTACTGGATTCTGCCGTCACCATTTTTGTCCTCCCATTTGAGCAGTCCCGTCTTCTCCCAGTTGCTGAACCAGGAAGGCCGGTCCGCATAGAGGAGGTTGCCCTCTGGAGACCCGACGGGTCCGATCTGAATGGTGTTCATGAGATTGGTCCGGGCCATGGCGCCCACCGCGGGAGCCGTGGTGTACAATATGGAGATAAAGACCAGGGCCCAGCCCGTTGAAAAGCGGGCATCGCGAACCTTGGGAACGGTGAAGAAACGGATGATCACGTGAGGGAGGCCCGCCGTGCCGATCATCAAGGAGAGGGTCAACAGGAAGACATTTAAAGTTGACCACTTCTGGGCCGTAAAGGATGGGAACCCGAGATCAATGCATATGGTATTCAACTTTTGGAGCAGATACATGCCGCTGCCATCGGTTAAAGTGCTTCCCAGGGCCAGCTGCGGAATCGGATTTCCCGTCATCTGCAATCCGATAAAAACCGCGGGCACCGTATAGGCGAAGATCAGGACGCAGTATTGGGCGATCTGGGTATAGGTGATCCCTTTCATGCCGCCCAGGACCGCATAGATAAAGACGATGCCCATGCCGCAGAAAAGGCCTGTTGCGTAATCCACCTCCAGAAACCGGGAGAAGGCGACGCCGATCCCTTTCATCTGGCCGATAACGTATGTAATGGAGCACGTAATCAAGCAAAGAACCGCCACGATGCGCGCCGCATGGGAATAGTACCGGTCCCCGATAAACTCAGGGACCGTAAACTTTCCGAATTTGCGCAGATACGGCGCCAGCATCATGGCCAGAACCACGTAGCCGCCCGTCCACCCCATGAGAAAGGCGCAGGCATCATATCCCATGAAGGCGATCATTCCCGCCATGGAGATAAAAGACGCCGCCGACATCCAGTCCGCGGCCGTGGCCATTCCGTTCAAGACAGGATTAACGCCCTTGCCGGCAACGTAAAAGTCCGATGTACTGGCGGCGCGGGCCCAGAAGGCAATGGCAATGTAAATGGCAAATGTCAAACCGACAACTAGATAAGTGGTAGTCTGCAAGGTCATGATTAATCCTCCTCCACGTCGAATTCCCGGTCAATTTTCGTCATTTTATTGGCATAGAAAAAAATCAGGCACACAAACACATACATGGATCCCTGTTGCGCGAACCAGTATCCCAGCGGGTAGCCGGCAAGATTGATACTATTGAGTGGACCAACGAGCAAGATGCCAAAGCCGAATGAGACAATGAACCAAACGATTAGACAGCCTATCATGAGTCTTAGGTTTTTCTTCCAGTAAGCTTCACCGTTTTCCATAATCTATCCTCCTAATTAAATGTTTTTAATTGGATTTCTTGGTCACCTTGCCTGAAATCTGTTTATCCCCTCCTTTCCGTTGTTCGTAAGAAACTTGCATAAATTCAGCCATAAGGGTTATTTCCCATGAAAAGAACCATCGGCGTCAGGTTTCAGGCGCACGAAGCCAGAAATGCCGCTTGGCTCGCGGCAAGACCGGACACCTGAAAGAGGATAGCAGGTACCCGAATGCAGGTTGGATCGTAAGGAAAAGACGATTGTAGAGTTCAATGTTGAAAGGAATCATCGGTTCTAGAAAATCCCTATTGGCCCTTTTTTGCCCCGGCAAACCCTTTAAGAGACAGTGCCGCTTCAATTTCCTTTAAAATTGCCGGGTCATCAATGGTCGCGGGCATCTTAAAGGCTTCATTATCCGCGATTTTCCGCATGGTCCCTCGAAGTATTTTTCCTGAACGGGTCTTGGGCAGCCGCTTTACGATGGTGGCGATCTTAAAAGAAGCGACCGGTCCAATGCGTTCTCGCACCATCTGGATCACTTCCTTTTCGATCTCTTCGGGTGAACGCTCAACCCCCGCATTCAAGACCATAAAGCCGATGGGAATCTGCCCTTTGAGTCTGTCTTCAACACCCAAGACCGCGCATTCCGCCACGTCCGGGTGGTCGGCCAGTACTTCCTCCATACCTCCCGTGGAAAGACGATGCCCGGCCACATTGATGATGTCGTCGGTACGGGACATGACGAACACGTACCCGTCGTCGTCGATAAATCCGGCATCCGCCGTCTTGTAGTAACCGGGGAACTCCTCCAGGTAGCTCCTCAAGAAACCGTCATCATTGTTCCAAAGGGTCGGCAAGGTTCCCGGAGGGAGGGGCAGTTTCACCACCAGCGCACCGATCTCTCCCGGTTCCACCGGCTTGCAGTCAGGGTCCACCACCTGAATGTTCCATCCGGGGGCCGCTTTTGTGGGGGATCCCTGTTTTATGGGGAATTGTTCGATGCCCAGGCAGTTGGCGGCAATGGCCCAGCCCGTTTCCGTCTGCCACCAGTGATCAATGACCGGTACCTTCAGCTTTTTTTCGGCCCATTGGAGTGTGTCGGGGTCAAGCCGTTCACCGGCCAGGAACAACGCCTTGAAATTTGAAAGATCATAATCCTGAATCAGTTTGCCTTCGGGATCCTCCCGTTTGATGGCCCGAAACGCGGTGGGTGCCGTAAACATGGCTTTGACGCCGTGTTCATGGATGATACGCCAAAAGACGCCCGCATCCGGTGTTCCCACCGGTTTTCCCTCAAAAAGAATGGTGGTGCACCCTTTAAGGAGGGGAGCATAAACGATGTAGGAGTGTCCCACAACCCACCCCACATCCGATGCCGTCCAGAAAACATCCCCCTGTTTCAAGTTATAAACGGCGCTCATGGTCCATTTTAGCGCCACCATGTGGCCCCCGTTGTCCCGAACAACCCCTTTTGGCACGCCGGTGGTTCCGGATGTATAGAGAATGTACAGCGGATCGGTGGCAGCCACCGGGACACATTCCGCGGGGTCGGCCTTTTCCATCTCCTCATGCCAGTCATGGTCAAATCCCGGTGTCATGGGAGCGGTTTCCTGAGGCCGCTGCAGAATAATGCAGGCATCCGGTTTGGCGTCCGCTATTTCCATGGCTTCCTCAAGGAGCGGCTTGTAAGGAATCACCCGGGTCACTTCTATACCACAGGAGGCGGATACAATGACTTTCGGTTTTGCATCATTGATGCGAATGGCCAGCTCTTTTGAGGCGAATCCCCCAAAAACCACCGAATGCACCGCCCCGAGCCTGGCACAGGCGAGCATGGCCATGGCCGCCTCAGGCACCATGGGCATGTACAACAGGACGCGATCTCCCTTCTGAACCCCCTTTGACGCCAGAACGCCGGCAAAACGGGCAACCTCGTCTAAAAGTTCCGAATAGGTGTATTTTTTGATGGTGTCGGTAACCGGGCTGTCGTAAATCAGAGCCGTCTGATCTCCGATGCCGTTTTCCACGTGAATGTCGAGGGCATTGTAGCAGGTGTTGACCTTCCCGCCGGTAAACCACCTGTAAAACGGTTTGTTTGAGTCGTCTAATACCCTGTCCCACTTCTCATACCAATGGCAGTCCTCGGCCGGTTTGCTCCAGAAACCATTGGGGTCTTCAATTGACTCCTTGTAGTACGCCAGATATCCGTCGGTCATGGGTTTCCTTCCTTTTAAACACGTGCTACGGGTTTAACGTACTTCTTTCTTATTCGATTGTGGCAGTTCAACCCGCCGATGGCGAAAGATCCGCGGGTTGAGAACAGGTTTTCAGACGGGGTTTATTTGTTTTTGATCATCTCCCTGATTTCTTCAACGATTTCCGGATTGGCAAGGGTCGTGACATCTCCCACATCCCGCTTGTTGCTAATTGAGGAGAGCACCCGGCGCATGATCTTGCCGGACCGGGTCTTGGGCATGTCTTTTACCAGCCAGACGTATCTTGGTTTGGCGATTTTGCCGATTTCGTCGCAAATAGTGTCCGAAATGCGTTTGGCGATTTCATCAGACGGTTCAAACCCGGGCTTCAGGGCAATGTAAAGATCCGGTTCCTTCCCCTTGATGTCGTGGGCCACGGGCACCACGGCGGCTTCAGCCACCTCCTCCACCACCAGGGCCGCCGACTCGAGCTCCTTGGTGCCCAGCCGGTGACCGGAAACATTGATGACGTCGTCGATTCTGCCCAGGATGCGGTAATAGCCGTCATCCGCCTGAACAGCGGCATCTCCCGTCAGATAGGGCCAGTCGCGCCAGTCCTTGCTGTTGGGATCCTTGTTGTATCTTGCGTAATAGGTGTCTACAAAACGGTCCCGGTCACCCCAGATGGTCTGGAATCCGCCCGGCCAGGGGTTCTGAATGCAGATATTCCCGGCTTTTCCGGAGCCCGCTTCGAGAATCTCTCCTTCTTCGTCATAAATGACCGGGTGAATGCCCGGAAGGGCGGGGCCGGCGCTGCCAGGTTTCATGGGGGTGAGGGCCGGCATGGTGCTGCAGAGGAAACCGCCCGTCTCCGTCTGCCACCAGGTATCCACGATAATGGCTTCACCTTTGCCCACCTCCTTGTGATACCACTTCCACACTTCCGGCTCAATGGGTTCGCCCACGGTGGTCATGTGCTTGAAATGATAATTGTATTTGGCCGGTTCATTGGGGCCGATTTTGCGAAGGGCCCGTATGGCGGTGGGGGCCGTGTGGAAAATGTTGACGTCCAGATCTTGGGCGATCCGCCAGGAACGGCCCGCATCCGGGTAGGTGGGTACGCCTTCGTAAATTACCGTTGAAGCGCCCAGGGAAAGGGGGCCGTAGACAATGTAAGAATGGCCGGTGATCCAGCCGATATCCGCCATGCACCAGTAAACATCCTCGGGGTGGATGTCCAGGATATATTTGGCGGTCCCCGTGACATAGGAGAGATAGCCGCCGGTACCGTGCTGACACCCTTTCGGTTTTCCGGTGGTGCCGCTGGTATACATCAGAAAGAGTGGGTCTTCGGCCGGCATGGGAACGGGATCCACCCTTGCTCCGTAATAATCCTTCAACAGGTCATTGACAAAATAATCCCGGTTATCCACCATGGGTGTATCACTCGAGTATTTTCCGGGATAGCGCTGCCAGACCAACACCTTGTCCACGGCCTGGCCGTCTGCTTTGGCCAGTTCGAGGGCAATATCAGCGTTCTGCTTGTGATTCAGCAGCTTACCGCTGCGGTAATAGGCATCCATGGTGATCAGGACATTGCTTTGGGAGTCCACGATCCGGTCGGCGCAGGCCCGGCCGCTGAAACCACCGAACACTTCTGAGTGAATGATGCCCAGTCTGGCACAGGCCAGCATGGTGATGGGGAGTTCGGCGCACATGGGCATGTGAAGGGTTACCCGATCACCCTTTTTGAGGCCTGCAAAATCCCTTAGAACGGCGGCGAATTCGTTTACGCGAACAAAGAGCTCCTGGAAGGTGATGTGTTCCGTCTTCTCCTCTTCCAATTCCGGCACGAAATGGATGGCCGTCTTGTTCTTATGGTTCTTGAGGTGTCGGTCGATGCAGTTATGACTGGCATTGATCTTGCCACCAACAAACCATTTCCAGCAAGGAGCGTCACTTGTGTCGAGGATGGTATGCCAGTATTCGTACCATTCCAGAAGGTCAGCATACTCTTTGAAACAGTTGGGGAAATTGTCCAGGCTGAACCTTTCGTAGATGGTCTCGTCTGTCATATTGGCTTGAGCAACGAATTTCGTTGAGGGATAATAATACCCTTCTTCCTGCCAGTGAACGGCAATCTGCGCTTCAGAAGTCTCCACACGTTCTTTTTCCGCCATGCTTGCACCCTCCTTGTTCAAGTTAAATTTGAAGTTAAGGTTAGCAAAAAATGAAAAAACTGCAAAAACGGTTGAGGCGACTTTAGTTGGGGTCAAAAGCGGCCCTGTTAACCCTCATCTCCGGTGAAACTTCCTTAGGCCGATTATTTTTTAAATTTAATCCATTCAATTTGTCAATCAAAAAAAATTGCCGCGATTTCAATGGATTTTGTGAAAAGTATTACATGAACGGCCATTCTTTGACGCAATGACGCGATCAAAAAACGTGCCAAATGTTCCGTATGTCACTGTTCGGTTATAACGGAAATGAGGTATGGAAACCATTTGGGGCTTCTTCTGGAATCCGGGGATGATGAACAATTGAAGGGGCGTCAAATGCGCGCCGGCGACTCACCTTTTCTTGTATTCGGTTCGTCAAAGCGGCAGCTCAGAACAACCATATCATCTTCAAAAACGCTTTTTACTTCGTAGGGGAGCGTCTTGAACAGATGAACCATGCCGAGATTGCTGGGCGACGTCATGGCAAACAGGCCCGAGATGCCGTTTTCCAGTGCTGCCTGGGCCAGTTTCCGCAACAGGATCTTCCCGATTTTCTTGCCCTGGTATTCGCGGCTGACGGAAAAGGCGACTTCCGCCATATTTGTGGCGGGAACCAGCAAGTACTCTCCAATGCCCACGACCCTTCCAAAACCGACTTCACCCACCACAGCCAGTATGGTCATGTCGTTGACGTAATCGATCTGGAGGATGTCCGCCAGTTCATCCTTGAAAAAGCTGTGTTTTTCATGAAAAAACCGGGCAACCACGTCATCTTGGTCCAGAGAATAGAAATGCTCCTGAATACGCCGTTCATCAACGGGTTTCGCCGGCCTGAAAACCACCTTTTCACCGTCGACCTCCCGCGTTTCCTCGAGTCTATAGGGATAAACCCCGTGAATGGATTCTTTCAGGGTGCGTTCCGGTCCCAATAGACCCATTTCCTTTGCCTTAAAGAAAAGCTCATCTCTGAAATCAGGATGGGCAATGCTGATCATGGCCATGGCCCGCTCCTGAAAGCTCTTACCGAAAAGGTTCACAACACCGTACTCTGTCACCACATAGTGCACGTCTCCCCTGGGCACCACGACAGCCGTGTTTTCGAGCATGGGTACAATTCTGCTCCGTTTCCCTTTTGCATAAGTGGCGGTGAGCAGAATGATGGACTTGCCCCCCGGCGACCGTGCGGCGCCCCGCATGAAATCGAGTGTGCCGGTGACCGCTGAATAGTAATTGTGAGACAGGGCGTCCGCGGCCATTTGCCCCGTCAGGTCCATGGACATACCCACATTAAAACTCACCATTTTGTTGTGCCTGGAAATGATGCCCGGGTCATTGACATAGTCGGAGGGGTAGAAGTCGATGCCGGGGTTGTCGTGAATGTATTCGTAGAGCAACTGGCTGCCCACGGCGCTACTGGCCACCAGTTTTCCGTCATTGAATCCCTTTTTGCGGTTTGTTATCACACCCCGCGCCACCAGGTGCATGATATTGTCCGTAATGTACTGACTGTGGACTCCTAGATCCGTTTTTTCAGAGAGCGCCAGAAGGGTCGCCTGGCTGGATATGCCCGGTCCGATCTGCAGGGTCGACCCGTCATCAATCAATCGGGCCGCAAGCCGGCCGATGGCATTGGCAGTCTCCGTCTCCGGCATCTGGCTGATGGTCAGAAGCTCCTCGTCGTGTTCCACGATCACGTCCGCATCATCCACATGAATAAAGCTCTGACCCAGAACCCGCGGCATTCGGGAATTGACCTGGGCGATGACCAGATCCGCATTCAGAGCCGCCGCCAGTGTGATATCGACGCTGACGCCCAGACTCATCCAGCCAAAATCATCCGGCGGCGAAACCTGAACCAGGGCCACATGAATGGGTAACTGTCTGGTTTTGAACAGCCGCGGAATCTCCGAGAGGTTGATGGGCGTGAGGAACCGCATCTCCTGGCGGATGCTGCTGGTTTTGGCCGAGCCGAGATAGAAGGAACGGATATCCATGGCCCGGCACATGGTTTTGTCCGCGATGAGACTGAGCGGAGACTTTTCAATGGCCATCAACCGAACGATTTCGATATCCGAAAACAAATTGGATGTGGCCGCCAGCGCCTTGACGAGGCGTTGCGGTTCGCCGCAGCTGGAACCGATAAAAACCCGTTGGCCCCCTCTGATGAGCTTCACGGCGTCAGAAGCATCCTTTTTCTTTTCAACATAATGATCGGCCCAGTGGGTTTTGGGTGCCATTTAAATACCTCAAAAAACTAGGGTATGCTTTCCTCTGAAGACAGATTACACAGAAAACCGCAGATAGGCAACTCAAAAAAAAGTCAAATCCATGCCATTTGAAGAATTGTACTTTTGAGTCATTCTGTGATAACAACCGTTAACATGAAAGATGAACTGAACAATAAAATTGACATGCTGCTGGCAAAGGGGAATGACCGGTTCCAGATCTGGAAGCGCCTCAAGGATAAGGAAAACAGGGTGGCCTTGCGGCATCATTTGAACAACAAAGCGCTTTTGAAAGATAAGCGAACCTACCGATATCTGAACATCTTTCTTTCTCTCATATTGCTGTTCGTTACCACCAGTAAAGTCCTTGGGGTTGCTCTCTATGCCAAGGGAATTTATGTTTTCATTCTGCTGATCGTACCCGCCATTAACATGTATATCCTGAAGGAAATCATCTTTTTCAAACGGACCGGGTACCAATTCCTTCTCATCGTGAGCGCATTGTCCCTTGTATATCAGGAAAACCGCCATTTTCCGGAAATCCTGTTTATTGCTGCAATGATCCTTATCGCGGCATTTCTATATATGAAGATTTTTCCAAAAAAAGACCTCATTCCGGCACCCGTTGACAAAACCGTGAAGCACAAAGGGTAGTTGGCCCGGCAATCGCTCATTGCCGGAAAACATTCAATCTTAACTGTCTTGGTCTGGACGGTTTAATGAACACAAATGCTGTTTCCCATGCAGTCGTTGTGGAATTCCTCGGCAGCAGATCCCCTTTCAATGAACTGGATCGGCACCAACTGAACAAGTTCGCACAAAAGGCCGCCATCGATTTTTTTCCAAGGGATTTTCTTGTTCTCACGCAGGGAGTAAGTGATGTTACCCATTTCTATGTGATCCAAAAGGGCGGGGTCAGAACCTATCGCATGGATAGCCAGGGAGACGTCATTCTGAAGGATTTTCGCGGAGAAGGGGAGCACTTCGGCGCGCTCCCCATCATTCAGAACACGAAGGCAAAGCTGAATGTTGAGACCCTGGACGATACCTTCTGTTTTCTTTTCGATAAAGAAGCGTTTCTCTATCTCATTACAGAAAATCCCAAATTAAGAGACTACTATCTCAGCACCATGGACGAGAAGATGGCCCAGCCCGTTTATTCCGCGCTTCGCCAGCAGAATATCTCACCCCGGGCCGAAGGCGCCCTCTTTCTCTTCAAGGCAAAAGCAGGGGAAATTAGCAAAGAAAGGCTTTTTACCGCACCTGCCAGTACCTCCGTCCAGCGGATATCCCAGATGATGTCGGAAAACCGGATCGGGTCCGTCCTTCTGACCGATCAGCGCGGCGAGGTTGCGGGGATTGTGACGGACAAGGACATTAGCGGAAAAGTCGTCGCAAAGGGGCTTGACTATCGCACAAAGGCGTTGGAGATCATGACGTCGCCGGTTCAGACCATTTCGGGCGGCGCCGTCTGTTTTGATGCATTGCTCTCCATGATCAAGAACCGCATCCACCATCTGGCCATAGAAGAGAATGGCAAGATTTCCAAAATGCTCACAACCCATGATATCATGCTCGCTCAGGGGAGTTCCCCGTATTTTCTCTATAGAGAAATTGAGGCGCAGCGACGAATTAGCGGCCTGTATGAATTGAGCAAGAAGATTCCCATGATCGTCCGGCCGCTTATCAAAGAAGGGGCAACAGCCTGTCACGTAACTCGAATGGTATCGGTGTTGAATGACCATGTGCTCGAGCATTTGCTGAAACTGCTGGAGAAAGAGATGGGAAGACCGCCTCTCCCTTTTTCTTGGCTGCTCTTCGGCTGTGAAGGCCGGCAGGAACAGATTTTCAAACGAAACCAAACAAACGGCATTTTGTACGAAGAGATCAATGGGAACCCGGACGGGGAGGTCAATGGGTATTTCGGCAACCTTGCCAGAAAAGTTCTCAGGCACCTGATGGCATGCGGGTATCCCTCGGGAGTGGTAATTCCGACTGCCATGAACGATAAATGGCGTCAGCAGCATTCCGTATGGAGTGCGTATTTTAGGAACTGGAGCAGATTCCCTGAGGGAGAGGGGGATTTTGATGCGGCAGTCATCTTTGATTTCAGATCCGGGGCCGGAGACACCTCCCTGGTAGACAAACTGAAAGCGGATGTGCTTTCACTGACCCGTGACAACAGGCGATTCCATGGGTATCTTATTCAAAATTGCCTTTCATTGGAACCGCCTTTGTCATTTTACGGGAATTCCGTAGTGGAAAAAAACGGCAAATATCAGGATACCCTGGATCTGGAAGGGAAAGGCCTTTTCTTTTTCGTTGATTTTGCGAGGGCCATGTCCCTCAAATACGGCATCGGTCAAACCAATACGCTGGAACGACTTCAAACACTCGGCGATAATCATTATGTTCCCAGGGAACTTGCCTCTGAAATTGTCGAAGCCTATGAATTGCTGATGCACATAAAACTGGTTCATCAGCTCTCTTACGTTGGAAGCGGAAAAGAACCGAACAACAACATCCGCCCTGAGCAACTCTCCAATCTGGAAAAGCAGACGCTGAAAGAGGTATTCGAGGTCATCCGGCGTCTTAAGGAGTTGGCAAGACTTGAGTTTCAAAGAGACGAAGCATGATAGAATGGCCCCACTAGCCTTTGAACCTCAACTCCGGGAATCCCTTTTATTCATTGACGGTTTATGCCGATTTCCAAGATCCTAAAGCGCCTTTTCCCGTCAAAAGGGCCGGCGCATCCCACGATTGTTGCCAACAATGTGATCAGTGTTGCGGCCAACAGGGACCTCCCGGTACGTGAATGCGAATTTGTGGTTTTGGATACCGAATTGACGGGACTCAATCAGCGCAAGGACGAAATCATCGCCATCGGTGCCGTTCGTGTCAAACAGTTGCGGATTTGCTTTGACGAAACCTTTTATGCCTTGATCAAGCCACAGGGAAAACTCTATTCACCTAGCACGGTCATCCATCGGATTACCCCCGGTGAACTGCTGAGGGCCGAACCCATTAAAGATGTTCTGCCGCGCTTCATTGATTTTTGCGGTGGTGCGTTTCTGGTTGGGCACTATGTTTCTCTCGATCTCGGTTTTATCAATCGTGCCTGCCAGACATATCTGGGTGGGGCAATCCAAAGCTCAAGCCTCGACACCATGCGGCTGGCCATGGCTTACAAATCATCCCGAAACGGTCCCTATCTCGATCATCACGAAAAACAGGATTCCTACAGGCTTTCGGCGCTCAGTGAGGAATTTCATTTGCCAAAATTCGAAGAGCACAATGCCCTTCAGGACGCATTGCAGACAGCCTGTCTCTTCATATATCTGATTCGCAAAATGAGGCCTGGCGATACGGGAACCGTGAATGATTACACCAAAATGAAGTGACACCGGTATCTTGCCGGAATCCTTTCAGGCCCTGTTTCTACCCAGTGCGATCTTGTTGATCAGATTGGCCTGGTAACCGGCCCCGAAACCGTTGTCGATATTCACAACGCTGACGCCGGAAGCACAGCTGTTAAGCATACTGAGCAACGCCGCCACGCCGCCGAAGCTGGCGCCATAGCCGATGCTGGTGGGGACCCCGACGACCGGACAGGAAACGAGCCCTCCAACGACGCTGGCAAGCGCTCCTTCCATGCCCGCCACCACCACCGCAACATTGGCGTCAAAAATGTCATCACAGGAATCGAGCAGCCGGTGAATACCCGCGACGCCAACATCGAAAATCCTTGATACATTATTCCCCAGCAACTCAGCCGTTACAGAGGCCTCCTCAGCCACCGGGATATCCGAGGTTCCGGCGCAGACAACGGCGATCCGCCCTTTTTTCGAAACAGGGCGTGGGTTGAAAACCACGATTCTGGCCTCGCTTTTATACTCACAATCTTCAAATCTTTCGCGAATGGCCTCAAAAACCCCTTCTCCAACCCGTGTGCCCAGAATATTGACGTGCCTTTCGCTCATCCGTTTCGCGATGCCCACGATGTGGCTAACACTTTTTCCCTCACAATAGATCACTTCGGGCACACCGGTTCTCAAACTGCGGTGATGATCTATTTTCGCGAAGCCGATATCTTCATATGGGAGCTTTTTAAGTTGCTTCAATGCGGAAGATACGGAGCTGGTCCCTTCGCGCACCTGTTCGAGAATGGTTTTTAAATATTCAAAATCCAAGGCTTCTATTCTCCGGATACGGTGTTTATCATCTTTTGCTTCTGGCGGGATTTGACCACCAGAATCGAGGCGTCTTCGATGGCTCTGACCAGTTTCACGCTGGCATCCCCCATGACAAACTCCTCGGCTTTGCTCATCTTTTTGCGGCCGATCACGATAATATCATACTGGTCTTTCCTGTGTTGGTCAATAATACCGTCAGCCACCGTGGGATAAGCCTTTTGAGCCAGCAAAGTGTCGATACGAGCCGGATCGAATCCTTTGTTAACAAGTTGCTCTTTGGCCTCAAGCAAAATGGTTTCTCGTCTTTTTGCCTCTTTGTCCGTAAATTTCTTCCCCATGAGTTCCGAACTGGCAGAGGGCTGGCGGAAAATGTGGTAGAGGGTTAATCTTACCGCCTCATCATGCTGAAACAGGGTTTCCATACAGTTTAACACCGCTCTGGAACTGGCTGAGTCGCTTACTGCGACGAGTATGGACTTTACCACGGCAGTCCTCCCTGTTTTCCAGAAGACCCTTGATGGTTGGTCTTCCATGGGAAATCACAACGACATGAGATACCAGCTAACATTTTCAATAATCTCATTGACCGACTCGAAATACACATTGGCACCCCTCGAAAAGTGGAGCAGAATCTCATTGAGCAAAGGGGGGATATAGGGGTAGATCTTTCGAAGGTTGACCAGTCTCCCTTTATCCAGAATCGAAAAATCCTCAGGGCCGATTCTTGTCTTGGCATCACCGTAGGTGCGGGTGTCGTGGGAAATCATGGAATAGGTATGGATACCCTTTCCGATGGTATAAAGCAGAATGTTGCCAACCCCAAAGATGTCCAGGCTGAAAGGATTCTCCTTGGTTTCATAGTCGTAGTCAAAATCGATCCAGACAAATTTGTCGGTTCCCTTTTCCATTATCAGGTGGTCGTTGCGAATATCCCCATGTTTGAATCCGTTTTCGTGCAGGAACGAGATCGCCGGAAAGGCCTCCTGAAGCTTGTGAAGAATCCGGGGAACAACGGTATGAAAATATTTTTCATGGCCCATATTCAGTGCGTCCAGATATACAAAGAGATTGGGGCCTTTTACAATATCCAGCACCCTCACGTTGTTTCCCTTGGTATCGTGAAGGACCTTCCCCTGCATGAAATGCGGATGTCCTCTGGCCAAATCCAGGATATCACCTTCCTTTTTCGGGTTTCTGAAACGGTTGATTTTGACGCCCCCGATGGTGGTTACAAAAGACTCAAAAAAAGCCAGTTTCAGAATTTTGACCTCACCCGTCTCCTCATCCACCACCCTTTTTACCCAGTATTTGGGATCATCAATGCCAAACCGTCTTTCACGCTCGTTTCGGGTAACTCTGAACCGTTTTCCTTCGATAAGGATTTCATCGCCGCTGTCAATCTGGAAGAAGTCGGTTGTATCTTCAAATTGACGAACCTGCATGAGCTAAAGCCCTTTCAGCATCCTTAAGGGGAGGCTTCCCATGGCTGTTTTCACCCCTTCCACAAAATTTTTCATGCCATAGTTTTCTATGGCCAGGCCGAGCAGCTTGCCTAAAACGAGAAGGGAATCCACGTCTTCACCCTGAATCTGCTTGGGTTCCCCGAAATAGATTCTGTACAGACCGATAATCGAGGCGCGGCTTGCGATGGGGACGGTGAGCATGGCAACAATTCCCTCTTCCGCGGCGGCCCGGGGGTATTGAATGAGGGGATTGTTATTTAAATCACTGATAATCTCAGGTTCACCAGTGATAAAGGCGGACCATTTTTCACTGATAAATAATGGCCCTTTCTCCAAATACTTGTCACTGATGCCGAAGCTTCCCAAAGGAAAGAGCTGTTTTTCTCTTTCGTCAAGCACCATTATGGAACATCCCTTGGCTTCAAAGGTGAGCGTCGTTCCTTCAGCCAGATGGTTGACGAGCAGGTGAAGGTCGTCGTATGTGGAGATGGCATCAGTAATGGCCCTGAACTGCTTTAGATAGAACTTACGAATCAGTTTCTCCCCCATTTTCATCATCTCCTGATTTACGGTTTTCCGGGGTTTTTAGCGTTCCTATGCGGTTTTCTCCATTGGGCACTATCTGTTGGGGCGGTAAATTCGTTTTCGGATGTTTCCGGTTGAATTTGGAAGGATCGTGAGAATGCCGACGTTTTCCATCTACTGTTATTATATTGAAGTGTTTATAAATGTCCATTATATAATTCCCCGATATCAAGCCCTTTTAAAAGCTGGAGTCTGATCAGTGGCAAAACCAAAGAAACCGTATCAGAAGCACATTTACTGGTTACATAAAGCGCAGGTACCGGAATTAGAGAACTATCTCAGAACCCGGGATATGAGATTGCGGCGGGCCAAAGGGATCGTATGCACTCCCATGGATAGAATCAACAGGGTCGCATGTGTGGCACCTGATGTCTGGAATGGCACCTGCAGAAGGCAGGGCAGCTGGTATCGCGCATCGGAAAAGAACGGGCGCTACCTGATCATCAGCTCATTTGACCTGAACGGTTTTGAAAGTGAAAAGACCGCCTTGATCACGGAGTCCGATTTTGTCCTTGACAAGCCTGCAAGCAACGATGAAAAAGATCTTCTTTTTGAGGATCCGGAGCTTAAGAAAAGAATGCCCCTAGAGTGGCACAAGGTAGAAGACGTGGAAGAAAGAGTATACTTGCGATGGGCCAGGCGACTGGGATCATCCGTTAACGCGTACGATGAGCTATACAGGACTCACACCGCCAACCACGCCAACTTCATAAACCCTCGGTTCTATCTGGAGTCATCCCATGGCATCATTCCCTATTCCATCGATAGAAGCGCCCATATATGCTCTTGTTGCGTTGAACTTTTTCAGATATTGGGGGCCCATTTCAAGAAGAAACTGGTTGCCCCCTGTCCGGGGGCTGTCATATTCGCGCGTTTAAAGCCGGATCGATACCTCCTGGTGGAAAAACCGTAAGAACCTTGTTAGTGCCGTGTTATATCTTGACACTATTGTTCTGATCCCTTAGATTCTCGCACGTAGCAGAGGAGGGAGACAAGCAAGCGGGCAGACTCAATCGATTACACCGCTCATAAGGTGATTTATAATATGCCGACACCCAGAATCAATAAACTGACCAAAACCCGGAATTTGGGGATTATTGCTCATATAGATGCGGGCAAAACCACGGTCACCGAACGGGTCCTGTTCTATTCCGGCCGTGTTCACAAAATGGGCGAAGTCCACAACGGCGAGGCCACCATGGACTGGATGGTGGAAGAAAAAGAACGTGGCATAACCATTACATCGGCCGTAACATCCTGTGATTGGAGAGGGCATGCCATCAATATTATCGATACGCCAGGGCATGTCGATTTCACCATTGAAGTGGAACGTTCTTTGCGCGTGCTGGATGGCGCCATCGGTGTTTTCTGTGCAGTAGGCGGTGTGGAGCCACAGTCCGAGACCGTCTGGCGCCAGGCGGATCGGTACCGGGTCCCCAAGATCGCGTTTATCAATAAGCTGGACCGGGTCGGCGCTGATTTTTCAAGAGTCGTGGAAATGATGAAAGAACGCCTTGAGGCGGTTCCCCTGGTACTGCAGATTCCCTGGGGGTCTGAGGATCAGTTCAAGGGCGTCATCGATCTTATAGGGATGGATGCCATTTTGTGGGAAGATGAAACCCTGGGCGCCAAATATCGCACCGTCCCCATTCCCGAAGAGATGTGGGAGCAGGCTTCAAAGTACCGCGAAATGCTTTTGGAAAGCCTTGCGGACACTGATGACACGGTTATGGAGAAGTATCTTTCTGAAGAAGAGATTCCGGTGCAGGAATTGAAACAGGCCATTCGAGATGCTGCCACGAAAATGGCCCTGGTTCCCGTGTTCTGCGGCTCGGCACTTAGAAACAAGGGGATCCAACCCCTCTTGGATGGCATTGTGGACTACCTGCCGTCACCACTGGATGTTCCACCCATTTCGGGTGTCAACCCGGATACCGGCCTAAAGGAAACCCGCGCGCCAAAGCCTGGGGGGCCCTTTTCCGCCTTGGCGTTCAAGGTGATGATGGATCAGGGAAGAAAGATGACCTACCTTCGCATCTATTCGGGTACCCTGAAAGCAGGAGGGACCGTTTTTAACCCCGGGAAAAACATCAAAGAGAAGCCTGCCAGGCTTCTGAAAATGCATTCCAACAAACGGGAGCGAATTGATGAAGTTTCAGCGGGGGATATTGTAGCGGCCATGGGGCTCAAAATCACCACCACCGGCGACACGCTCTGCACGGAAAGTGATTCGATTCTGCTGGAACCCATCCGATTTAACGAACCGGTGATCAGTGTGGCGGTGGAACCCAAAAGAGTCCAGGACAATGACAGGCTCATGGATGCGTTAAAGAAACTGGCCGATGAAGACCCCACCTTCAAGACGAAAATAGACGAAGAGACCGGTCAGACCCTCATTTCGGGAATGGGAGAGTTACATCTGGAAATCCTGTCGGAAAGGCTCAAACGGGAGTTTTCCGTTGAGGTAAACCAGGGAAAACCGCAGGTGGTGTACCGGGAAACCATCACCGTGCCGGTGGTCCATGAAGAAGTATTCCAAAGGGAATTGAGCGGCCAGCAGCATTTTGCCGGCGTGGAGATTGAAATATCACCCCTCAAAAGAGGATCCGGAAACCGGTTTGCCAATCAGTGCACTACCGAAGGGTTCACGGAGGAATTTCTTGAAGCGGTGAGGCAGGGTATCCAAGAGGCGGAAGGGGGCGGCTCCCTGATGGGGTATCCGGTCATCGACGTAGAGACAACCCTTATTAATGTTCAGATAAAAGAAACTTCGGACGCCATGGCTTTCAGGGTGTCCGCCAACATGGCGTTCAAACAGGCTTTTATGAAATCTGAACCGATCCTTCTTGAACCGATCATGAAAACGGAAGTGCTGGTCCCCGAAGCGTTTACAGGGGATGTCATCGGTGATCTGAACGCCCGCCAGGGAAAAATTGCTCAGATTGTATCCAAAGGATCAAACCAGGTACTGACAGCCAATGTCCCCCTTTCAAAGATGTTTGGCTACTCAACGGCCCTAAGGTCCGCCAGCCAGGGAAGGGGGACCTTTTCCATGCAGTTCAGTCACTATGATCAGGCTTGATGAAACGCCGCCTCACTTCCCGTTCACTTCGAGCAGGGCATTCCCCTTGCCGTAATTGATAACAACGCCATTTTGTGTTATTTCCACCAATCTGAACCCCGTGTCTCCAATGACGTCCCCTTCTCTGTACCCTTTCATATTAATGAAAACACGACGCTCCTTGGGATTGGGAGAATACATGTGGACATTGATCTCCAAAGGGCCCGACACGGATCGTATCTCTTCGGGAAGGCGATGAAAGAGGGGCAGGGTTTTGGTTGATTTTGTTCCGGTTACGGCCCTTTTTGAAACCCTGGTTTTCTTTACCGATTCTAAAACGGGCTTCCTGGCCGGGATCCCTTCCTCGTTTGTTGGGGCCGTGGCCTGGATCTTTGCGGGTGCTTTGCTTGATGTCTCACGGACGGCCACGACACTCCCGGGCGTTCTTTCTGGGTGAGTGGCGAGGGATTTTTCCGTGGCTAAGACCGCTTTTTTGGCGGTGTTCCGAGACGTTTCAGGAACCCTGTCTTTAACGGCTTTTGCTGTTCCTTGTGAAGGCTTCTTAATGCTTTCGGGTTGGGCTTTTTTTGCCTGCCTTGATGATGTTTCAACGGTTTCAGGCCTTTTTTGTGCCAGCTCGGAAGTGTCGGGTCCCTTCGGCCAATAGAAGAAAATCGCAACTGCGAAGGCACATAAAAGAACTGCTCCAATCAGGAGCAGAGAACGGTAATTGCGGCTGCCTGACGGTTCTTCCTGATAAATGGCGCTCAAATCGGGGGCGTTTTCAAGCTTTCGTTCTCGTTCGGCGCGTTTAAGGGCGTCCAGAATCAATGACATGCGGCTTCCTCCGATCAGGGAGTCTCACTTACGATGGGAGGCCTGTGAAGACATTTCGCGCTCCGGTTTCGTTAACTGAATGAGGGTTTGTTCTCCCACGATCCCATCCGCTTCCACGGCGCAGGCCCGTTGAAAATTCATGACACGTTTTTCCAGAATATCATCGAAAACCGCTCTTTCAGTGTCAGTGGACGGATCTCTCACACCCTCAATGCGATCCAATTGCGCTTTAAGCCAGCGCACATCAGGACCAATATCCCCTTTCTTCAAGATGGCCGCCTTGATGGGCGGCGGTTTCCAGATTAATGTGAAGTCGCCGAACCAGAAAGGGTCCAGATCTTTCTTGTCCACATATCGTTGTTTGTCACCCGAATGGAGGAGCACTTCCTGGTCCTTTATCTTTGTGGCGGCTACGAAATGCTTGCGTCCCTGTTTGTCGATCAGTTCCAGAACTGCCGGGCGATTTAAGTGTTTGAGGCTGGTCCAGTTTCCGCTGCCGTTGTAGCACCGGTAGCCGACAGTGGGCACCCATTGGCAAACACTCTTTCCCGACGTAGCCGGATAGACCAATTCCCAATGTTTCAGGAGGGGTTCAAAGGCTTCCTCCATGCGGGTGCCGGGTCCCTCCCCGTCAAATAGATCAAGAAGGTCTTTGGCCGCTTTTCCGGATGGGCCGGCAGGGATCTCTTTGGGGGTCCCTGAAGCGGGTTTTTCCACAATCCCCTGCCATTTTGCCCACCAGTATCCGGGTTTCGGATTCTCCATATAAAACCAGGCCGCCACCAGGAGTGCCAGCACCGGCAGCCCCAGGATCCACCCTTTAGCAAACGGGCTTTTGATCCCAGCTTTCGTTCCCATGACTTCAGCTGCGGCCTTGCGGGCCAGGGCCCGGTTGACAATTGGGCTCTTTCGACCGTAGGCACCCAACAGGGCCCGATCACAGATGGTGTTGATCAAACGCGGAACACCCCCTGACAAACGGTGGATCAAGTGAAGGGTCCCCCGCGTGAAAAGCGACCGCTTGCACCCCGCCACCTCAAGGCGATGTTCAATGTAAGCGGTGGTTTCTTCGGAACCAAGCGGCGTCAAGTGGTAGCGGGCCGTGATCCGTTGCCCCAGCTGGCGTAATTCCGGTTTGGCCATCATTCCTTTCAGTTCCGGCTGCCCGATGAGCAGGATCTGCAACAGTTTCTGCGTGTTGGTTTCCAGATTGGTCAGCAGTCGCACCTGTTCCAGGACATCGGTGCTGAGATTCTGCGCTTCATCGATGATCAATACGGTTCGTTGCCCTTTTGCGTGCATATCCAGCAAATGACGGTTCAGACGATCGATGAGCAGTTTGAGGCTGTCCGCCGGCGTTGGATAGGAGACTTTCAGTTCGTCGCAGATAGATGCCACCAGCTCGAGAGAACTCTGTTTGGGATTCAGGACAAGGGCCACCTCAACCCCTTCAGGCACCTGTTCAAGGAGGCTCCGGCACAGGGTGGTTTTTCCGGTTCCCACTTCACCGGTGAGGAGCACGAACCCCCCCTTTTCACCCATTCCGAACAGCAGATGGGCCAGCGCTTCACGGTGGCGCTGGCTCATGAAAAGGAACCGGGGATCGGGCGTCAGAGAAAAAGGATTTTCAGTCAGCCCAAAATAAGAAAGATACATAATCCACGGAAATGGTTCGTCGATAGCGCCTATTCTCCGCCGGTGGCGTTAAAGACCGGCGGTCGTTTTTCAAGAAATGCCTTCATCCCTTCCACCCCGTTTGACCGGCCCGCCACAAAGGACAGCAGGTGACGCTCATTCTCCAAATGGGTTTCAAAGCCGGTATTAAAGGCGTCGGTTATCAGCTTCTTGGAAGCGGCGAAGGAATCCAGGGACCTATCTTTCAGTCTGCACATGAGGTCATAGGATCTTTCAATTGCCTGGCCCTCTTCCACAATTTCGATGACGAGGCCCAATTCCTGGGCATCTTCTGCATTGATGGGCCGATCAAATGCCGCGATTTCGAGGGCTTTCGCTGCTCCCACCAGCCTTGGCAGCATAAAGGATCCACCTCCGTCGATGCTTAAGCCGCTGGAAGTGTAACCCTGCTTCAGAACGGCGTTTGCCGCCATGACTCTGAAATCGCATGCAAGGGTCAGGGAAAAACCGCCCCCGGCAGCAGGGCCGTTAACGGCGGCAATGACCGGTTTGGGCATTCGCCGGATTTCAAGGATGCCCTGGTGAAATTGTGCTGCCAAGAGATGAAAGGCTTTCGAAAAGTCTTCCCCCTGGTCAGCAACCCATTTGAGATCACCACCGGCACAGAAGGCCTTCCCCTTTCCCGAAATGATGACACCTGCAACATTCCGGTCCAGGGCCAGAGCGGTCATCGACTTGGCAAATTCCTCCACCGTCGGCAAATCAAAGGCATTATAGGCCTTCGGTCGATTGAAACAGACAATGGCAATGCCGTTTTTTTCTTCAAGATGAATTGTGTCTGCCATTTTTTCACCTCTCAAAGGATAGAATCCGGGGTTCCCGTGAATGGACGGTCCCTTTATGCGGTTCCTCATTTCAAATTTTATGGATAGTAGTTGACTCAGATCCCCTATTCCGGTATGGACTATATTATTTTAAAAGCATCCCCTGCCACATGCGATTGCAGTGGAGGAAACATATCCTAAACAAGAAATGATTTCAATGGAAACAAAACCGCAATGCTTAATTGACCACTTTGACAGGCATCTCAATTATCTCCGCATCTCCATTACGGACCGCTGCAACCTCAGGTGCACTTACTGTATGCCGCCTGAAGGTCTTGAAAAGATGGCCCACGGGGATATCCTCACTTATGAGGAGATCCTTCGTCTGGCACGAATCGCCGTTGGTCTGGGTGTGGACAAAATCCGACTGACCGGCGGAGAACCATTGGTCAGGAAGGATTTTCCCCTTTTACTTCCGGAGTTGATGTCCATATCCGGGCTGAAGGATGTCTCTATTACCACCAATGGCTTCTTCTTGAAAGAACATCTTGAGAGCATCCGTTCAGCGGGTGTTAAACGCATCAACATCAGCCTTGACAGCCTCAACAGGGACCGATATCGGCGAATTACCGGCTTTGACGGGTTTGACCGGGTTCGTGAGGCCATTCTTCTGGCGCATGAAATGGGGTTTCACCCCATCAAAATCAATATGGTGGTTCTAAAGGGTATCAATGATGACGAGGTGGCAGGTTTTGCGAAGCTTTCCACCAGATATCCCTTTCACGTGAGATTCATCGAATATATGCCCACCGGTCTCCTCTTTAACAACAGACCGTTTCAGCACGTGTCAAACGCGGTTGTTCGGGAAAGGCTGGAAGCGGATAATCGACTGATCCAGCTTCCGAAAAGACCCTCTGACGGGCCAACGGTGCGCTATCGCTACAAAGGTGCCAAAGGGGAAATCGGTTTCATCAGCCCCCTGACCCACCATTTTTGCCAAATCTGTAACCGATTGAGACTCACCTCAAACGGACATTTGAGGCCCTGCCTTCTTTCGGACAAAGAGCTGGACTTAAAAGGGCCAATGCGGGCAGGCGCCACGGACAGGGAGTTGGAAAAGATCTTTTCGACGGCAACCGACCATAAACCCCGCGCTCACAGCCTGGAGGATGAAGCATCTCTTTCAGGCAGAATGTCAGCCATCGGCGGGTGATGTGATCGGGGAATGTGGCGCGCGGTTTGCGGAAGAAGGAGCGGTTTGAAGCTGCTACAGCCGGGATGCTTTTTCATGACTCACTTTGACAGAAGTTTTTCCGCATTTGATCCTTTTATTTGCGCCATTTGGTCCAGGGACAATCCGGCCTTGTCCATCTCCTTGAAATACCGCTCCGGTTTTAAAAGCGGGTAGTCGCTGCCGAAAAGGATTTTATCGAAACCCACTACCTCTCCCGCGATCCGGTACATCTCTGGATGATACAGAAACGGCGATGCTGCCGTGTCGAACCACACGTTTTTAAGCACCTCTTTCACCTCTTTTTTCATTAGCATATAAAAGAGAAGTCCGCCGCCCCAATGGGCCAGAATGATACGGTTTTCTGAGTACCTTTTCACGAAACCGTAAATCTGGGCGAGGGTGTTGGGAGTTTTGCCCGGGTATTGATGTCCCACCGGTTCATTGGTATGCAGCATGAAAAGGGCCTTTCGCTCTCTTACAAGGGCCATGACCGGTGCGAGGGTGTCAATGACCCGACTCGAGATACCGCCACCGTAAACGGCCAGTTCTCCCACACCCGAAAGTCCCTGGTCGAGACACCGTTCCGCCTCCGTGGCCCCTTTGTTTGAAAGGGGGGAAAAGCAGACCAGTCCTACCAGCCGCTCGGGGAACCGGCTGACGGCCTCCATCACATAGTCGTTGTGCCGTCTGAAGTTCTCCGGATTTTCCCAGGGAAAACCGAACACGATCGATTTTGTGACCCCTTGATCGTCCATCATGGTGATCAATTCCCGGGCGCCTGCGAGCCTCGCTTTCGGTGAGTTGTAAATGCTTTGAAAGGACGGTTCACCTTTGAGGAAATCATTTCGATTCTCCCTCATACGGGAAGGGAAAATATGGGTATGAGCGTCAATGATCATGAATAGACTCCTTTCATGGGAATCGCAGAGAGGATGCGGCTGCCTCTTGAGCTCAAAGCGGCCAACGTCTTAAAGGGATGCATTACAACATATCGTAAGGATCCACGTCCACCATCATTTGGACACGGCGGGCCCCCGGCATTTGTTCAAAAACCTTTTCAGCCTCCCTTAGAAAATGCTTTAACAGCGTGGCGCTACGGCATTTGATCAGCAATTGCCACCGAAATTTGTTTTTCAGCCGGGGCATGGGTGCTTTTACCGGACCCAAAAGTTCTATTTCCTTTCCTCGGGTGGGCCAGTTTTTGAGCATTTGCCGCAAATTGAAGCCCAGGTTCCGAACGATACTGCCTGCTTTTTCGGCATTGTCCCCCTGTAATTTGAGACAGGCCAGATTGGAGAAGGGGGGATAGCGAAGGTGTTTCCTTATGTTCAATTCTTTTTTGAAAAAAAGACTGAAATCGTGGTTAATGGCTGCCTGTATCACGTAATGGCCCGGGTTGAACGTCTGAATCATGACCCGTCCTCCATGTTCTCCGCGCCCTGCTCTTCCGGCCACCTGGCATAGAAGCTGAAAGGTTCTTTCTCCGGCTCTGAAATCCGGAAAACTCAACGTCAGGTCCGCGGAAATAACCCCCACCAGCGTCACACGGGGAAAATCGTATCCCTTGGTGATCATCTGAGTTCCCAATAGAATGTCGGTTCGTTCCCCGGCAAAGGCCCTTATGATGTCTGAAGCCGCGCCCTTTTTACGGGTTGAATCGGTATCCATGCGGGCGATGCGAACACCGGGATAGAGGGCATTCAGTTCCAGCTCCATCTTTTCAGTGCCGAACCCGAAAGGCCTAAGACTGTGCCCGCCGCAACTCCCGCAGGGCACGTTTGGGGGGGATTTGAAACCGCAAAAGTGGCAGAGCAGCCGGTTCGCATGGAGGTGAAACGTAAGGGATACGTCACAGTTGGGGCACCGCAGTGCCTGTCCGCATGACCGGCACAGAAAGATCCGGTGAAAACCCCGGCGGTTCAAAAAAAGAATCGATTGATTTCCGGCTTCGAGGTTTTCCTTAAGGGCCTTCCTAAGCGCTGGACTGATCATCGGTTCTTCCGTGCCCGGGCCTTTGACCTTTCGCATGTCTACGATTTCAACCCTCGGCAAGGGGCGCCGGTGCACCCTTTCAGGCATTTTGAGTAGACTGTACCGGGAAGTATCGGCGTTATGAAAGGACTGGACCGACGGCGTGCCGGACCCGAGAACCACGGCGGCATTCTCCAGCCGCCCCCGGACCACCGCCGCATCCCTGGCGCAATAGGCGGGTCCTGTACTTCCCGACTGCACATAGGCGGTATCATGCTCTTCGTCCACAATGATGAGACCCAGGCGCGGGAGGGGCGCAAAGAGCGCTGACCTGGCGCCGATAACCAGATCCACTTCTCCCGCCACCATTTGGGACCATCGGACCGAACGTTCGCGCTTACTCAGTCCGCTATGATAGAGGGTTACCCTATTTCCCAAACGGTGACGGAAAACACCTTCAAAATAAACGGCCAGAAGAATTTCGGGGACCATCAAAATCGCCTGCCGACCGGTATTCATCAGGTGTTCGATGGCTCTGGCATAGACTTCGGTCTTTCCGCTACCCGTGACGCCGTAAAGCAAAAAGGTTTCAAAAGTTCTCTGATCCAATCGGTTCTTGATTTGGGCCAGAGCGGACCGCTGATGGAAATTGAGGGGATGGGGTCCGAATCGTTGTGAACGCTCCGGAATCCCTTGTTTTCCGGTTTCAGTTGTCTTAGGGGTTTTGGGTTTTTCTCGCCGGACCCTGTTTTCGATCCGGATCCATCCCTTTTGTTCAAGGGCATGGACCTCCTTCATGGGCCATGGGAACCTTTTACCCGGGTTCTTTTTGATCCAATCCAACCGTTCTGCTTCCGGACCCTTAAAGAGTCTGCCATCCATGAATGCCTTTCCCTTTGGGGTCAGTGTGGCCCATTTAAAATGTTCTCCCGGAAGGGATGCATGAATCACCATGCCCAGCGGATGACGGTAGTAATCGGCCATCCACCTAAAAAAAGAGATCATCCGGGGATGAAAGAGGGGTTCAGGATTCAACAGGTCCGCAATTTCCTTTAGAGGGTAGTCCGGCTTTTCAATTATTCTTTCCATCACATAACCGGTTACCCGCCGGCGGCCCAAAGGGACCGTAACACGGCTGCCCACGGAAACAAGGGGTTTAAGATCTTCCGGTACGGTGTAAAGAAAGGTATCATTCACGGGTGCCGAGACGGCAATGCTAATGCAGCAGAAAGGATCATGGGCGCTTTTTTTCGTCATTTTGCATCTTTCTCACCTGCCCCATGACGGCTTGGGCCGCTGCTTCAATCTGAGCAATGGTGTTGGATCTTCCCAGGCTGAATCTCAATGCGCCCATGCCCACCTTCGGGGCCACTCCCATGGCCGACAGCACGTGGGAAAGGGTCACCCCCTGGTCGTGACAGGCGGCCCCTGTTGACGCCAACACATGGGGGATGTTGGAGAGAATCTCTCCGCCCGGAAGGCCTGGGACTGAAACATTTAAGGTATTGGGCAACCGGGCTTTTGGCGGACCGTTGAGCACTAGACCATCAATACCGTCAAAAAGCAACGCCTGAAGGTGATCCCTCAGACCGTAAAGCGCTTTTTCGTCTCCTTCGAGACGTTCCATGGCCACGCGGCATGCGGCACCCAGGCCGACGGCGAGGATGGTGTTTTCCGTTCCCGCGCGCCTTCCGTTTTCCTGACCGGCCCCATGCATGAGCGGCGTAAGCGTTAGCCCTTCTCTCATGTAGAGAGCGCCCACTCCTTTGGGTCCGTAGAGCTTATGCCCCGCCAGACTCAAAAAATCCACATCCAGAGCTTTCACATTAACGGGAATTTTTCCAATGGCCTGGGCCGCGTCCGTGTGCAGCAAAACGCCATGATTCCGGGCGATTTCAGCAATCTCCCGGATGGGCTGAAGGGCGCCGGTCTCGTTATTCGCCAGCATGATGCTGATGAGCTTGGTGTTGGAGGTAATGGCCTGCCTCACCTGATCCGGGTTCACGAGACCTTCTCCGTCCACCGGCAGGATTGTCACGCGTGCTCCCAGCTCGCTCAAAAAGAGGGCGGGATTCAAAATGGCCGGATGCTCCACCGAAGCGGTGATCAAATGGCATCTTTCCGGATGTCTCAAGTCAACGACCCCTTTTAAGACCATGTTGTTGCTTTCAGTCCCTCCCGAAGTGAAAACGATTTCACCCGGTTGACAACCCAAAAGGGCTGACACTTCTTCCCTTGCGCGGACGATCCCTTCCTTTGCCCTTTCGCCTAACAGGTGAGCGCTCGAAGGGTTTCCGAAATGCTTCTCCATGAAGGGCACCATGGCGGAAACGGCTTCGGCTGCGAGGGGAGTGGTACCGTTATGATCCAGATAGATGCGTTGGGTTGATGCTGTTTCTCTCATTAGAACCGCCTTTCTTTGGAATTCCGGACGCCCAAGTTTAAGGTTCTCGGGTCGGCCACCGTCCCAAAGGATATTCATGATTCCGTCGGGACACCCATTGCTATTCTTATACTGGGCTTTTTAGAATAAATTTTGCCAATTGACAACATTTTACATAAATGCTAGAGATAGCATCCCAAAGGACCTGCCTGGCCCTTTAAGTGTGTGCCTCAATTGAAATAGATGCAATTTAAGATATTTGTGGAGAAGGTTCAGCCATGCATTCCGTGAGAATTCTGGGAACAGGATCTTATGTGCCCCCAAAGATTCTATCCAACCATGATATTCAGAAGATGGGGCTTGAAACATCAGATGAGTGGATTGTCAAAAGGACCGGCGTCAGCCAGAGAAGGATTGCCGATCCGGACGTGACAACCTCCGACCTTGCCTGTGAGGCATCCCTTCAGGCCTTTGATATGGCCGGTATGACCGCGAAAGATGTTGACCTCATTTTAGTGGCCACCATCACTCCGGATACTTGCTGCCCTTCGGCGGCCAACTGGCTGCAGGCCAAACTGGACGCGCCGCAGGCGATCACCTTTGACGTCACGGCCGCCTGCTGCGGTTTTATTTTCGCCCTCAACGTGGCGGAACAATACCTAAGGACCGGCGCCGCCAAGACGGTCCTGGTGGTGGCGTCCGAGGTGATGACCCGCACCCTGGACTGGACGGATCGGAGTTCCTGCATCCTGTGGGGGGACGGTGCCGGTGCTGCCGTGGTTCAACTGGGAGATACCGGGCCTGAGATTCTGTCCACCCACTTGCATACGGATGGTCATAACGGCCAGGATCTCCTGTTGCCCGGCGGCGGCTCCAAAACCACGCCCATCTCCCATGAGAGTGTGGATGAAAAACGTCACGTTCTGCAGTTGATCGAAGCCAATGCCAGCTTCAGGGTGGCGGTAAGGCATTTTGTTGATTCCATCAAGGAATCGGCGGCGCACAACGGGGTGGACGTTCACGACATTGACTGGTTTATTCCCCATCAGGCCAATTTGCGGATGTTCCAGTCCATGGCCAAGATGCTCTCTCTTTCAATGGAAAAATTCTACGTTACCCTCAACAAATACGGAAATATTTCATCGGCCTCCTGTGCCATTGCGCTTAATGAGGCGGTTCGCGATGGCAGTATTCAGAAGGATCATCTGGTCTGTCTGCCGGTGTTCGGTGGCGGCCTTACTTGGGGGAGCGCTCTCATCCGCTGGTAACAGCTTGTTTTAGGGAGGAATGACGGGTATCATGATCTTTCAGGCCTTTGAAAAAGCAGGTATCGGATTTGAATCGGGATCTGGACGCTTTGATCCGGAACTCCCCACGCTTCTCATGGTCCATGGGGCCGGCGGAAGCGCCCAGGTCTGGCGCAACCAGGTTTATCCACTGAAATCATCTTTCAACACCCTGGCCATCGATCTGCCGGGCCACGGAAAAACGGCCGGGCCTCATGGGTCCACCATAGACGAATACGCCAACTGGTTGATGGAAGCCATTTTGGGTGTCTTCCCCCAACCGCCCTATGTTGTGGGCCATTCCATGGGTGGCGCCATTGTTCAGGAGCTGGCATTTCAGGACCCCCGGTTAATGAAGGGGATTGTTCTGGCGGGCACAGGCCCCATGCTCAAAGTGGCGCCGACATTTCTGGAAGGTATGCTGAAGGATTTTGAAAAAACGATTGATATGGTAATGGCTTATGCTTATGCCCCTGATGCGGACCGGCGATTGATTACGGAAGGTGCGGCCCTGATGAAGGCATCCGGGTCTGCCCAGGTTCATGGGGATTTCTCGGCCTGCGACCGGTTCGATATGCGCGACCGGGTTTCACGCATCACCCTTAAAACCCTCGTTCTGTGCGGGGAAAAAGATCTGCTGACCCCCCCCTCACTTTGCGAAAAGCTGAAAACGGCCATTCGAAACAGCTGCTTCCACATTATTCCGGCCGCCGGTCACATGGTAATGATTGAGCAGTACAAGGCGTTTAACAAAAGCGTCCTCGATTTCATTCATGGAGTTGAGTGCTGAACAAGGTGAAGAGCCTATCCCGGGACCGGTTGATCATTTTCGGGCGATATCCGGTGCCTGGACATACCAAGACCCGCCTGATACCGGCTCTGGGACCGTTAGGGGCCGCCCATCTTCAGCAGCTGTTCACAGAAAGAACCCTTCGCACGGCCGCATCCTTTGCAAAGGCCTGTAACATCACCATTGAATGTTGTTTTGAAGGGGGAAACGCCAGGAAAATGCACCGTTGGCTGGGTCCCGTCCCCATTGTGTCGTTCCAGGAAAGGGGGGGACTCGGAGAGCGGATGCGTATTGCCATGTTTAATGCCTTTAGGGGCGGCGGCCAGCGGGTGGTGCTGTTGGGGACCGATGTTCCGGGCGTAAAAGAGCGGATTCTGAAAGAGGCCTTTGATGTTTTAATAGAAAAATCAGTCGTTTTGGGACCGAGCACGGACGGCGGATATTGGCTCATCGGGCTTAAACGGCCCATCGATATTTTCGAGAACATCCAGTGGGGCAGCCCCCAGGTTCTCGAAAAAACCCTGGCTCAAATCCGAAAACGGGGTTTGACGGTTGGTCTGCTCGATTACTTGACGGATGTGGATACGCCCGAGGATTTGGTGAAATGGCGACCCAAAAAGGAGATATCAAAGGTTTTTCTTTCCGTCGTGATCCCCACCCTTAACGAGGAAGGGTATATCCGGGACGCCATTGCCAGTGCAAAAGTAGAAGGGGTGGAATTGATCGTGGTCGACGGTGGGAGCACGGATGCCACGATTTTGCGTGCCGAATCCCTGGGTGCGCGTGTGATTCGTAGCGGCCCCGGCCGTGCAGGGCAGCAGAACCGGGGGGCTCTGGCGGCTCGAGGTGAAAACCTGCTGTTCCTGCATGGGGATACCTTTTTGCCCAAAGGGTACGCAAATATGGTCTTTGATACCCTGATGTCTCAAAGGACCGTAATGGGCGCTTTTCGTCTTAAGACGGACTATCATCACCCCCTCATGGGTCTTGTTGAGCAAATGACCTGGCTGCGCTCCCGATATCTGCGGGTTCCCTATGGAGACCAGGCGCTTTTCATGAAAAGAGCGATTTTTCACAACGTGGGAGGTTTTCCCGAGGTCCTAATCGGGGAGGACCTTTTGTTTGTGCGCCGAATGATCAGAAGGGAAAAAGCCCAAGTTGCTGTTTTGAGGGATGCCGTCGTTACATCCGGGCGGCGATGGGTGAACAAGGGCCCTCTCAAAACCACGTTGTTCAACCAGTTGATGCTTCTGGGGATAGCCATGGGGATTGACGGTCAAACCCTTTCCCGGCTTTACAACGAGGGACTGTGAGGGATTTTCTTGACTTGGAAACAGGCCTCGGCTTATACAATTTAAATGGTTCAACATTTTAATTCTGACCCGCCAGGTGGTATCATATGCCTTCTATGGATGCTGACACGGAATTTGAGGCCCTTTACAAAACCCTGGGATACACCTTCGGAGACCCTGCGCTACTTGTTCAGGCATTTCGTCATTCCTCATATGTGAATGAGCAGGTGGGGGTCCAAATTGAAGACAATGAGCGTCTTGAGTTCCTGGGTGATGCTGTTTTGGACCTGGCTGTGAGCCATTTGCTCATGGAGAGAAACCGTCAGGCCAGTGAAGGAGAGCTCTCAAGATTCAGATCCACGGTGGTGGATGAAGCAGGGCTTTGCAACGTTGCCACCCGGCTTGAACTGGGTCGCTATCTGCTTCTCGGAAAAGGAGAGGATCAGAGCCTTGGCAGAGAAAAACCTTCCATTTTGGCAGATGTCACGGAAGCCCTTATCGGCGCCATTTATCTGGACGGTGGATATGATGTGGCCAGGAAGATCATCGAGAAACTGTTTGATCCACTGTTAAATAAGGTAGGAACCGATGATCTGGTTCAGGACTATAAGAGCCTCCTTCAGGAGTTTACCCAGCAGACGTTCAAATCTCTTCCCAAGTACCGGCTTGCAGAGGAAACAGGACCGGCACATAACAAAATGTTTCGAATTGCCCTGGCCGTAAACGGCATTGTATTGGCTGAAGGAACGGGAAAGAGCAAGAAAGAGGCCGAACAGGCTGCGGCAAAGGAGGCGTTTTTGCGCTTGAAAGAAGATTGAGACCCCTGATTATCCCCATATTCATCTCCCACGCCGGATGTCCCCACAGATGCATATTCTGCGATCAGAAAAAGATCACCGATCAGGACGGTTATTCCATTGGACCGCAAGAAGTGCGAAGGTCCTTGGACAGGGCTTTAGAAGAAAAAGCAGTTGCGGCTCATGAAAACAGGGAACTGGCTTTTTACGGTGGTACCTTTACCGGACTTCCCAAAAGCCGAATGAAGTCCCTGCTTGAAGCTGCATTACCCTATGTAAAAAGCGGCCTGGTGCACGCCATCAGGATTTCAACACGACCCGATTCACTGGATGCGGAACGCTTGGCGCTTTTAAAGGCACACCATGTTGCCACCGTGGAGCTGGGGGTCCAGTCCATGGATGACCGCGTCCTGGCGCTTTCTAAAAGAGGGCATACCAGCGAGGATACCCAAAATGCCGTTTACATGTTGAAGGACCACGGGTTTAAGGCCGGTATTCAGCTCATGCCCGGACTTCCGGGGGATTCGGAAGAGGGTTTCCTCTCCACGACGAAGAAAATTTTGAAACTCGCGCCCCAGATGGTACGGATTTATCCTGCCCTGGCAATCAAGGGGACGCAAATGGCCCGGATGTATGAAGAGGGGTTGTATCAGCCCTTCTCGCTTAAAAAGGCTGTCCATGTGTGTGCCGAAAGTGTTAGACTATTTGAAACAAATGGAATACCCGTTATTCGAATCGGTCTCATGGGTTCATCATCGCTGACCCGGAACGATCACATTCTGTCAGGGCCCTGGCACCCTGCCTTTGGGTTTCTGGTCCGGTCTCATATCCATTTCAGAAACATCGTTTTAGATCTGCCGCCCCCGGACCAAACCAAAGGTATCAGGATCTATTCACCCAAACGGGAAATCCCTCTGGTAAGAGGGTACAAAAACAGTGGTATTCGGGAAATCGAACGAATCATCGGGGCCAGGGTGATGGGGGTCCTACCGGATGACAAGGTGCCACAAGGGAGGATCAGGTGGGAGGTGGTATGAGTTTCAAATCGGGTTTTATCGGAATTGTCGGCCCTCCCAATGCGGGCAAGTCAACCCTTTTAAACCGCATTGTAGGCGCAAAACTCGCCATCGTGTCTTCAAAACCCCAAACAACCAGAAATCGTATTCTGGGAGTTCTTCACCAACCGGATTGCCAGATGATTTTCATGGATACCCCTGGAATTCACAAAACACGGACGGCGCTTCATCGGAGTATGGTGGATGCCGCTTTCGCCGCCTTTCATGAAGTGGATATTGTTTTGATGATGATTGATGTGAGTACCCGTGAACATGTTGCGACGCCATCCATCATCAAGGGACTAAAATCAATTGCAAAACCCCGGTTTCTGGCCCTGAACAAGATCGACAGGGTAAAAAGGGAGGAGATTCTTCCCGTTCTGGCGGATTATGGCGGAAAACTCCCTTTTGATGCCATGATTCCCGTTTCAGCGCTCAAAGGTGACGGTGTGGGGAGGCTTCTGGGGGAATTGAAGCAGCATTTGAGACCGGGGCCCCGGCTTTTTCCCGAAGATATGGATACGGATCAGTCGGAATTCTTCATGGTGTCCGAGATCATTCGGGAAAAGATCTATGAGCACCTGAGTCAGGAATTACCCTATTCCTCCGCGGTGACCGTCCTAGGGATTGAGGATGCGCCTGATAAGAATCAGGTATTCATTGAGGCCAGAATTCATGTTGAAAGCGAATCGCAAAAAGGCATCTTTATCGGGCGCGGCGGCGGGATGATCCGAAAGATCGGACGTGCAGCCAGGCTTGAACTGGAGTCTTTTTTTGGGGCAAAAGTCTATCTTGACCTGGTGGTACGTCTTGAAAGAAATTGGAGCAAAGACACCCGGGCTTTGAAACGTTTGGGATATTGAAAAAGACCGCCTCAATTGAAAAAGCAAAAAAAAACCAACCCCGTAAAGCGGGGTTGGTTTCTTAGGAGGAAAGAGTAATTGTTAGACTCTATATGCCTTTTCTCTTAATGCAATTAGCTTGCCAAAAAAATGAGGCCCTCCATTTATTTTGTAACCTGCTGTTTTTAATGGGCTGAACCGTTTTGCAAATCGTTCTCTCCCCTGCCATGAAACACCCAAAAGGTACAATAATTTGTACCATAAATTGGCCGAGAAACCGGATTTCAGCATATCGGTTTGAAATTATTGATAATTTAAGGGTACAAGTCTTTATACTTTGGCAAAGTCATGTTGTACTGCTACTTTGGCGCCGGCAAGCCTTATGTTTGACCGTTGCGGGGCGCTGCCATGGGGCACCGAGGTGGTACAACATTTTGTACCAAAAAATGACCGGGAAATCGATTTGACCCGTAACGTACTATATTTATGTGAATTTATAAGATACAAGTCTTTTTACTCTATAATGTGATATTGTACTTCTTCATTTTGTGCTGAATCAGGCTTTTTGTAATGCCCAGACTCTTGGCTGCGTGGGACTGGACATTATTGGACTGGGCCAGCGCCCTTCGAACAAGCCGTTCCTCGATCTCTTCCATGGCTCTTGGAAGCGTTATGTTTGACGGGATAAAGCGTTCCACATCGAACTCTGTTTCAGTGTTGACCAGGGTTTTGGGTAAATCCTCCAGTGTAATGGCGTTCCCTGAATGCAACACCATGGCCCTTTCAATGACATTTTCCAATTCTCGCACGTTTCCCGGCCACGGGTGTGCATAGAGGGCCTTCCATACCTCAGGACGAAGCTCAATGGTCTCTTTGCCATTTCCTTCCTGGAATTTCTCAACGAAATGCTTTACGAGCAGCGGGATATCATCCGTTCGCTCCTGGAGTGATGGGGCGTCAATATGAATCACGTTCAATCGATAGTAAAGATCTTCACGAAAAATCCCCTTGGCCACATCATCCTTGATATTTCTATTTGAGGCCGAAAGGACGCGTACGTCCACCTTGATGGTTCGGGTTCCACCCACCCGCTCAAGCTCCATTTCCTGCAGCACCCGCAGCAGTTTTACCTGCAGTGCCGGCGGCATCTCCCCCACTTCGTCCAGAAAGATGGTGCCGCCGTCCGCCAATTCGAATCGACCTTTTTTCATGGCAATGGCACCGGTAAAAGCACCTTTCTCATGTCCGAATAGCTCACTGGCCAGAAGGGTTTCCGTGAGAGCCCCGCAGTTGATGGAAATGAGCGGCCTCTCTTTTCTGGGTCCCTGATAATGAATCGCCTTGGCAATGAGTTCTTTTCCGGTGCCTGATGGTCCCGTGATAAGAACGGATGCTTTGGAAGTGGAGACTTTATCAATAAGATCATAAACCTTGATCATCGGTTTGCTTTTGCCCACCATGTTGCCATATCTGAAGCGGTCCGAAAGCGCTGCTGCCAGCAACCTGTTGTCTTTCAACAGCCGGTGGTTCTTAATCGCCTTTCTTACCGTCAGCTTTAGTTTCTCATTTTCGAACGGTTTCTGAATGTAGTCGAAAGCGTGCTTCTTCATGGCCTCCACCGCCATTTCAATGGTGCCAAAAGCGGTCATCATGATCACGGGAATCTCCGGATTGATCTTCTTGCATTCTTCAAGTAGCTCCATTCCGGTCATGCCGGGCATCTTCATGTCCGTAATTACCAGATCAAGGTCTGCTTCGCGAACGATGCTTACGGCCATTTTGGCGTCTCTGGCCGTTACGATTTCATATCCTTCAGCGCTCAAGAGCGCTTCCAATACAACGAGATAGTTCTTTTCATCATCAACAATCAGAATGGTTTCCATAACCCTCACCTAAGATGTTTTGGCAATTTGATGAAGACACTGGTTCCGGTCTCTTCCGAATCAGCGGTCTCGTGCCGACTTTCAATCCATATGCGGCCGTTGTGCCCTTCAATGATATTCCGCACGATGGCGAGGCCGAGCCCGCTTCCTTTGTCTTTGGTGCTGAAAAAAGGATCAAAGATCTTTTTGAGGTCTTCATCACGAATGCCCAAGCCGTCGTCGTCAATGGCAATCCGGTAATGATCTTCATTCTCCGAAACACTGAGGGAAAGTGTGCCGCCGTTTTCCATGGCTTGAATGGCGTTCATGAAGATATTGAGGAAAGACCGGTAAAGCAATTGTGGATCGGCCAATAACGGTAACGACCGAGGGGGCAATCCGTCCTGCAGCAGAATCTTTTTTGTTTCAAGCTCGTTTTTGAGAAACTGTATGTTCTTTTGTAGAATTTCGTTCAAATCACAATCTTGAAAATGCGGCTTCTGAGGCCTGGCAAAATCAAGGAATTCCGTAACGATATTATTCAGTCGACTCGATTCCTCAACAATCAAGCCTGAAAGTTTTGCCTGTGATTCATTGCCTGCGGACATGCTGCCCATCAGTTCGGCCGTGCTACGGATGATCCCTAAGGGGTTCCTGATTTCATGGGAAACGCCCGCGATCATCTGACCCAGGGCCGCCAGCCGCGCCGCCTGATCCAATTGGGTTTCCAGTTCCCGCTGCTCCCTGGCCCTTTCATCAATGATTTTTTCAGCTTTGTGCACAATAAACAGGAGCGCTACAAAAATCATGCCCATGATCAGAATCGAAAGTCCGAAGATCAGATACTGAAACCGAACCAGTGATTCGTATTCCTGGGTCAGATCCTGAATGAGTTCAAAAACGCCCAATACGTGTTCGGTCTCGCCCAAAAAGTGGCCGGTCCCCATAAACGGGATATAGGTCCGCAATTTCTTTTCAGCACCGAGGCGTTGAATGCCTGTCCACCAAATGCCGTCTCCTCCTGATACGAGTCGGGAGGAGTTCTCCCCTTTGACCGCCTTCTTGTAGCCCAGGCTTTCCCGTACTTTTTTTCCAATCAGACTGGGATCGGTGCTGTAGGCGATGACTCCCTGCTTAATGTCATAAATATTTACCAGATCGATTTTGAAGCTATGGGTCGTGTTGCGCACAATGCGGTCCATCAACGCTTGTTGGCGTTTTTCTCTGAGTCTCATCTTGCCGAACTGCTGTGTGATAGGGAGCACAAAATTCTGAAAAACCTGGTGATTAAGGTTTTCACCCAAGAGCAGGGCATATGTTTCATGACTCTTCATTAAAACGTCTTTGGCCCGCTGAGAGATAACCATGGAAAAAGGGAGACTGAAGATGATAAGGACAACAAAACTGGCGTAAGCAAAGAATTTAACGAGCCTGAACTGTTTGCTTCGCTTTTCAGTATTTTTGCTTAAAAAGGACATTTGTTCCACTGCTTCATGATCAGAAGCGTTTCCTGTTTGCCTGCAATATCTTGCCGGGAGATGATAATTCTGATATTTTTAGCCCTTCGGGAGACGCGAGTCAACAACACCTATCAGAAAAGAAAGTTCCATGGCAGTTCTAGATCCTAAGGACCTACCGTTCATGCTCTTTGCAGATGCCCAAGGCCGCATCTATGACCATCCATACCTCAGAATGGCGGGGTTTTCCGGAGAGACCCTTTCATCCTTCGAGCATGGGGACCTTATGATTATGCCAGAATTCAGCAAACTTTTCTATATTCCCGGCTGTCCGCCGATGGGCCTAGATCCTGAAACAGGGAGGCTCCTAACCGTTCATGAAGTGGATTTGGGGGGTCGTTCGGCGGCCGCTCATGCGGTGGCCTCCTTTCTGGAACCGGGATTTGTAAGAACACATCTACCTGCCGCGGATTATGATGAAAAATCTTTCGTGTTGCCGTCGTGGGCCTATGGCGCTGTTGGCTTCAAAGATGGAACGTACTGGTCCGCCGGTTTCCGGGTGGAGTACAATGAACGATGGGATCCCCGTCACTATGATGACCGTGAGCTAGGTCCCGCTATTTCACATTTCAAAAAAGGAGTGGCTACCGGCCCCTTGGTGGATCATTTGACCGTCTGCGCAAGGGAAAACCATTGTTTCGCCGCTAAAAACCTCTTTTTAGGAAGATGGGAAGCGCCATTACCGGTCAGCCGAAGATGCAATGCCGCCTGCCTTGGGTGTCTTTCCCTGCAGCCCGGGGGTTCCTTTGAAGCCTCCCATGACAGGATCCGTTTTACCCCTTCCGTAAAAGAAATCGTCGATCTTGCAGTGGCTCATCTGGATGGCGCCAATAGGGCCATTGTGAGTTTCGGACAGGGGTGCGAAGGAGAGCCCTTAACGGAATATGACCTAATTAGAGAGAGTATCCTGGAGATCCGTAAACAGACACGAGAAGGGACCATCAACTTAAATACCAACGGCAGTTTCCCGGATCGCATTCAAAAACTTGCCGAAAGCGGGCTGGATTCCATTCGAATCAGCTTTAACAGCGCCAGGCCTGGCCTCTATAGCGCCTATTACCGGCCCAAAGGTTACGGATTTAAGGACGTGACCAGGGCCATCGGCCTGTCACGGCAATTGGGGCTTTACACCATGTTGAACTATCTGGTTTTTCCCGGAATTTCGGATCAACAAAAAGAAATGGATGCCCTCGAGCATTTGATATCAAAAACCGGCGTCAACTTTCTGCACTTGAAGAACCTCTGTATTGACCCGGCCTTCTATTATAAAAAAATGTCGGTGAGTGATGATATTTGCGTGGGAATTCGAAATATGGCAAAGGGTATAAAAAGGGATTTCCCGGATCTGGAGCTGGGATATTTCAACCAACCGATACGATAAAACGTGAAAAGGCTCATGGATATTGGCCCAGGGCTGTTCAAAAAAAATCAGACAGAAAAAAATGTAATTTGAAAAAAAAAGAAGAAAAATGGATTAAGGAATAGAAAACCCTTGTGGAAATTTTTCTTAACAAATAGTGGAATCGCCATAACTGGTTCAAATGTTTTGTCTTTTTAGAATGAAAAATGCATCGCTTTCTCAGCACCTTAGAAATGGAACCCCTAAATTTGCTGTAAGCGGAATAGGTTACCCGGTGTCGAAAATGATCGGCCCCTTAAGTTTAGATTGTGTTAGAGCCTCTTTGACAAATCTTCTCCCTTTAGAGTAGAAACGTCTTCGTTCCGTTTCGCCATAAGGCTCATCTGAATTTATTACCATTTCACCTTTATCGATTCCTCGGGAGAAGACAATGAAAAACGCTTGGGGCGAAATCAAAAATCAAATCAAAATGGGGGTTCCGGATAATACCTTTTCTTTGTGGATCAAACCGATCGCTTGCTTGCAGGCTGAAAAGGGTTCCGTCATTTTGGGTTGCCCCAACCGATTTTCCAGAGACTGGGTCGTGGAAAACTACCTGGATCTGATCAGAGAGAAATTCAATGCCCTGGTGGAGGGGCCTGTGGATGTCCAGCTTAAAGTAGAGCGCCAAAAGAGAACGCCCTCTCCCCCTTCTCTAGGGCCCCCTCCGGGTCAACTGATGTTGCCCGGTATGCCCCAGAGAAAACGTCCAAGGAAATTGATATTCAACGACCAGTTCACCTTTGATCGTTTTATCGTGGGGCAATCCAACGAGTTTGCTTATTCAGCTTCAAAGAGCATTGCACTGGGCGATTCCTGTGATTATCGTTCCCTTCTCATGCTCTCCAATACCGGTTTGGGGAAAACCCACTTGTCCCAGGCCATCGGGCATAGCATACTGGCCAGAAATCCACGATCCCGGGTTTTTTATATGACGGCGGAGGATTTCACAAACGAAATGACCGCCTCCTTGAGAAACCGTCGCATTGAAGCATTCAAGAGCCGATATCGAAAATCGTGTGATGTTCTTCTTCTGGAAGAGGTCCATTTTTTGGGTGGAAAGGAAAAAATACAGGCGGAATTGGGCTATACCCTGGACGCCCTGGCCCAGGATCACAAGAAAATTATCTTCACCAGCTCTCTTCCGCCAAAAGATATCCCAAGAATGTCCAGGGAACTCTCTTCCCGCCTCACATCGGGTTTGGTGACCACCATCGGCGGTCCCGATTATCTCACCCGAATCAAGATATTGGAAGAAAAAGCAAGAAATTTAAAAGTCGTTCTCTCAAAAGATGTGGTTCATTTTCTGGCGAGCCAGCTTAAACGTGACGTACGGCAGATGGAAAGCGCATTGAAATGCATCAAGGCCAGGACTGAGCTGGTCGGTGCAAAAATCGACATGGATCTCGCCAAGGAAGTTGTCAGCGCACTGGTATCGGAAGAGGGATCGATTACCGCCGAAAGAATAATGGCGCTCGTGTGTGAGTATTACAAGGTGAACACGGAAATGCTCTGTTCCAGGTCCCGAAAAAAAGTACATGCCTATCCGCGCAATATTTATGCCTACCTTTGCAGAAAACACTCAGACGAGACGCTGGCGGCCATCGGTCGATCCATCAACCGCAGCCATTCGACCATCGTATATGCCACTGAACTGATTGAGAAGAAAATGAAGACGGATCGCAGTCTGAAATATCAGGTGGGTTTGCTCAAAAAGCGCTTGAATGAAAGCCTTTCCTAGGATTCAGGGCGAAGCGTGCGTATCCTCCACATCGGGAAATACTACCCCCCGTATGCGGGCGGTATGGAGAATTTCCTGAGAGATCTTTTAAATGCGCAAAAGAAAAGCGGTCTAGAGGTTGCGGCTCTTGTTCACCACCATAAGCCGGGAAAGAAATCCTCAAAAGAAATCATTGAAGGGATTCCGGTTTTTCGAGCCTTTTCCTTGGGGCAGGTGCTGTATGTCCCCGTAAGCCCGACCTTCCGACGGCTTTTAAGGGAAATCATTGGCACATTTCGCCCTCATCTTCTTCATTTTCATTTTCCCAATCCGTCAGCTTTTTGGAGCCTCTCCCTCTCAGAGGCCCGCTCGATTCCGTGGGTCATTCAGTGGCAATCCGATGTGGTCCCTTCAGCCATTGACCGTCGGCTCAGGCTGGCATACGGGTGCTACCGCCCTCTTGAACAACGGATGCTCAGGCGGACTCAAAGAATACTGGTGGCATCAAGACCCTATTTGATGCACAGTGTTCCTCTAAAAGAATGGGTTTCCAGATGCGCGGTTGTTCCTCTGGGAGTTGATCCTGCGCGTCTTCCATGGCCCGAAGAACATGAAATCAATCGGGCGCTAAAAAGCTGGCAACCGGGCTGTTTGAGGGTGTTGGCGGTGGGCCGGCTGACGTATTATAAGGGATTTGACGTCCTCATTCGAGCTGCCGGTGGAACCCAAGGAATTGCCGTCCAGATTGTGGGCCAAGGAGATCTGATGGCCCATCTCAAAGGGGAGATTCGAAATCAGGGCGTTCAAAATCGCGTATCCTTGAGAGGTGGTCTTTCCGACGTTATGCTTCAGGCGCTTTTCGCCACATGTGATCTGTTTTGTCTCCCCTCTCTCGAAAGGACCGAAGCCTTTGGCGTGGTCCTTTTAGAAGCCATGCGCTACGGAAAGCCCGTGGTCTCAAGCGATATTCCCGGTTCCGGTCCTGGTTGGGTTGTTCGGGAAGGCGATTGCGGTTGGCTGGTCCCCCCGGGTGACGCGGATGCGCTCAAAACACAAATAGAACATCTTAAGGTATCACGCGATCTCTGTCGGGCGGCGGGGTCAAAAGGGCGCAGAAACTTCCATCGGAAATTCCATATTCGATCCGTGTCACAATCTGTCAAAAACATCTACCTGGACGCCATTTCATCGAACGGTTCGGCGGGACCTTGATTCCCGTTCTGAGGCTCGATTCAAACATCCGGGTCGGAGTTGTTCGATAATCCCCTCTCAAGGCCCTTTTCGGGTGGAGAGCCCTTTTTTTCCCGCAATTCGGAAACCAGCTTGTTCAGCACCGTCACCTCCTGAAGAAGCTCCTTGATACGAACTTCATTTTGAGAGGCAAAAATGAAAAGATAGAGGTTTTGGATCAACAAAACACCCACTGCGATCACAAAGAGCAGGGCAGGCGCGTATGAAACACCCGTAACCTTGGCAATTCTATCCAGAATCAGCGGAAAAGCACCGAGCACCACCACCACGATCCCAATGGCAAACCAGGTCAAGGCATATTTTTCCTTGAGCTTCCCTTTGCGAACCAGTAACAGGATAATCACAAAAATGACAGCACCCAGGATTCCGGTGGTAATTTTGTAGGAGATCATACCTTTCTCGCAATAATAAACGTCAACGTCACGAAGAGATATCTCATGACGCTCATAACATTCGGAAAAACCTTAGAATTTTCTCCAAGTCGGCATTCCATGCTGACCGGGATTTCGATGAGCTTAAGCCCCTTTTTTTTTGCCATGAACAAGACGCCAAGATCCTGGTAATCCAGGTTCAAAAAAGTCCCCTGGACCAGCTGGCCCATGGCCGTCCGACTGTACCCTCTAAGCCCTGAAGTAAAATCAGTGATTTCAAGCCCCGAGAATCGGTTCAGAATTCCACGGCACAGTTTCCTGGACCAACCACCGCGGCCACTGTCTCCGCCAATGACAACGTCATAATTCTCTTCCAACAAAGGAACGATCCGTTTCGCTCCTTCAGGCAGATGTTGTCCATCGCCGTCAAAAGTGATAACGCCTTCAAATCCCTTTGTTAAGGCATACCGGAATCCCGTTTGTATGGCACCCCAATGCCCCAGGTTGAAAGGAAGATCCAAATATTGGTATCCTTCCCTTTCAAGTTGGGCGAGGTAGCTTTTGTCGTCGCTTCCATCGTCAATCACCAGGATATCAGAAAAACCCCCTCTCAGGTTCTGAAGGACCGACCGGAGATGCGGCCATTCATTGAATACGGGTACCAGGATGAGAAGCCTCATTTGAGCCATAATTCCCCAAGCAATTTGGACACTTCTTCCAAGAATGAACCACCCAGATAGTGTCATTTCAAACAAGGTTCTGTCAATAAAAGATTGAAAAACCAGGGGTTTTGTTTTGAATCACGCTTTTCTTTGTGTTATTAGAGTCGCATGGATAACCGTATTATGGCAATGTCAGGGAACATGGGATGGTAAAAAAATCCAATTCGACGTTAAAGATGTCTGCGAATCCCTGGATTCCGTTATTGCTGATTCTGGCGGTGACCCTGGCGGTTTACAGCAACACCTACCGTGTGCCCTTCGTCTTTGACGGCAAAGTCCAAATTGAGAAAAAGGAAAAAATCAGAGATCTGTCAAACTACGGTTCTTTTGAAGGTTTCAAATCCCGACGTCCTTTGGTTGAGTTCACTTTCGCCCTCAACTATCGATTGGGCGGGCTAAATCCGGTCGGGTACCATTTGGTGAATATTCTGATTCATCTAACAAATGGATTTTTAATCTATTTTCTTTCTTTGAATGCTTTCGGACAAATACTCCGATTTGAGCAGGAAAAGGAGCGCATCCCAACGGTTTCAAAAAAACACCGGAAAGGGAAAAAGAAAAAAAATCAAGTGACTCCGTCAGAATCAGAAGCATCCGCTTTTTCACCGTCCGCCATTTCATTCATGTCCATGTGGGTGGCGCTGATTTTTGTGGTGCACCCGATTCAAACGCAAGCTGTCACCTACATGGTTCAGCGATATGCGTCAATGTCCGCCATGTTTTATCTGGTTTCGGTACTCCTCTATGTCAAGGGAAGAAAGCTACAGCTCAAAAGGAAAGACCCGGACCGGTTCGAAGATAGCATGCCCAAGCCGGGCTCAGCCGAGGGGAAGGCGGCATCTGTTTCTCTAAAAATTCCGATTTGTTTCATCGCGTCGGTTCTAGCGGGGATCTGTGCGTTTTTCTCAAAAGAAAGCGCCGCCACGTTGCCCGGCATACTTCTTTTGGTGGAATATTTTCTTTTTGACAGATCCTGGTCAGGATGGAAGAAAAAGCTGCTGTGGATTGTTCCCACGGGTGCATTTCTCGCATTTTTGGGCCTCTATTTTCTTTCTTCCATGAGGGGATTGAGACTTGAAAATCTTTTGGAGGACGTTTCCGTACTCACAAGGGAAACCAGAACTGTTGACCGATGGCACTACCTTTTTACACAGTTTAGTGTCCTTGTAAGATATGTCCAACTGCTGTTTTTTCCCATAGGGCAAAATATCGATCACATGTACCCTTTTAAAGAGGGTTTTTTTGACGGACTTACGCCGCTGGCCTTTATTTCCGTCTTGGCGATCGTTCTTTTGGGCATATGGAATATTAGAAAAAGAGCGGCAATCAGTTTTGGGATTTTCTGGTTTTTCATTACCCTTTCCATTGAATCGAGCATTTTTCCCATCAGTGATGCCATGTTCGAACACCGGCTCTATCTTCCCGTGTTTGGATTTGCCTTTACGACGGTCTATTTGGTATTTGCACTCTTCAGACGCAAGAGGATCATAAGAAACCTCTTTTTGGTTTCGGCCCTAATAGGGTTGGGCATCGGAACGTATCTAAGAAACAGTATCTGGCAGGATCCCCTTCAATTGTGGAGCGATTCGATCCAAAAAAACCCCAACAATTACCGGGCCCGCAACAATCTGGGAGCCGGGTATAACGATCGCGGAGAGTTGAATCGAGCGGTTCGAGAATTCTCAAAGGCGCTGAAAATAAGACCGGATTTTGCGGATGCCAATAACAATCTTGGCAATGCACTGATCAGACAGGGACAGTTTGACGAAGCCGTCAAATACCTTGGAAGGGCTCTAAGAAGGGACCCCCGTTCCGTGGGAGCCCATAATAACATGGGTGTTGCACTGGCTTCCAAAGGAGATTTGGACGGCGCAATTCGCCATTTCAAAAGGGCATTGCGCAGAAATCCACGCTATGCAAAAGCCCACAACAGCCTGGGAAACGTGCTGGCCCAAAAGGGCCAAATGGACCAGGCAATGGCAGCATGGTCCAAGGCGGCGGAACTGAACCCTCTTTATGCGGAACCCCATTACAATATGGGCCTTGTTTTTCTGCGGCAGGGAAAGGTGGCGGAAGCCAAAAAAAGCTTCTCCCAAGCGGTTCGGATCAATCCCGGCTATGCCCAGGCATACTCACAGCTGGGCTTCATTTCCGCACGGGAGGGAGCGTATGAGGCGGCGGTTCGTTTCTTTTCCAAAGCGCTGGAAATCAATCCTCGTCTGGCGGATGCGCAAAAAGGGTTTCAAGCGGCTGTCCGCTTATCCGGTAAAAGAAAATAGCGCTTTTCGCGTTTGAATCAAATTGAGGAAGAAACAGAATGGAAAACCATGTGAAAAAACTGGCGGAGACTTTGGCGAAAACAGGGGCGTTGTTTTTCGATGACCACCTGATGTTGAAGGACGGACGGCCGACCCCCTATTTTGTCAATATGGCCGTTTTTAAGACAGGCCGTATGAGCCTATTGCTGGGTTCCTTTTTTGCCGAAATGGTGGTATCGAAGGGCCTCGAGAAAAGGATCGATGTAATCCTCGGTCCGTCCTACAAGGGCAGCGCCATTGCCCTTTCAACCAGTATCGCCCTTTGGCAGGCCCATGAAAAAGACATTCCCTTTGAATATGACCGCAAGGAAGCCAAAATCCATGGGGAGGCCACCGGTAATAAGGGGATGTTTGTGAATCAGAGCTTTTTTGATGGGTGTCGCATTTTTATTGTGGATGATGTGGCAACTTCCATGGGCACCAAATATGATCTTTTGGAAAAAGTCGAAAAAGAAGCGCGCGGAAAAGGATTAAACGTTCATATCGAGGGTGTTGGTATCGGCGTTGATCGCCAGCAAACGACGGCGGTCTATGATGAGGAGGGAAATGTGGTCCTTGGACGCAGAGGGAAGAATGCCATTAGCGATTTTGTGTCCAATAGCGGCATCAAGGTTTTTGCTGTTGCCGGTATTAAAGAAATGGTACAGTATTTGTACGAGGAAGGCATTCCGGTGATGACGAAGGGAACCCATGTTCCCATTGATGAAACAACAAAAGCGGAATTCGACCACTATATGGATACCTACGGAATTGAGGATTGCTGAAATTAGACTTGCCTGGTAAAAAAAAATAGAGTATGGTTCCTTCCAGTCGGGACGTGGCTCAGTCTGGTAGAGCACCGCGTTCGGGACGCGGGGGCCGCTGGTTCAAATCCAGTCGTCCCGACCACCCATTACCCAAAGCGTCAAATGAAGGTTGACCCATCGCTTTTGCGTTCAGATTTTCCCCTTTTGAACCAGGCGTGAAAAATGTTCAAAAGAGCGGTCGTAAGTTGCCTCTGCTTCTTTTGAAAAGCAGCAACCAGGGAGTTGCCTCATTTTTAGATGGTAAGCAATACACTGGCAGCAGATTCCTTTCTTCGGGCAAGGATCATAGGTACAATTGCATTCTAAACGGTTCTTTTCCCGATTACATTCCATATTTAATTTTTTCCTCCTTATTTCCTTGTTTAAATTGAGGCAGCTGCCAAGTGCTTTCAGACGCTCTCGATGAAATGAGAATGGCAGCGGTTGAAAAAGCATACAAAATGCAGGTATACTTTGACAAGATGGTATCGACAGTTTTTTCTTGACAATGCCAGCCATATCCTCAACATTTCCGCACATCGAATGTAATGGCGATGACCCAATCAAGAATACGGGAATGATTCCTGATGAAAGAAGAGAGAGATAGTTTAAAGACCAACATTATAAGGGGTTCAATTGTGGCGCCTACCAGATGGTGGGCATTGCACACAAAAAGCCGTTTTGAGCAGAAAGTCCATAAGGGACTTTGTGGCAAATCCCTCGAAGCCTTTCTTCCCAGAATCCAGGTGATGAGCCGCAGGAAAGACCGGCGAAAGAAGATACTCGTCCCCCTGATACCGGGATATGTTTTTGTCCGATCCACCCTTGCACCTGAAGAATATCACCGTATCATCCAGACGGTGGGCGTTGTGCGAATGGTTTCTTTCAAGGGAAAACCGGTACCCGCCAATGAGCAGGAAATCGATTCTTTGATGATCATCGATGGTACGGACCGAACCGTTCAGAACCGGTCCTACATGTCAAAGGGTGATCGCGTCATCATCATGGAAGGACCTCTTAAGGGCCTGGAAGGCTTCTATGTTCGTCACAAAGACAAGACCGATCGGGTCGTGGTTTCCGTCGAGCTGTTACAGCGTTCTTTGGAAGTGGAGATTGAAGACTGGGCACTGGAGAGAATTCCGGGATAGACCATTCAATTTGTAACTTCGGGCATTGGTTCTTGGCATTCATATTGCATGCTGTAAGGTCAGTCGTAAGCGGGCTTCTTTCAATTTCAGCATGATCAACAAACGGTAGAGACCCGGTTTTTGTAACCGAAGGGGCGGAGCTATATATACAGGTGGAGACCTTATGAAAACATTGATTACGGGGGGAGCCGGGTTTATTGGATCGCATTTGGCGGAACGGTTGCTTGAAAGCGGCAATGAAGTGTTCGTTATCGACAATCTGTGGACCGGTAAACTGGCCAATCTGGCGGGAATTCAGAACCATGAACGGTTGCACCTGATAATTGAGACCATCTTAAACGAGTCGGTCATGAACGAACTGATATTCAAGGTTGACCGGATATACCATCTGGCGGCAGCGGTCGGGGTCCGGAACATCATGGACCATCCGGTGGAAACCCTGGATACCAACGTCAAAGGAACGGAAGTGGTTCTGCGATTGGCGAATCAATTCAAAAAGAAGGTGTTGATCGCATCTACTTCCGAGATCTACGGCAAGCATGTGGAACATGATTTGTCTGAAGACGACAACCGGGTCATGGGAACGGTGAAAAAACGGCGATGGGCCTATGCCTGCTCCAAAACGCTGGATGAGTTCCTGGCCCTTGCCTATTTTGACGAGAAAAAACTGCCTGTCCTGATCGGTCGATTGTTTAATACCGTGGGCCCCAGACAAACGGGACAATATGGCATGGTCCTACCCAATTTTGTTCAGAGCGCTTTGCTGGGCAAGCCGATCACCGTTTTCGGAGATGGTACCCAGAGCCGAAGCTTTGCTCACGTTAACGATGTGGTGGAGGCCATTACGAGATTGATGGATGAGCCGTCTGCGGAAGGGGAGATCTTTAATGTGGGCAATAACGAAGAAGTGAGCATCAAGGATTTGGCCCTCAGAGTAAAAGAGATGACCGGGAGTCAATCGGAAATCGATTTCATCCCTTATGAAAAGGCATATGGTCCGGGTTTTGAGGACATGGAAAGAAGGTGCCCGAACATTGACAAGTTGAAGCGGACCGTCGGGTTTGAGCCCTCATACAACCTGGAAATGATCATACAAAGCGTCATCGAGTATTTCAAACAATAACCGTAAACGCCGCTGACCCGATAAGCGCCAAATGACCCCTATTTCATTCAGAGATTATCCCAAGGAACCGGTGGTGCTGGACAACCTTTCGGATAAGATGATGCGGGAATCCAGGTTCGTTCCCCTGGAGTTGGGAGACGACTATCTCAAAATCGCCATGGCCGACCCCGGTGACTTTTACACGGTTGACGCTTTGAGGATCAGTTATGGTCTCGATATCCAGGTCTGTCATGGAAAAGAGGGCGACATACTGGATGCCGTTGAAAGGCTCTATGGGGCCGGCAGTCAGTCTCTGGAAACCATCATTGAGGAAGCCGGTAAGGACATTTATGACATTTCATCGGAAAACGTTGAGGACGAAGATCATTTAAGGGATCTGGCGTCGGAGGCGCCCATTATCCGCTTGGTGAACCGGTTGATCTTCAATGCGGTGGAAGTAAAAGCCAGCGATATTCATTTTGAACCCTTTGAAAACGAATTCAAGGCCCGATACCGCATCGACGGTGTTCTGCACGATGTGGAGTCTCCGCCGCACCGGCTTCAGGCGGCCATTATTTCAAGGGTCAAGATAATGGCCAAACTGGATATTGCCGAAAGAAGGCTCCCCCAGGACGGTCGCATCAAGTTGCGGATTTCCGACAAAGAGATCGATTTCAGAATCTCAACGATTCCCACCCTGTATGGGGAAAGCCTGGTCATGCGGATTCTGGATCGGGATACGCTGATCCTTGACCTTGACAGGCTGGGATTCCCGAAGGAGGTTCTCAGGCAGTACACCAATCTTGCCATGCAGCCTTACGGTATGATTCTGGTGACAGGCCCCACGGGCAGCGGCAAAACATCGACCCTTTATACGACCCTCGCAAAAATCAATTCCCCGGAAAACAAGATCATCACCCTGGAGGAACCGGTGGAATATCAGTTGAGTGGGGTCAATCAAATCCAGGTGAACCAGAAAATCGGTATGACCTTTGCCAGTGGTCTTCGTTCCATTGTCAGACAGGACCCGGATATCATTTTGGTGGGTGAAATTCGAGACAGGGAGACTGCTGAAATCGCAATTCAATCCGCTCTCACCGGACACTTGCTGTTTAGTACCCTGCACACCAACGATGCGGCAGGTGCCATTACGAGACTTCTGGATATGGGTGTGGAGAGTTTTCTGCTTAGTTCGACCCTTCTGGGAGTGTTGGCCCAGAGGCTGGTGAGGGTCACCTGCCCCAATTGTAAGGAGCAAATAAAACCGGAAGAAAGACTCTTGAAATCGATGCAAATCGATCCCGATGAGGCCGCCAAGACAAGCTTTTTTGCGGGCAGGGGTTGCGAAACATGTCGCTATACCGGTTTTAGCGGCAGAACCGCTATTTTTGAATATCTGCCCGTGACCGACAGGATCAGACGAGAGATTATTCATAAATCGAGTGCTGAGCAAATCAAGGAGGTGGCCCTAAAAGCGGGAATGCGAACGCTCAGAGAGGATGGATGGCGGAAAGTAAAGGAAGGTTTAACCACCATTCCGGAGATTTTGAAGGTCACCCTTGAAAACTGATAATGCCCACCTATTCATACAAAGCCGCTGACAAAGCCGGCAAAGTCGTAACAGGCGTTCTTGAGGCGGATGAAGAAAAGAAGGTGGTATCGGATCTGCACGCCCGCGGGCTGATTCCCATACGGATTTCTTCGGCCAAAGGAAACGGCAAACGGCTGGGGCTGAACGCCAGAGAACAGTTTTTTAGCCTGTTTCAAGGGGTTTCGTCCAAAGACATTATGGTTTTTACCCAGGATCTTGCAACCCTTCTGGAAGCCGGGTTGCCCGTTGACCGGGCCCTTTCCCTGCTGATCGAGTCGGCGGAAAAGGAGCGGTTCAAAAAGGTGGTGAGCGATATTCTAAAAACGGTCCAAGGCGGTGGTTATCTGTCTGACGCCCTGTCAAAGCATTCGAAAGTTTTCTCCTCTTTTTATGTGAGTATGGTTCGTGCCGGAGAAGCGGGAGGGGTTCTGGAAGCTGTTTTGAGCAGGCTGGGAGAGTTTCTGGAGAGTGCCCAGGAGCTTAAGGACTACATTAAATCAGCCATGGTATATCCCATATTCCTGGTGGCGGTGGGCGGTCTTTCCATTGTTGTTCTTCTGACCTTCGTGATTCCAAAATTTTCAGTTATTTTTTCGGACATGGGGCAGGCCATTCCTTTAAGCACCCAATTCTTGCTGGGGATCAGCCATCTGCTCAAATCATATTGGTGGGCAATTCTGGCGGTGCTGGGAACCGGATATTACTTTTTAAAGAGATACTTGAAAACGCCTTCCGGTCGTCTGAAGTTCGACAGAAGGAAAATGGTTTTTCCCGTGGTGGGAGAGCTCATCAAAAAAATTGAAGTGGCCAGATTTGCGAGGACACTGGGAACCTTGACAAAAAGCGGTGTTCCAATCCTTCAGGCCCTCACACTGGTAAAAGATATTCTGAGCAACAAGGTCATTTCAAACGCCATGGAAACGGTCTATTCACGGGTAAAAGAGGGTGATCGATTGTCGAAACCACTTCGGGATACGGGGATTTTTCCGCCCCTTGCCATTCAGATGATCACGGTGGGAGAAGAAACGGGCCGGCTTGACAGCATGCTTTTGCGGGTGGCCCAAAGTTATGAGAAAATGGTTCGCAATATGGTAAAACGGCTCATCAGCCTTTTGGAACCGGCAATGATTTTGTTCATGGGGCTGGTGGTCGGTTTTGTGGTTGTCTCCATGCTGATGGCCGTTTTCAGTATGAATGAGATGCCCTTTTGAAGTTAGGGCAAATGAAAGGAGTCATGATGAAAAAGCGGAAGAAACGGAACTCTGGTTTCAGCCTGATCGAATTGTTGATCGTCATGGTCATCATGGGCCTTCTGGCAGCGCTGGTGGGTCCCCGCATGTTTGGTAAGGTGGGTAAATCAAAACAAAAAGCGGCGCTGGCACAGATGGCCCTTTTTGAAACCGCTCTGGATACATACCGGTTGGATGTGGGCAAATATCCTTCCTCGGATCAGGGGCTTCAAGCCCTCAGGACCAAACCCGCGGATGTTGAAAAATGGGACGGTCCTTATCTGCCGAAACCCGTGCCCAAAGACCCATGGGGAAATCCATACGTATACAGACGAAACGATAACGGTGAAGTTGACATCATTTCCCTGGGAGCGAATGGAGCAGAAGGCGGTGAGGGCGAGGACAAGGATATTTCCAACAGAGATGCGGATGAAGAAGATGCCGGTTAAGTGACTCTCAAAAGAGGACGTTTTAGAGGGCCGCAGAGACAGATGTGAAAAAGGGATTTTCGCTCATTGAACTGCTGGTGGTACTGTTCCTCATCAGCGTTTTTTCGGCCTTTGTGGGTGTGAATGTGGCCGGCAGCCTGGGCAATATGGCGCTCAAGACCACATCCCAGAAAGTGGCGGCTTCCTTGAGATATGCCCGTAGCCGGGCAATAACGGAGAGCATTCCTTATGTGGCTATTTTGGATTTCAATCAAAACCGAATGGTCGTAAGACCCGACCCGCCTTCATCGGGCGATTACGACGGAACAGAGGGCCCTTCCCCACAATCGACATCAGGTAAGGTGAACCATTATGATTTACCGGAAGACGTGCGGTTTACCAATGCGCTGGCCTACGACGGTTCGGAATCCGATTCCAGGTTTTTCGCCGTTGTTTTCCTGCCCAACGGGTGCAGCAGTGGAGGGACCATTTTCCTTCACAACAATCGCAAACACACATCCGTCATAAAAGTGGATTTCGTGACCGGTACTGTGCGCGTGGAGTTGTCTTGAAACGGTGCTTAGGAACAGTACCACCGGTTTTTGGCCCAGGAGGTTTCGCCCTGATCGAAATACTGGTGGCCGTGTCCATTCTGGCCATATCTCTGGTTGTCATTTTTCAACTATTTTCGGGCGGTCTTAAATCACGCCAGCTATCCGAAAAATATGCTCGAGGAGTGTTTTACGCCAAAGAAAAAATGGCGGAAACCCTTCTTGTGAGCGAACTTTCAGTAGGGGAAAACCAGGGTGAATTTCAAGACGCCTATCAATGGCACACTTCGGTCTCTTGGGTCGGAGACGAAGAAGATGAGGAGAATCTGCCGGTCGATCTCATGAAGATCAGTGTCCGTCTCACATGGTTGGAGGGAGAAAAGGAGAAGTCCTTTTCCATTGATACCCTGAAAGCCGTCAAACAAAAGCAGTCGATCAAAAAAGACCAAGAGGGCCGCTGAGTGTGCTAGGGGCGATATCTTGAAACGAGGGATAAAGGTTCATGGAACATCGGGTTTCACCCTTTTAGAACTGATACTTTCCCTCACGGTGTTAGGCGTTGTATTGTTGATCGTTTTCGGTGCCTTAAGGATTGGCACCCGTGCGTGGGAAAAAGGGGAAAAAGACACGAATATTCATCAGCGACAGCGGGCCGTCATGGCCCTGTTGTCGCAGCAGATCGCAAGCGCCGCGGTGTATGAAATCAAAGTGGGAGGCGACGATTTTTATTTTAGAGGTTCCCAAGAAAAAATGGAATTCGTCTCCCGTTCACCCATTGTGCCGGGTGCTCTCACAGGTATGGTTTATGTGAGATACGAGATCCTGGAAGCCGATGAGAAAGGAAGAAAACAGCTCAAGTTCTATGAAAAGGATGCGGGGTTTCTAGAAGAGGAAGACCTGAAAGACCAAACCGCCGAAGATTTGCTTCCCTTGATTTCAGGGGTGGCGAATCTTCAGTTTGAATACCTGAAAAAGGAAGACGAGGACACGGTTTGGCAGACATCCTGGGAGGCTTCCGAAACAAAAGAAATGCCGGAGGCCGTTAAGATCATGTTGACCCAGGATGACCGATCGGCCCCCGTTACCCTTATCGTGCCGATTCATTGTCAAAAAGGATAGGAATGAACAAAACGAGGCATTCCGTGGCAGGAGGATCGGCCAGAGAAAATGGCATAGCGCTTTTCATGGTGTTGTGGGTGTTGATCCTTCTTTCCGCCATTGCCACCGAATTCTGTTTTGCCATGCGGACCGAGGTCAATATGGTCCGCAACTTCAAAGAGCAGACAACGGCTTACTACATCGCCGTGGCCGGTCTCAACCGTGCCATAAAGGAATTGGTGCGAAATGAAGCCAGTCCGGAAAAAAAGAAACTGCTCCCGGATGGGGAAGAAGAGACGGGAGACACCAAAGAGCGGTGGCGGATGAATACGGATATCCCACCTGTTTCCTTTGGTGACGGTGCGTTCAAAGTCCATATTGGAAATGAAGCGGGGAAGATAAACTTAAATACCGCAAGCCAGTCCCTGTTGAAAATGATGCTGAACGGATTTGATCTTGATGAACAGGAAAAAAACGTCATTGTCGATTCCATCATGGATTGGCGGGATGAAAACGATTTGCATCGTATGAACGGTGCCGAAAATGACTATTATCAGTCGCTTAAAGAACCCTATGAATGCAAGAATGGAGATTTTGATACGGTGGAGGAGTTGATGTTGGTCCGGGGCGTCACTCCCGAGATCTTCTATGGTGGTTTAAAATCAATGGCAAGTGTCTTTCAGGATAGCGGTTCCAGGAGCAAAAAATCGAGACGCCTGTCCCGTAAAGCCGCCGGCACCAAAATATGCATAAACGCTGCAACCGCGTCCATGCTGCGCTCTTTGCCGAAAATGACCGAGGAGTCGGTCCGGTTGATCACGGATTTCAGAAAGGAGGCGGATTTCAAATCCTTGGGAGAAGTCTCAACCCTCTTGGGGGCTGACATATACGCGGCCATTTCACCTCACATCACACTAGATCCCAGTTCCTATTATGAAATCTCATCGGTGGGAGCCGTTGAAGGAAGCCCCACACGTCAAGCCATTTCCATGATTGTGGAAATTAATCCCGCCTCAAAGACAAGATTCCGCATTGCGCAATGGAATGACCGGACCGCCATTCCAGCGTCTGCGGTAGCGGAACCTTAGGGCAATGGCATTTCTTGGTTAGGAGTCTTTGATGCTGTTTCAGACCAGCCTCGGTATTGATATTCAGGAAGAGGGAATTGCGCTAGCCTGCTTAAAAGGATCATCGAGAGATGTTCAACTGGTGGCACATGCCACCTATCCCCTGTCTCAGGAATCGGATGAGACAATACCGGAGGCCATTATACCCCTTGTCCAGGGATTTCTGCGGGATCACCGCATTTCACCGGCAACCGTCTTTATGGGTATTCCGCGCAGCGCCGTGATCATTCGCTATCTGGATCTTCCCATGGCGGTGAAAGAGAACCTGAGACAAACCCTAAACTATGAGATGGAAAAATTTATTCCTCTTTCTGCGGATGACATATACTTCGACCACCAGATCATCTCTGAAAGTAAGGAAAACGAGCAGATAACGGTGCTTTTGGTGGTCGTCAAGCGGGAAACCTTAAGCCCTTATCTGAAGCTCAGAAGCCAACTTGGAGTGGGAATCTCAGGCATTGAGATCAGCTCCACGGCGTTGGCCGAGTATTTTTTGGCGCAAGACGGTAAGAATCGCCCGCCATTTTCCGCCTTCATCTATTCCCAGAAGGGGAGGGTTGAACTGGGAGTCCTTCAGAATGGCGCTCTCGCCTTTTCAAGAACTTTAAGCGCCAAAGAAGATGAAGCAAACGCCAAGGAGAGGCTTATCTATGAAACCGAAAAAATGCGACAAGCCTTTGAAGAACCGGATGTCCCTCTTGAAACGGTCCTTTGCGCCGCGGAAGAGGATCTGTCCTTTTTTGACCCTTTAGGGGAAACAACCCACATGGAAGTTCACCCGGCGAATCTTGCAGGTGCCGGGATTCCCTCGGTCGGTATTGTTCCCGCATACGGTCTTGCCTTAAAAGGTCTTAGAAAGGATCGGATGCATATAAACCTCCTGCCCCAGGATCTTCGAAAGAAACCCAGCAGAATTGCTCATTATACCATGTTTTTCCTGGCGGGCCTGACGCTCTTGGCAGCCATGGCATGGGGCGGCGGAACCGTCCTAAAGCATCGGTGGACCCTGGACGGGCTGAACAGAGAAATCGATCAGTTAAGCGCCGAGATAAAGAGAATTGAGGCAATCAAGGCCAAACAGAAGAGCCTGGAGAACCGTATCCGATATTTGGACAGGCTCGAACGCGGCAATGTGCCGGTTTTGGATGTGCTGAAAGAGTTATCGGTCAGGATTCCGGAAGATGCATGGGTGAAGCAGCTTGATTTTTCGGAAAAAGGGATCACCATAAACGGCGAGGCAGCTTCAGCTTCGGAACTCATACCTTTGCTGGAAGATTGTCCCATTTTCAAGAATGTGGCCTTTCTTTCGACCATCAGCAAAGCGAGAAATGGCATGGAACGCTTCCGTATCGGACTCAGTCTCGACTGACGGGAGACAGGATAGCCGCGCAGCCGCTGTTTGGAAAAAGAGACAAGAACGTGTTAGGGTTGAACATAGACAGAAACAAAAAATATTTGCTCATGGCGGGTGTTTTTCTTCTCCTGGCAGGTGCGGTTTACAGATTCTGGCCCTCCCTGCAAGGGCTGGGTGAGGGACTGGGGGGAAACGATGAAGATATTCTGCTGAAACAGAAACAGATCGCAAAATATCAGCGTGTCATTGATACAAGAGACCAGCTGGAAAAACAGGTCCAGTCTCTGGAGAAATCTTTAAAAAATAAGGAATCACAGCTGTTTACAGGGGAAACGCCGGCCATTGCCGCGGCAGACATTCAGAAAGTGTTGCGGGAAATCGCGCGAGATAGCCAGGTGGAGATTCAGACCGTCCGGGTGCTCAAACCGGATGAGAAAGGAAACGGCCATTACCTGAACATCCCTGTACAACTGAACATAGATGGCACCATCCGGCATTTAAAGGATTTCTTTTACAGAATCATGATCTCCCCAAAATGCTTGACCGTAAAAAAGGTCGCGCTCAGGGTTCTTCGCAGACGAAAAGGTTCGGTCGATACCATTCGTGCGGATATCACCGTACACGGTTTTTTGAAGAAAGCCGGGAACCAATGAAAGATTGAAAGGTCGCCGGAATGCTATCGAGAATATGGTTAATAAATACCGTTCTTGCCATTTTTGTGGTGTTTTTATGTCTTAGGGCTTACGGGGTGTGGTCCCAGGAGGAACCCGGGGGGGAATCCAACCGCAAACCGAAAAAAATGGCTGGCATTGTAGAAAAACCCGGATCTTCTGTGGATGAAAGGCTGGTGCCGGCCGAGAAAGACTACGCGGTCGTGATAGACAAAAATCTCTTCTCACCGGAGCGGAAGGAATCTCTGCCTGAGGAGAAAAAACCGACCCAGGAAGAGGATAAGCTGTTTTCCGTTGAAAAGAAAAACCTGGAAGAAATGCTGGATAAGATCGTTATTTACGGCTTGGTCATTACAAAAGACGCCGCCAAGGCCCTGGTGACCGATGTGTCCTATGAGCCGGTTGTGCGGAGGGGCCGGAGATTAAAGCTGAAAAAACTGACAGTGGGAAAAACCAAATGGGTTAGCGCTGGCGATCGCGTGGGCGAGTTTGAGGTGGCCGAGATAAAAAGCGACAGGATAAGCTTGCGGATAAAAGGCAACGATTATGAATTGCTCCTATATGACAAGGAAAAGTTGAAACCCCACAAGCAGGTAATCAAGAAAAGCGGCCCCACCGTCGTGGGGGTTACGGTACCAATGCCTAAGGAAGCATCCGTTAAGGCCCAACCGACCCAGCCACAGCAGAAACGACCGGTCCTCACCAAAAACCAAGAACAAAAACCGATTGTTTCGGAAAAGAAATCTGCAACAACCCCCACTTCCAGAACTGCCAGGAACCCATTCGACCTAAAAAAGTCAGAAAAACGAGAAAGAGAATGATAATGCGAAAACTCTCCACGGAAGCGATTCTGTTTATGATGATTTTTTTTCTGGCGGCGTTTCTGTTTAATGGATGTGCCGCCAAGGACCGAAGATCTCCCCTCTCTCAGGAGGAAATGCCAGGGAAAACAGGCAAAACAATGCAGGAGGATCCAGGGAATATTGCGGCAGCCGATGTTCGGGATGATGGTGCCAAGATCAGTGACACAGCCCCTTCATCAGACCGAAGCGGAGCGAGAATCGTGGCAGCGGAGATTGCGGAGAAAGCCGCGGAAAAGGAAAAAAGGGCCGGTATCTACGGCAGACGTACCTACGGCGTCGGCAGCGTTGGGCGGAAAATGCGCACAATAAGGTCCCGGGAACCGTCCTCTGAAGAAGGGCAGATCATTTTCAATTTTGACGATGCGGACCTTTATGAGGTCATCAGGACCATGGCGGAACTGCTGGAAATTAACTATATCGTGGATCCCGGAATACAAGGAAAAGTGACCATTCATACGGCCCGCAAACTTAGGAAGGAAGATCTCTTACCCGTTTTTTCGGAGATTCTCGCGGTCAATGGTCTCACCTATTTGAAACAGGGGAGCCTTTATAAGATCGTGCCCATGAAAGATGCGCCCCGAATGCCCATGGATCCCATTTACACCCTGGGTCAGAAGGGCGTTCCTCCCATGAATCGGGTGATCATTCAGGTCATCCCTCTTAGATATATTTCAACCCAGGAGATGACCAAACTGCTAACCCCTTTTCTTTCTTCAGGAGGCACCATCGTGGCCAGCGTTCCCACCAACACGCTTGTGATCGTGGATAAGGGCGCCAATATCCTGAAAATCCTGCAACTGGTCGGGACTTTTGACGTAAATTTGCTGGACCGGGTCTACTACCGCTTTTTTCCGTTGGAGTACCTGGATGCAAAGGAAGTGGGGGACATCGTCAAGGAATTTACCGCCGTCTATTCCGGGGGGACCGGAGAAATGGTGAAATTCATCCCCTTGGAACGGCTGAATACCATATTGGCGGTCAGCACGACACCGGATGTTTTTGATCGGATCGAAGAACTGGTGCACCAAATAGACGTTGTGGATGAAACGGTGGCTGCCCGAATCTTCATCTATTTTGTCAAAAACGGCGGCGCCGATGAACTGGCGACCTTGTTGAATAATGTATTGACCGGCAAAGAGACCAAAACACAGGAGAAGAAAAAAGCCGGCGGCGAGTCGCAAATTCCTGGAAACCCCTTTTCCCAGGCCCGGGTGGCTGAGAAAAAGGCTGAAAAAGCCGCCGAAAAAAAAGGAGAATCCACCAAAAAAACGGCTGCCGCAAAGCAAGCGCCCGGAGCCGCGGGTGAAGGTTCGGCCACCCTGATGGGTGAGGTCACCATCACGCCTGACGAGATTCGAAACGCGCTGATTATTGAGGCCACACCGTCCGATTATAGAATCATAGAAGGGATACTCAAAAGAATCGACATTATGCCCCGGCAGGTCCTGATTCAGGCAACCATTGCCGAGGTGACCCTCGATTCCAGCACGCAGTTCGGCGTTGAATACTCTTTCGGCCAGGGTGCCGGTGCCGGCAATGCCAGCTTCATGGCCACACTCGGAAGTTCCGGGCTCAAATATTCCATCGGCGTGACCAATAAATGGTATGCGGAATTGAACGCCCTTGCCACAAAGGGAAAACTGAACGTCATCTCTTCTCCCCACGTGCTGGCATCCGATAATCAGGAAGCGAAGATTGATGTATCCAGGGAAATCCCCCTGGCCAGTGGCACAACGACTGTTGCCAGCGGCAGTACGGTCAGTGAAACCACTATCGAATACCGGGACACGGGGGTGATTCTTTCAGTGACCCCTCACATCAATGAAAGGGGGCTCGTGACAATGGATGTGAGCGAGGAAGTCAGCAATTACGAAGGTGACCAGGCGGTGGCCGGAAAAGAATATCCCACATTTTCCAAGCGGGTGGTCAAAACGACCCTAACCGTGGGGCACGGGCAAACCATTGCCATTGGCGGGTTGATCAGGGACAGGGAGAATGAAGAAACCCGGGGGCTGCCCTGTCTGGTGGACGTACCGGTGGTGAAGTACCTGACCGGCAGTTGGGAAAAGGAGACGGAGAAGATCGAGCTGATTGTTCTGATAACGCCCAGCGTCGTTGCTGACATGGACGATGTGGAGGCGGTGACCAACGAGTTCAAACAAAAGGTCCAGAGTGTTATGAAGCAGTTCTATCCGCAGCAGTAGTCTTTATGGTATTTCCCGGAACACCACAAAATTTTCTTTTTTCATGAATATTCTTTCGATCTTTAAGCGCTGGCTGGTCATTCCCGTTGATCATCGAACACTGTTCTGGGGATTTGTGCGAAACGAAATAAAGGGGCGTTTTGCCGGCTCCATCGGCGGATTCGTGTGGAGCCTCCTGACGCCCCTGGCCAATCTGCTCATCTATATTTTTGTATTCTCCCTGGTGTTGAAAATCCGTTTGCAGCCCACGGAAACGGGCACCGACAGTTTTGCCGTATATTTTCTGACGGGTCTCCTTCCCTGGACCGCTTTTGCGGACGCCTTGAACAACGCCACCGACGCGCTGTTAAGCCGGGCCAATCTCATTACAAAAGTGGCGTTCCCTTTGGAAATTCTGCCGCTTTCCGGTGTTATCGTCCCGTTTTGCCTGAACGGCCTCGGATTTGGCATGTTTTTGGGTTATTTGGTTTTCAAAGGTTATTGCCACCTGGCATGGGCGTGGCTCCCCTTGGTGGTCCTGATCCATATGGTGTTCACATTGGGAATGGTTTCCCTCATCGCCAGTTTGTCGGTATTCATCAGGGACATTAAGCACTTTATCGGGACGGCCCTTTCTCTGTGGTTTTTCTTGACGCCCATTATCTATCCCTTGTCCATGGTGCCCGAACCGCTGAGATGGGTCATAAAGCTCAATCCCATGTTTCCCTTTATTGAGTTGTATCACCAAAGCTTGTTACACCATGCGATTTCCTTTCACATGCTCGCATATGCCGTGGCCATGGCCTTGTTGTGTATTGTTTTTAGCCTGTTGTTTTTCGAGCGCTCAAAGCACGCGTTCGCCGATGTTTTGTGAGCGCCGGTAGGAATTCCCTATTGAACGCCATTGAAGCCATTAACCTATCCAAGCACTATCATGTTTATCTGAAGCCGTTTGATCGTTTGAAAGAAGCGGTTCTTCGCAAGCCTTGTCATGATCTGGTGGAAGCATTGACGGATGTCTCCTTTGAGATTCCCGATGGCGGCACCCTGGGGATCATCGGCGAAAACGGGGCCGGAAAATCGACCTTGTTGAAGATACTGGCCGGAACCGTCCGACCCACTTCCGGGCGAATGGTCAAAAAAGGCCGGATGGCCGCCCTTCTTGAGCTGGGTTCAGGATTTCATCCCGAGTTCAGCGGTCGGCAGAACATCTATCTAAATGCAGCGCTTTTGGGATTGAAGGAAAACGAAATTCGTGATCGAGAACAGGCAATTGTTGAGTTTTCGGAGCTCAAGAATGCCATTGACCGTCCGGTCAAGACCTATTCGTCAGGCATGTACGTGCGACTGGCCTTTTCCATTGCAACCAGTGTTGATCCTCAGATTCTGATCATCGATGAAGCCTTAAGCGTGGGGGATCAGCGCTTTCAACAAAAATGCGTGGACCGAATGATGGGCTTTCGGGATGAGAAAAAAACCATCATCATCTGCACCCACAGCATGTACATGATCAACGAATTATGCTCACGAGCCCTCTGGCTGAAAGACGGATGTCTTAAGAGGATCGGAAAGGCGCCGTCCGTGGTATCGTCATATCTTGCCTACCTTGAACGGGAGACGAATGAACCCGGGCAGGATGCAAAAGCGTCGACACCCGGAACGGAGCAGTTGCCCGATATCATGATTGAATCCGTCTCTCTTCTCAACAAAGACCGAAATCAGGTGACGCGGATTCAGCAGTTTGAGTCTATTATTGTGCAGGTGAAAACCAGAAGGTTTGGACCGGCCATAAAAGGCCATTTGGCCATTGGTTTCGGGTTCTCCGATGACACGCAACTATTTGAAACAACAACGAAGATGTCGGGTTTGGATCCCATCCTTTTTTCCGGAGAACAACTCATTGAAATGACGATTCCATCGATTCCGATTCTCGGAAGGAACTTCACAGTCAGAGCAAGGGTTGGTGATGAGCATGCGCTAAGGACCGTTCATCAGGCGACCAGGGGGCCATTGGATATTGAAAGTGAGCATCCTGAAATCGGAATGACGTGGTTCCCCCATTCCTGGAACATCCCATAATTGCGGTCATGATTTGAAAACCCTCGTCATTATTGTCAATTATAAAAGTGCCGGGCTGACCGGTAAAGCAGTGGAAACGGTCCTGTCATCCGAATCCGCGGGCCCGGTGGAGGTGGTGGTTGTGGACAACAGCGCCTCCCCTCAAGAAGCCCATATGCTGAAGAGGGAACTTTCGTCCTCGGTAATTCTGCGAGCAAATCCTGAGAATATGGGATTTGGATATGCATGCAATCAAGCCTTTGGGGAATTTGAAAGTGATTGGATACTTTTGATGAACCCTGATGCCAGATTGCTCCCTGGCGCTCTTTGGCAAATGCAGAAAACCCTTTTATCCAACAGGAACGTTGCGGCGGTGTCTCCTCAGCTTTTTTGGGATGAGGATTTGACCTTCTACCTGCCGCCACCCTATCCGACCGCGCTTTTCGAGTTCAGGGATTTCCTGGTATCGCGTGGTTCCAAGGCACTTGTAAACCGCATTATCAGTTTCTTTTGGAGAAGACATTCCATCGCGGTTTGGCGGGCCAACAAGCCGGTGCCGGTGGGAAACCTCTCGGGAGGCCTGGTATTGCTCGATCGGGAGGCCATCAACAGAGCGGGGGGACTTTTTGACCCCCGTTTTTTTCTCTATTTTGAAGATACGGATCTTTTTTTGCGGCTCAGGAAAGGAGGATACAAGATACTGATCGATCCGAAAGCGAGAGCGATTCATTATTATGACCAGTGCGGTCATGAGGAATGGCATCTGAAAAGAAGGTTGATGGCGGAATCTTATAAAACCTTTGTCAAAAAACACAGGAGCAGTTGGAAGTCGTGCCTAAAGAGAATGATTGAACGTCTTTCCGGTACGGGCATTCATGAAAACGGTTTAAACCTGCCGGTTTTTTACGCCCCTTTTTCCCTGGATGTCTTGCCGCGTTATCAGAGAGAGTGGCTTTTCGAATGGAGCCCCAACCCGGACCTTGTTCCATCCGCTGCCCGGTTCGGCTGTGGACCCAAAATGCGTTTTCCCGAGGGCTGCTGGGATCTTCTGGCTCCCGGAAGATACTTCGGTCGTCTGGGCGGCATTGGGGGCGGTCTCGGAAGATGGACCAAACCTTTTCAACTGGTATCCTGGGTGATCCATGAAAACAGCTGAAATGTGCTTTTCCGAAAATCTCCCTCCCCCGCCGGCAACCATCCTGGCCGCCGGCAGCTTCCGGGACTTTGAGACGGAAAATTTGAAAGCCCTGGGATATGATGTTACAGCCGATAACATCCGTGAATTCCCTAAGGCAAGGACCGATGCTCATGAGTATGATGTAGCGGTGTTAAAAACCCCATCCAAATCCCAACCCCTTTTGAAACGCTCCTATTCCGCAGTTAGACCGCTTCTAAAACCAACCGGTACCCTCATCCTTTTGGCTTCCATAACTGATGGGCCCCTTTATGAGAGAGAAAGCGGCATTTCAAAAGAGATGATAACCGCTCTTTATGAAAGCGGATTTCGTCTAAAATCCGTTAAAAGGATTGAAACGGGAGAAGAAAACCTCGGTTCCTCTATGGTCATTGCCAGAAAAGACAAGGTTTTCCTCCGCCCCTACCGTTCCGGGGATGAAGACCATATCCTGCCCATGTTTCAGGAGGTCTTTGGAACCGACCGAACCATGGCCCATTGGAAGTGGAAGTATTCCCGCAACCCTTTCGGGAACCACAGAATTGCGCTTGCTGTCACGGAAGATGGAGACATTGCGGCTCATTTCTGTGGATACGGGGTCCCTTTTTACTCATCCCTTGAAAAAAAGAAGGAGATAATATCTTTACAGGGTGCGGACACCATGACCCATCCCAGATTCAGGCAGATGGGCCTGGGCACGACCGCTGTTCTCACCCGTGTGGCGACCTACTTTTTCAACAAATTCTGCGTCGACCGGATGCCTTTCATGTATGGGTACAATACGGGACATATCAAGAAATTCGGGGAGCGCTTTCTGGGATACCGCTACCTGTCACCCATTCCCTATCATGTACTTGACGTTGAAGCTGCAAGGCCGGGGCGGGTCCTCCTTGGAAGATTTTCAAGACGCCTTCCAGGCATCACCGTCCGACGGGTGCGGCAAATGGAACCCGGTTTCAACAGGCTGTTTTTGAGGGCATGCGGGGATTACGGTTTTCTGGTGAAAAAGGATGCGGATTATTTGAAGTGGCGATATCTCGATTGTCCTGACGGCGCCCATCAGTTTTTTGCCGTGAGATGTTTTGGCAGGCTGGTGGGATGGAGTGTCTTTAAAACGCGGGAAGACGTTCTCATCTGGGGGGATGCGCTCTTTGAAAAAAAATTCGCCTGGACCGTTGGCGCCATGATCCAACGGTTAATCCACAGGCATTTCCCACATATCACACGTATTGAAGGGTGGTTTTCAAAAACACCCGGATGGTGGAGAGAGACCCTGACCAAACAGGGATTTCGGATAACGGGTGATCCCCATGACCTGGCCGCCGGCATCATTTTTTTTGACGAGACCCATACACGCGCATGTGTCGACAAAACCCTTTATTACACCATGGGTGACAGCGATCTTTTCTGAAACGAATTCCCATGCGGACCGAAGAACACCTAATCCCTTTTGAAAACACTGACCTGACCGGGCGAAGGGTGCTTGTGCTCGCCCCCCATCCGGACGATGAGACACTCGGTTGCGGGGGAAGCCTGAGGCTTCACGCAGATGCGGGGGATTCGGTAAAAATCGTCTTCTTGACGGACGGTGCAAAGGGTGACGCCACGGGCCAGGCCGAGAAGAGCGGGTATGTTGCCGCAAGACGGAAGGAAGCCGAAAGGGCCTGCGAAATCCTGGGCATTGCCGATCTGGAATTCTGGCTGTATGAGGATCGTGCCCTATCCGGTGCAAGGGGTGCTGTCCCGCGCATGATAGATCTCTTGAATGAATATGGTCCCGAACTGGTTTATGTTCCCTCTCCCATGGAATTTCATCCGGATCACCGAGCCGCCTGTTTTTTGTTAAGTGACGCCATTTCCGGTGTAAATCACCATTTCCAGGTGGCGTTTTATGAATTGGGGCAGCCGGTCCGTGTGAACACTCTGGTGGACATCACATCGGTTTTGGCGGAGAAAAACAGGGCCATTTCGTGTTATGAAAGCCAGCTCCGTGAACGGCCCTATGGGGATATTATTGAAGGCCTCAATCGATATCGAAGCATGACCCTTCCCGAAGGCGCAACCCACGCGGAAGGTTTTCTGAAGCAGTCTTCCCATTTGATTGGAAAATCGGGGCCCTTATCCATTCCCTTTTTTCAACTTGAGCGATTGGCACCCGATCCGGGAAATTCGGGCCCTTTGGTCTCCGTCATCATTCGTACCAAGAACCGCCCCAATCTGCTCGCCAACGCCATCAGATCCGTTGTTCAGCAAACCTACGCCAACCTTGAGGTGGTGGTGGTCAACGATGGCGGAGAGGATGTTGAGGATGTTGTCAGATCCCTTTCCGGCAATACACCTTTTAAATGTGTGACCCACTCAAAATGCATGGGTAGGGCCGCGGCGGCCAACAGCGGGCTGAAGGCCGCGAAAGGGAAATACCTTAATTTCCTGGATGACGACGATGTCCTTTATCCTGACCATTTGCGTCTGTTGGCGGGTCATCTTGAAACGACACGAGGAATGGCGGCTTTTGGCAATGTGCTGAATGTGTTTTATGGCGGTCCCCCTGATAATCCCGGAAACCGTCAAAGGGAGGAACTGGTCTTCAACTTTGACTATGATCCGGACAGGCTTTTATTTGAAAACTACATCCCGATGATGAGCGTCCTTTTTTCAAGGGAAATCCTTAAAAAGATAAGCGGCTTTTCAGAGGATTTGACCCTTTTTGAGGATTGGGACTTCTGGGTACGGGTTTCAAGGCACTTCTCGTTTGAGCACGTGGATCGAACAACCGCCGAATATCGATTCTACGGAAAGGAGGACATGGCATCCTCCCATCGAATGAAATATGAATACGATCAGGCAAGAGCCGTGATGTTTGATCGGAATCTTTCCTACATGGATGGACAGGCATGGGCCGCTTTTCAAAGTGAAAAGGAACGCCTGAGCAATCTGGCCGAAGAGAAACAACCGGAAAACCGGGCCACGAAAACGATTCCGTGCCAAGAGAATCCGGACACGTCTGTTTTGACGGATATTCACGAACAACTGAAGCGGATAAGAAGTGACCTTCAAAGGCTGCGCGAGATTCCACTTCACCACCACTCTGAGAATGGGGCCTCGGCGCATCAGACCCGTTGCGATTCCATGAGTCCGGGAGTCAAAGGACGCGTTGGAATTGGTCGGGAAAAGATCAAAGAAATTTTAGAGAAAATCGCCTCTTTTTTGATATCGAGGATGCGAAAAAGGGGTTGACAGCTGTTGGCCCACATGCTAGAGATGCCAGGAAAATGCCTGGTTTTGGGGTGAATTTTGGGTCAAAGGTCCCGGATTTTCTTCCCAATGCGAGAAAAAACCAGGGCCATTATCGTGAGATGTGGTCAAGCCCCTGGCGTTTTCGAAAGCGTTTTCCGAAAGGGATCTTCAAGTTTTGATTTAAGGGTGGGCGTTAACAATTCGATTACCCTTATTAACCGGAAGAAAAAAAGATGGGCACCAAAATTGATTATCAATTGAAAAAAGCTTGACAAAGCTTTTCTCATCTATATAATAGCGTTTACCTATGGCAGTTTTAGGACGCTATGAGAAGGTCTTGGATAGAAAAACAGGTAACGTTTTCGAAGAATGAAGAAATTTCAATCAAAAGGAGGTGGTGTTCCGATTCAGGTGATTTTGCGTTGGGTTGTTAGTACTTTTGGGTGTTCATAATTTTTAGGGAAGTCAAACTAAAATTTTTTAAGGAGGAATAAGAGTATGAAAAAGTTTTTTATAGCCCTTTCGGTTCTGGCGGCACTTATGCTGAGCGTGGTTCCGTCTCAGGCCCTGATCGGAATGCCGGATGATACGCCTGGTACGGATGCGGTGGTTCCCTTTATCGCTGACATTTCCGGAACGACCGGCCTCAATACCCTCATCGTTTTCACGGATGTGGCCCTTCGGGACGGCATCGATTTTCACTACACCATTTACACGACCAGAAGTGTCACCGTATATGATGACGATATGTGGGGCACGCCCGGCGACATCGTTGCAACCGATGCCTTCACGGAAATCGGAAAAATGGCGCCTGCCCTTAAGACCATGCTAGAGGTGGACTTGGATGGTGACGGCGTCAATGATCACTATGCCGGCTACATTTACTATGACAACGAAGTGGTCATAGCGGATTTTAACAGCGTCATCGGTCAGGTCTATTTTGTGGATCTGAACAACGGTGTTGCCGCTGCCACCAACATCCCCATGAAAGAATGGCACAACGCGCTTGCCACCGCGGCCTACCAGGCTCAGATGACCTGTGCCACTTTCGAGGAGCTCTTTTCGCCCAATGCCCTGCAGGGGGCTCAGGATCTTCAGAAGGGCTTAGCTGCTCCGACCAATGCCGTTTCCTTCGGCCTGTATCCCAGGTTCTACATTCAGGCCTCTGGCGACGCCACTTGGCTGCTCTTCTGGAAGAGCGCCAACACCATTCCTGGCGTGCTCCATCTCGATTTCTACGATACGAACGAGGTGAATGTCTCCTCGAACATCCCGCTGGATGACGAGTTTACCATCCTGGATCTGGAACCGTATCTGCCCCTGGGACTGTTCCCGGCCGCCACCTATCCGAAAGAAGGCTGGATCGATATCGAATGGCTCACCAACACTGCGGCCCTTCGCGACCTCGAAATTCTGGGATGGGTTTACCAGCAGGCCACCTCCAGCACAGGTTCTCTCAACTGGACGGTGCTGTTCCCCATGGCAAGGGATCTGCCGAACGATGTGCCCTAACAATACCCCATCAGGTGGTGTTGTTATGACATAACCTTAAATAACAACTAAAGAAAAAGGCGGGTGATGTTCTAGCCCGCCTTTTTTGATGTCAATCTCACGCAGAACCCATCACGGTCAACTCCTGCACGGTTCAAATCTTTGGGGAGATTCATGCAAAAGCGATTAACGGTCTTTTCTCTATTTTTTGTTGTTTTGTTAGGGTTTATGGGGTGCGAAAACGACGCACGGCATGCCGGTTCCACCGGTAGCAAAAGCACCAATGACACATTGACCTTTGTGGAATCTTCCACGGGTCTTCCGAACCGCGGTCAATGGCGTCACGGTCTCGCCTTTTACGACATCAATCTGGATGGTCATTTGGACATTTTGGCGCCGCCGCCAAGGAAAGCAGCCAAGCAGGATCGCCGGCCATATATTTGGCTGGGAAACGGCAAAGGGGAATGGTCCGCTATTCGGCCCCGGGTACCCAAGAAGATTCCCTATGATTATGGGGGCATCGCGGCAGGTGATTTCAACGGCGACGGCATCCCGGACATGGGGCTTGCCATTCATGTTCAAGGCCTGAAGGCCCTAAGAGGCAAGGGAAATGACCGATACGGCCCACTTTTAAAAGGCCTCCCCACCGTTAACGCCTTTGCCACAAGGGCCCTTGTGGCCGCCGATTTTAACAATGACGGTATTGACGATATGGCCGCCGTATCCGAAGGCCGTTTCGGGAAGAAGGAAATCGGTTCACGGAAGGGCGCCATGCTTTGTTTGGGATCAAAGAGAGGATGGAAATGCCGTCACATCGGAAGTGAGAAAGAGACGGCGTATCTCTATTCGGATGAGATCATTTGCGGGGATGTCAATGGGGATGGAAACCTGGATGTGGGCATTGCGTCGCTTCAGCATAAGAAAGATCTCATTGTATGGCTGGGAAACGGAAAGGGCGACTTTGTCCCCTTTAATGAGGGATTGCCCACGGAACGCCATTACCGCTCCATCGCCTTTGCGGATATCAACGGAGACGGGCGGGATGATCTGATCGCCAGTATCACCGGTTTTGTCAAAGACGGGACCATGGTTCTGAAAGCTTTCTTGAGTGAAGAGACCGGATTCAAGGACATGTCCATGGGCCTTCCGGACAAAGAGGTCTATTATGCGGTCGCGGCGGGCGATTTAGACGGTGACGGCTCACCTGAAATCGTCGGCGGTACGGCGGAGGGCGGGTTAAAAGTGTTTGGTCAAAAGAACGGCAAATGGCAGCAACTTAAGACGCCCGAACTGCCGGAAACGGGACTTCAGAGGATCTTCAACGCCTATTGTGTGGACCTAAACAATGACGGACTGGATGATGTTGTGGTCAATTATGCCAAAGAAGAGGGTAATTCCGGCGCCATTCGGGTTTTCCTGGCGGTACCCTTCCCAAAATCAGATAAAAAGGCTCATTAGAACCGCAGTTTGAATTTCCGGTCAAAAATAATGGATTCCGGATCTTATGGAAAAGCGAAAGTAGCCGTTATGAAATCACCAAAATCTAATTATGTTTGCTTTTGTCTCCTGGTTGCCTTATTCTGTCTGCTCATCTGTGGGTGCCAGAAAGAGATGAAGGATCCCAAGGCGGCCCTTGAAAAACAGGCAGCACAGTACTGGACCGAGCGATTGGTCAACAAGAACTACAAATATGCCTACGAACAGGAAGTGGAAGATGACCTTCCTCCCTTTGCCGTCTATGAAGAACGGGTTATCGCGGCCGCGAAATTCCCTGCTTCTTCGGTCGAGACCAAAGATGCCGAAATCGATGGGGACCGTGGCATCGTGACGGTGGTTGTCACATGTAAGCTCCCGGGGGTCAAAAATGAGTACCCCATGCCCATGAGAGATTTGTGGTTACTAAAAGAGGGTGAGTGGAAGCATTATTTTAAAGGGAAAAAGAAGTGATATCCCTCTAGCAAGGACTTCATGAAAAGCATCCTCATAAGGCTAATTTTTTTCCGCAATCACAATGGCGTAGTCGTTTTGTAGGATTTTCTCTTTTGTTAGCTCCCCTTCCAATAACAGTATCATTTCGATCAACGCGGTTTCGGCACCGTTTTGATGGTCAAAATTCATCATGATTTCATCAAACAGGGGGTGGAAAATGGCACCGCCGAAGTATCTCAGGGTCCTGATCTGAAAGTGGTTCCGGAGAACGGAAAGGATTTCGCTGGACCTCACGGCTTCTGAAGGATCCGTTTTTTTCATGTGATCGATGGTGGGTCTCGTGATGCGTTCTTTCACGGTTCCGGTCTCAGGATCCGTCCTCAGATGCCGTGGCAACTTTTTGAACACCTTATTCAAGATGTCCAGTTGCCGTTCGGTCCACTGAAACCGGTTGGGTCCGATATACTCCTGGGCTACCAGAATCCCTTTCTCTTTAAGACAATTGCTGGCATTATAAAGAACCCCTTCGAGGTTCTCTATGTGGTGGAGGGCGGACCAGGAAAAAAAGACATCATAATGATTTAGAGGGAAAACAGCCTGATTGACGTCTTCCTGGTTAAAGGTAATGGCATAGCCGCCCTTTTCCGCCATTTTAATGCCTTCCGCAACCCGCTTTTCGGAGAGTTCATAGGCGTCTATCCGCCTGCACAGACCGTTGTCCAAAATGGATCGTTCAAATTCTCCCGAACCGCTGCAGATGCTGATACCCCTGTCAAGGGAGCGGCCCCTGAAACAATGATCGAAAAACTCGTAGATGTTGGTGTCCGGCCTTCCGGTAATGCGCCGTTGGCATTCGGCGATGATGATGGGCGAGTCCCACCAGCTGGCGCGTTTGGTGCTTTCCGCCATCTGGTAGTCGTTCCAAAAGGATCTCGTCTTGGAAATCTCTTCCCGGGGAACGGAGACCGGATTATCCAAAATTTTTCTCCTCGGTAATATGGAATGATATGAACTCAAAGCATACAATCCTTTCACCTTTTGATCAAGGTGCTTGCTCATGCTTGGGTTTCGGGATGGGAGGCGTCTTACCATGAAAATTGCCTATTGTCTGGAAACCACCGCCCTTTGGGGAGGGGTAAAGGTGGTTTTTGGGCAGGCGGAAGGCCTCGGGGCAAGGGGACATGAGGTCACGATCATGGCCCGCGAGGTGGTTCCCTCCTGGCGGCCGTTGCCGTGTTTGGTAGAAGGTATCTTGTCCTGGGATCGCCCGGACCTCTCGACCTTTGATCTCATCATTGCCACCCACTGCTCGCAGGTGCTCGCCTTGGCCGGGAAGGGTGTTCCCTTGGTCCAACTGGTACAGGGTGACGATGAGGCGTGCGCCCAGAGCGATGCGGACAAAGCGCTGGTGCGCAAGGCGCTTGGGCTGCCTATGCCCAAGATCGCCATCAGTCCGGAGCTGGCCCGCCGAATGGCGAGGCGTTATCCCGGACCCTGGCGCTGGGTGCTTCAGGGGATGGATCTTTCCATTTGGCGTCCCGCACCACGGCTTCCGGACGATAACCGCCTATTGGTGGTGGGTCCTTTTGACGGACAGTTTCACGGCAGGATCAAGGGAATGCCCCAAGGATTGCTTGCGGCAAGGGTTGCATGCCATGAACATGGCCTTTGTCTGGTGCGCCTCAATCAGTTTGACCAGGTCCTCGAAGAGGCGGTTTTTTGTGAAGCCAGTGAATATCATCACGGTATTCTCCCCAGCCGGGTTCCTGCCATCTATCAATCCTGCGACCTGTTCTTATCCAGCTCACAACCGGTAGAAGGCTTCGGACTGCCCGCCCTGGAAGCACTGGCGTGCGGCCTTCCCGCTGTACTGAGCGATATTCCCAGCCATCGGGATTTTGATGACGTGGATGACTTCGCGCTCTGGGCCCCACCGGGCGATTCCGTGGGGATGGCCAACCGGATCGGGGAACTCGTAAGGGACAGGGATTTGCAGGCCCACTTGCGCCGGCGTGGCCCGGAGGTGGCGTCCCTCTATGAAAAAAGCCGGTCAGTGACCCGCCTTGAATCGGTCCTTAAGGATCTCGTAAAAGAAGCTCAAGATCGTCCGGCCATTGTGGTTTGCACAAAGAAAGACCCGGCCTCGGCTTATTACAGGGAAGAAGAGGTGCTATGTTTCAAAAGCCTTTCCGATTGTCTGAAGGAAGATGAAACACCCCTCCATGTGCAAAAGGGGGTGTTGCCCGACGCAGAAGCACTTTTGCAGCTGGCAGATTCGCACAGGACGATACTGGTATTGGCAAATGGCAATATGATCTCCACATGTCATCTCATCACCGGCTTACAGGCCGCCCTTGAAGCGGATGCCAGTGCCGGGGCCGTGGGACCGGTGTCGAATCTTGCGGAAAATGCGCAACATGCCAACGTGCCGTACATGTATCTGAATCGGCGGAATTATCAGGCTTTGGCCGACCGTTATGCCCGAAAAGGGGTTCGGGCTGAAACCGAGGTCTTGGAAAGCTTCTGCCTCCTTTTGCGAGTTGATGCTCTAAAAGCGCTTCCGAAGGAGACAAGACTATCGGAAATCCCGTCCGCTCTTAAGGGAAAGGGGTGGAAGCTCGTGGTTGCAGGGGACGTCTTCATACATCGATTCGCCGCTCAAATGCTGGATCAGCCCCGGGAAGACCTGCAGAAATTGGTGCCCTCCGAGGCAATGCATGTACTGGATATCGGATGTGCCACCGGGGAATTCGGAAAGGCGCTTAAAAGATCGAGGCCGGAGCTGTACGTCTGTGGTATTGAATCAAATGTCCGGGTGGCCGAAAAGGCCAAATCGGCTCTTGACCGTGTGATTGCGGAACCGGTTGAGAAAGTATCATTTGACCGTCAGTATGATTGCGTGGTGTGCGGAGAATTGCTGGAGCACCTGGCGTCGCCGTTGGAACTGTTGAAACGTCTTAAAGAAGTGGTTTCCCCGGAGGGATGTCTTATCGCCAGTTCCCCGTGCATAACGCATTGGTCGGTGATCCGCGATCTGCTTGAAGGGCATTTTGAATATGTCCCTTTTGGGATTCTCTGCTTTGAGCACATCCATTTTTTCACCCCTTCCAGCATGCGGGCGTTGTTCAGAGAAGCGGGCTTTCAGATTGAACTTGAAATTGCCACGCGGTATGCTGAGGGACCCGAGGCGGCGATGTTTTTTGAAGCTTTGAAGGGGTGCGCTTTTGCCACCGACCATGATACCTTTGAAATTGCGGAACTGACGATTCTGGCAAGACCGGAGTGATTTGGATTCAAGTGTTTCCATGTTGGAATGTCCGCTTTTCCTTATGGAAAAATGGTGAAGTTTTTGGTTTTGGGAGTGTCAATTGGAAAGCGGTATCAGCGTTATCATACCCACCATGAACGGCGGACGCACTTTTTCGAAATGTCTTGACGCCATCATGGGACAGAATTTCCAAGGTTCGGTTCAATTGGTCGTCATCGATTCAGGATCAACGGACCAAACACTTGAATTGGCCAGAAAGGCCGGGGCCCGCGTAAAGGAGATTGATCAAAAACGGTTTCATCACGCCAAATCGCGGAATGAGGCAGTCACTCTGGCAGCGCACCATAACATTGTCTTCACGGTCCAGGATGCCATTCCCTGCACAGACAGCTGGCTCACCGATTTGATGATAACCCTGGATCAAACAGGTGCCGTCGCGGCATATACCGCCCAGGAGCCCCATGACCATGCAACCCCTTGGTCCCGATTCGAGATAGAATCCATCAACGAAGCGAGGGGCCGGGACCTGGTCATTCAACGCATTGAATCCCTTGAATCCTACGAAAAAATGCCGTATCATGCGGCCTATCGAACCATTGGACTCGATAATGTATGTGCCATTTACCGAAAAGAGCGGCTGCTCAAGACGCCTTTTCCGGCGGTTGGTTTTGCCGAGGACCTGGCCTGGTCTCAGGAAAACCTTCTGAGGGGCCACAAAATCGTCTATAACCCCGGGATCAGTGTGAAGCACTCTCACAACCGTTCGCCTGGGTATGCATTTCGTCGGCAGATCATCAACTCCTACTGGTGCGCCAGGATCATGCAGCGGGTGGAGAAAGACCTGTCATACGTGACGCCATCGGATTTGAGAACCGTGACCGAGAACGTGGCCCATTTCGCCTCCGGCCTGAGAAGCAAGATCTTAGAGGACGCGCCAAAAGGGGGGGCAGGTGGTTTCCTGCTTCAAGAAATATTAAAACAGCATTTTCCGGCCAAAGGGTTGAAACGGTTCTTTGGAAATGGAATGTTCGGAAATCGGAGAAACACTTCCAAGGGTCTTGATGAGACAATTGGTGAAACCCAGACCAAAATAAAGGTGCTCTTCCGGACCGTCAAGGAAAAGCACCATGTATGTGGACGGGCGGAACGTATTTCCCTTCTTGAACAGGTTACCGCCAATGTTGTGGGAAGGGTTTACGGAGAGGTTTATGCCAGTCATGTGTTAACCGGCAATTTGGCTTCATCCCTTGAATCATTGATGCGCCCTTTTTTTTATGGGGTGTGATATTATGTTTTTAGAACTTCAAGCCAGAAAAGGCTGATCAATCGATGAAAATCCTACAGGTGAGTACATATGATATCAGAGGCGGCGCAGCACGGGCCACATACCGACTGCATTGCGGGCTGCGCAATGGCGGTCAGGACTGCCGGATGCTGGTCAAATACAGAGACACGAAAGACGGCTTTGTATCAGCCATTGAGGACAAGGGCGGGCAGACTGACGAGCAGTTTCTAATGGAAGTCCCGCTCCAGGAGCATTACATTAATACTCACCGGACGGATGTCAGCAACACCATGTTCTCACTACCGTACCCCGGATACGATATTTCCGGATTAGATCTGGTGCAGGAAGCGGATGTCATCAACCTTCATTGGGTCTCCCAGTTTCAGTCTCCCGTTACCTTGAACCAACTGTTCGCTCTGGGAAAGCCTGTGGTGTGGACGTTACACGACCAATGGGCTTTTACCGGCGGTTGCCATTATTCGGCGGGGTGCCAAGAATACCGCAGCAACTGCGGAGTATGTCCACAACTGGCAAATGATCCTTTCTTTCTCCCTGAAGCCACCCTGAAGGACAAAGAACAGCTGTTCAAGAATGCCAACCTCACCATTGTCACGCCGAGCCGTTGGATGAGCGACTGCGCCGCCAAAAGCCGTCTTTTCAAATCCTTTGCGGTTGAAACCATTGCCAATTCAATCGAAACGGACCTCTATTATCCTTTGGCAAAGGACCGTGCCAAACAACATTTGGGAATTCCCGGTGATGCGGTTACGTTCCTTTTTGGAGCCATAGACGGCAAAGAAAAGAGGAAAGGGTTTTCAGAGCTGGTGGGTGCCATGGAGTTTTGCAGGCAAAGCCCTCTGTTTCGGGAATTGCTTGAAAAAGATCGGATCAGGCTGTTGTGTTTTGGAAGTCCGAATCACCAACTGGAGAGTACGAACGTTCCATATGTCTCCTTGGGGCGACTCGAAACCGACGCTGAGATCAGAGAGGCCTATTCGGCCGCGGACATTTTCTTGCTCCCTTCTCTGGAAGACAACCTTCCCAACACCGTTCTTGAGTCAATGAGTTGCGGTACCCCGGTGATTTCTTTTCAAATAGGGGGCGTTCCGGATATGGTCACGGACGGTGTTACCGGCTATTTGGTGAAAGCCTTTGACATCGGACAGATGAGTGAGGCCATTGTTTCACTGGCGTTGGACCCCGGCAAACGCGAGTCCATGGGGAAGGCAGGTCGAGCCAGAGTCTTGAAAGACTATCCTCTGGATGTGCAGGCAAAGCGTTACGTGGATCTGTATGATCGCCTGCTCCGGGAGAAGAGACATTCGGACTCACACCCGAGTGTCCCTTCGCGGTCATCCGGTCTGTTTCAGAAGGAGACGAATCTCTCCTTTGAAACTGTTCCGGCTAATTTCAATATGACGTTGGGCTCTCGATTCGAGAGGATATATGATGGCATCTTGTTTCAGGCGCTCAAATCATTTGCGCCCATGGCCCATAAGCTTTGGAAAAGCAGCGAATTGGACCGGGCGAGACGCTTGGAGCAGGTGAAAAAGATGAGCCGGCTGTTGGAGTCTTGTGAGGTTGATCGCGAGGCCCGCCTGCAGCAGATCAATGAGCTGACAAGCATGCTCGAATCCTGTGAGGCGGATCGATCCGACCGGTGGGAACAAATTCAGGAATTGACTGCCCAGCTTGAAGCGGAGAATCACCAACTTCTTCTGAGAAAACATGCCGAAGCTGTTGCGAAATACGAAATGAGACTTTCACAATATGCGTCCCAATTGAAAGAGAGCAGGTCTCTGTTAATGGCTCGTGAGTCTGAATTGAAGCAGCGCGGATCGCAGTTGGCAGCGCTTGAGTCTGAATTACAGATGAAAGAATCCCATTTGCAGATGAGAATTTCTGAAATAGAAAAACTGAAACAGGAATTGCAAAATGAAACCCTAAAGGCCAGAGAAGCTGAGGATGTTTGCCAAGCCCTTGAAAGCACTCAGGTTGTTCGAAAAGCCAGAAAACTGGGTTTAATCAGATTCAGGAAGAATGATATCGTCAAACATCCCGTGGTCGAATAGCAAATTCCTGTTGATGAAAAACCAATTCCCGTTACCGATTCCAGGCGATTTCGCTTAACGGGTTGTCTTTAGGAGAAAGATGTAATTGGCATATATTGCGGTTGACATGACACCGACGCTTCCGGGCGGAAAGAACGGCGGTGCAAAGATCCTCGCCATTGAGCTTCTGAAATCCTTTCACGTGATGGCAACCCATCACCATTTCCTGATCCTTACCGCGACCTGGAACCATGAAGATCTGGCGATTCTGGATGGACCGAATATGCGCCGAATGTGTGTCCTATCCGGTCAGGAGCCAACACCGAAGCCGTCCTTTTCACGCTATTCGGGCCGCCTGAACCGCGCAGTGGCAAAAATCAAAAACCGCGTCAAACGTCTCGCACAGGAGCCCTCACCCATGGGCAAAGGGCTTGCGGCACAGGGCGTGGACCTGCTCTTCTGCCCATTTACCGCCCCCACGTACGCTGAGGCGAACATTCCAACGGTATCGGTGATCCTTGACCTTCAACATAAGGAACTGCCGCAATTCTTCAGCCCTCACGAAATCGGATTAAGAGACGCCTTTATGGAAAAACTAAGGCATAAGGCAGACCGTGTGATCTGTATTTCAGAACATACGCGGCAGACCGTTTTGAAACACCTGAAGATGCCGCCCCAAAAGACACACGCCGTGCCCATTTGTATTCAATCCCGACTGAGCCGCCCGGTAGCTGCAACACAGCTCCAACATCTTAAGGCGTTTGGTATTCTAGAACGCCCCTATATGTTTTATCCGGCCAACTTCTGGCCCCATAAGAACCATTCCATGCTTCTCACCGCCTTCGGTATGTACCTCTCGCGCCACCCTCAGGACGCTATGGATCTTGTTTTTACCGGTGCCCTGAACGGTAGGGAAGAAACCGTCAAAAAAGCAGCCGCGCAAATGGGTTTGAAGGACCGGGTTCACTTTCTCGGTTTTGTGTCGGAAGAAGAACTTGCAGCGGTTTGGTTTGGGTGCGAATTCCTGATTTTCCCTTCCCTCTACGAAGGTTTCGGCATTCCGGTCTTGGAGGCCATGTCCATTGGAAAACCTGTTCTTTGCAGCGATCGGACCAGCCTGCCTGAAGTGGCCGGAAATGCGGCCCTTTATTTCGATCCCAGAAAGCCCGAAAGTTTGGTGGGATGCATTGAAAAGATCACCCACGATGCGTCATTAAAGGAGTCGCTCGTCAAGAAAGGCTCTCTGCGGGCCAAGAAATTTCGTCCCCGGGATATGACCGGCCAGTACTTGGAGATTCTTGAAAGGGCAATGAATGAGCGTGGCGGTGTGAAAAACGAAATTGTCGGTATATTTGCCGATGGTTGGATGGGTGCTCATACGGCAATCGTTTATGCGCCCGGACCGCCCAACAGAATGCTTGAACTGAAACTGGAAGCGCCCTCATGGCTGCCTGCCAAACGTGTCAGAGTAAAATTGCATGACGCCCACAGGACGGTCCAGGAACTGGGCCTTCGGCCTGGAAGAGAGGTGGTTATCCGCCAGGCATTGCCCGGAAACCAAGGCCAGTTTACTCTTTCTGCTACTCCGACGTTCAATCCGACGGACCACAATATGGGAGATGATCATCGCAATTTGAGCCTTATTTGTCGCGGATGCTGGGTGGTAACGCCGCAGAATGAAAGAATGCCACTACTGAAGGAAACCGCCTTTTGACCCTTTCTATCAGCATTATCACCCCCTCATTCAACCAGGGAAAATTCATTGAAAGGACCATAGAAAGCGTTCTAACGCAGGATGTTCCTTT